>JANPBI010000321.1:0-1666 GCA_031430315.1 Rhodobacterales bacterium | reverse complement strand
TATGAAAGCGTTTGGAAAATGGTCAGCCGCCACTTGACTGACGACCGCTTGCGTCAGGCATTTTCGGTGCAGCCCCTGTTGGTTGGCGGCAATCCCTATGCCACCACCAGCATTTACGGCCTGATCACCTATGTCGAACAGCGCGATGGCATCTGGTTTGCGATGGGCGGCACCGGGGCGCTGGTGGATGCGCTGTCCACGTTGATGATCGAGGAAGGCATCGAGATCAGAACTGGGGAAACGGTGAAGCGGATCGAACTCGAAAATGGCCGCGCCTGCGGGGTCCGGTTGGCCAACGGGCAGGTGATCCGATCTGATATTGTGGTCACCGACGTGGACCCGGTCCACCTGTATCGCAACATGCTGCCGAAAAAGGCGGCCTCACCGCTGGCACGGTTCCGCGCCAAACACGCGACTTCCTCGATGGGTCTGTACGTGATGTATTTCGGGGCGCGACAGCAGTGGGCCGATGTCGCGCATCATACGATCTGGTTTGGCACCCGCCACCGCGAACTCTTGGCCGAGATTTTCAGGAACGAAAAGTTGCCCGAGGATTTTTCGCTGTACGTCCATCGCCCGACCGCGACCGACCCCAGCTTTGCGCCAGCAGGCTGCGACAGTTTCTATGTGCTGTGCCCGGTGCCGAACCTGCGCGCCGGGGTCGATTGGGCGGTAGAGGGGCCACGCCTGCGCGACCGCATTGTCGCGGCGCTGGACGGGTCGATGCTGCCGGGGCTGCGCGACACGATCTGTTCGGAATTCGCGATGACGCCGAACGATTTCAAGGACCGGTATCTCAGCGTGGATGGTGCGGGTTTTTCAATCTCGCCGTATTTCAGGCAATCGGCATGGTTCCGGTTTCACAACCGGGGTGAAGGCATTCCGGGGCTTTACGTCGTAGGTGCGGGCGCGCATCCAGGGGCTGGTCTGCCGGGCGTGGTGTCATCGGCCAAAACGCTGGACCAACTGGTGCCTGAACCGGTAGCCGTGCTGTGAACGGCGCGGGTGAACTGGGCAAAGCCCTGCCAGATGCATGGCCTGTGCTGGAAAAGCACGGCAAGACGTTTGCATGGGCGGCGCATCTAATGCCGCGTCGCGACGCAGACCGTTTGGCGCAGCTTTATGCGATCTGCCGAAGGCTGGACGATCTGGCCGATCTGGATGGCGGCGCAGATGCCAGAGGGCGACTCTTGGACTTGCGGGCGGAGCCTTGGAGGTCCAGTTCTGCCGATCAAATGGCGCGGGAACTGGCCACGATGGTCGCGGACATGGGCCTGAACCCGGCCACGATGCAACAATTGCTTGACGGGCTGATCAGCGACCTTGGTCATCAGGCCATCGCCGATGAGCCAAGCCTGATCCGCTACGCTTACCTAGTGGCCGGGACGGTGGGCCTGATGGTCTGCGATGTGTTGAACGTGGACGCACCAATAGCCCGCAGAGCAGCCGTCAATCTCGGGATAGCTATGCAACTGACCAATATCGCGCGTGATGTGCACGAGGATGCTGTCGCTGGCCGCAGGTATGTGCCAGCGAGTTGGTGGGATGCTGCACCTGAAGATATCGTACACCCGTCGTCCGACATGCAGCGCAAAGGTGCACAGGCCGTGCTGCGGTTGTTGGATCTGGAGACGGCTATTATGCCAGTGGACAGTGCGGCTTTGCT
>JANPBI010000320.1:0-11919 GCA_031430315.1 Rhodobacterales bacterium | reverse complement strand
CCATGCGCCTGATGGCCGAGCGTTACCATGAGCTCCCCGGTGGCTATGCCGGCTGCATCCTGGCCAGCGCCATCTTTCAAGACCGCCTCTTCGATGCCGAGGTCAGGGCCGCGAACCAGCAGTCACAACTGGCCTTCCGTGAGCGGTTCCGCGGCCCCTTCGCTGCGATTGCCGCCGTCTATCCCCCGCGCGAACCGGTCGATCCGGGCGACATGGCCGACCTTCTGAATGCGGTGATCACGGGCGGCATTGTCGTCTCGCGCGGCCTACGCGATCCGCAAGTGCTGGTGCGACAGGTGCTGTTGGCGCGCCAGATGGTCAAGGCGATTTACCAGCACAGTTGAGAATGCCACGCGCTGGTCGTGCACCTTGGCCTGCGATCAGTCAGGGATCCCGAGGTCATGGAGCGACTGGCGCACCAGGGCCTTGGCGTCTGCATTGGCAAATTTCACCGACAGAAAATATGGCGCCGCCGTGGCCTCCGGGCGCAGGGTGCGCAAATGCGTGGCCCATCGCGTCGCTTCGGCCGTGTCACCCGCCAAATGGTTCACGACGGCTGCGGTGGTCAGAATCAGATAGTGCACCTGATTGCAGCGCACAGCCTTCTGGCTCCACTCCCGCGCCAGGTCCAGCTTGCCATCCACGAAGTAGGACAGTGACTTGAAGGTCAGCATCAGGCCCAGAAGCGGGTCCATCGGGCTGAGGTGCATGGACGTCTCCAACCCCGCACGGGACTGGTCCGTGCGCCCCATCAGCATGTCTGAAAAGGCACGTGCATAGTGACCCTTGACGAAGTTCGGGCTGACCTCGATGGCCCGGTCATACCAGAAGAGCCCATCATCGGGGCGACCGGTGAACTGTTGGACACGGCCCATGACCATGTTGGCAAAGGGATCAAAGGGGTCCAGGTCCACCGCCCTTTCCGCCATGCGCCGCATTTCGGCAAGCACGGGTGCGGTGTCGGTCTTGAAGCCCTGTGACGCCTCTTGTTGCAGCGCGAATGCCCGTCCTGCGAAGGCAGTGGCGAAGTTCGGGTCCAGACGGATGGCGCGTTCGAAAAGCCCCTCGGCAATGGCGTTGTCATGCGCATTGAAGCGCAAGACATGGCTCATCCCCAGATGATAGGCCCCCCAGGCGTCCAGCATTTCGGTCGACTTTGTACGGGCCGTCGCCGCCTCGGCCTGCGAGATCTGCAGATCCAGCGCGCCGATAATGGCCGTGGTGATCTCTTGCCGGGCGAGGTGCAGGTCATCCAAAGTCGGGCTGATCCGGTCGGCCCAGATCACGGATCCGGACCGGGTATCAATCAAGGTGACGGAGACATGAAGCCGCCCACCTGCCAACTCTACCCGGCCCGTCAGCGCATAACCCGCCCCCAGAACCTGGCGCAGTCCGCCAAGGTCCAGCCCGTCCTGCCGAAAGCGAAAGCTGGACTCGCGTGCAATCACACGTATCCAGCGCAACCGCGCCAGTGACGAGATAACTTCATCCGCCAACCCATCGCCCACCTGCACAGCATCGCCAGCGCCCTGCAAAAAAGGCAACACAGCGATGGTCGGTCTGTGGTCGGTCGCGTTCGGCGCTGGCTCGACCGCCTGCACCACCGTCGTCGCATCAACCCGCCGCTCAACTGGGGCCACAAAACAGTGCCCCAACCCATGTACGGTCCGGATCATTGCCTGCCGGTCACCGTCATCGCCCACTGCCTTGCGCGCATACTTCAGCGCGGTCGAGACGGCGGCGTCCGAGACGAACCGACCGCCCCAGATGACCTCGATCATCTCTGCACGCGACACCACCCGTTCATGGTTTTCTACCAACAGGCGCAGGACGGCCAGCGCCTTGGGCTCCATTCGAACCAACCCCCCCGGACCGACAAGTTCGGCACGATCGGGGTAAAGCGCGTATGAGCCAAAAACGTAGTGCATCCTGCAAAGCCCCGGCGGTCGATGCATTGGAGTTATCCCGCACGGACGCTTATATCAAACCCCTTCACGTTCCTGCGATAAATCTCCGGGTTTTCCCCACAGGATCCCCACGCAACCCTCAAGCGCGATCTGGATGTTCCGGGCAACCTTAGCGTCATTGTACGCCATGGAGAATGCGATGACCCGCCTTGCCCAAGCCGACACGTTCCACGCCTGCACAACGGTCCTTTCCTTTTGCTCCCGGCAGGTGGGGCGCGTACGCAACCACCTTGCGCGCACGGACGCCGCACTGGAAGGGCAGTCCCTCCAGTCCGCAATTCACCCAGAGACGCGGCACGACACCGGGCTTTCCGCTGATGTCCTGACCGGCACGCCAACTCATGACCCTGACCTACCCTTCTTCCTGCAGTCAGGTTTCGGCCGTCGCGACAAGTGATTGTCGCCTCTTGCCATATCACGCGTCCTGGGCCAAGAAACGCGCCATGACGCCCGACATCCTGTGCATCGGTTCCATCCTGTGGGACATCATCGGCCGCTCACCCACCTCGATGCGGCTGGGCTCGGATGTGCCGGGGCGCATCAGCCGCCTGCCCGGCGGGGTGGCGATGAACATAGCGATGACCTTGCGGCGGTTCGGCATGACCCCTGCCCTGCTGACCGCCATCGGCCGTGACGCCGAAGGCGACGAGCTGATCGCGGCGTGCGATCGGCTGGGCTTGATGACGTCGCACATTTACCGCTCCGACGACCTGCCGACCGACCGCTACATGGCCATCGAAGGGGCCAACGGGTTGATCGCCGCCGTCGCGGACGCCCATTCGCTGGAGGCTGCGGGCGACAAGATCCTGCGTCCGCTGTCTGATGCGCGTCTGGGGTCGGCTTCTGCGCCATGGCCGGGCCTGATCGCGCTGGACGGCAACCTGACCGAAGCGTTGCTGGCAGACATCGCTGCCTCGCCGCTGTTCACCCGCGCCGATCTGCGCGTCGCACCTGCCAGCCCGGGCAAGGCGGAACGCCTGCTGCCTTTGCTGACCCATCCGACCGCGACGCTGTATGTGAACCTCGAAGAGGCGAACATTTTGTCAAAGGCGCAAAGTGCAACTGCAGCCGATGCTGCCAAGGCACTTCTGGATCGCGGTGCCGCTGCCGCTCTGGTGACTAACGGTGGCAAACCCGCCGCCGAGGGTCGTCGCGGTCAGGGCGTGATCGAAGGTGCCCCTCCACCGGTCCTGGTTACCCGTGTCACGGGGGCCGGTGACACTTTCATGGCCGCCCATATCGTGGCAGAGGCGCGGGGTGCCGCGCGCGAAGCCGCCCTTAGCGAAGCGCTGCGTGCCGCCGCCGACTATGTCTCGGGAGAAATCGGATCATGACCCTGCCCCTGACCTATTCCCCCGAAGTGACATTGGCCCGCGCCAACGGCACGCCGATTGTCGCGCTGGAAAGCACGATCATCACTCATGGCATGCCATTCCCGCAGAATGTGGAAACGGCCATGCGGGTCGAGGCCGAAATCCGCGCGCATGGTGCCACTCCGGCCACGATCGCCATCATGGACCGCCGCATTCATGTTGGCCTGACCGAAGCCGAACTTGCCGTGCTCGGGCAGGCCAAGGACGCAGCCAAGCTGTCGCGCGCCGACCTTGCCGCCTGCCTTGCGACGGGTGGCACCGGGGCCACCACGGTTGCCGCCACGATGATCTGCGCGCGCCTTGCCGGGATCGACGTCTTTGCGACGGGCGGTATCGGGGGCGTCCATCGAGGCGCGGAGTCCTCCTTCGACATTTCCGCCGACCTCATGGAATTGTCCCAGACTGCGGTCACCGTCGTGGCCGCCGGGGCCAAGGCCATCCTCGATCTGCCAAAGACGCTGGAATACCTCGAAACGCACGGCGTGCCCGTCATCGCCTTTGGTCAGGATGACTTTCCGGCCTTCTGGTCGCGTTCATCCGGCCTGCCCGCACCCCTGCGCATGAACAGCGCTGCCGACATCGCCGCCGCACATCTCATGCGTGCGAAGTTGGGTCTGCCGGGCGGCCAGCTTGTCGCCAACCCGATCCCGATTGCCGCACAAATCCCCCGTGACGAGATTACCCCCGTGATCGAGGCAGCACTTCGCGATGCCGCGACGCAAGAGATCGCGGCCAAGGCGGTGACGCCATTCCTGCTGCAGCGGATATTTGAACTGACGGACGGGCGGTCATTGACGGCAAACATTGCGCTTGTCCTCAACAACGCGCGCCTCGGAGCCGGGATCGCTGCCGAAATCCTGCGCCAACGCCAAGCGCGCTGAACCCGTCGCCGCGTTATCCTGAACGTTCGCCCTGCCGCGCTGCAGAACGACCATTGTGCGTCTGCGTCGCACTGCATATCTTGCCCCGTGATGCGAGGGATACTAAATGACTGACCCGACCCCAAAGGCAAAACGCGGCGTCCTTGCCAGCCTGCGGGGCAGTTTCCTGACCGGGCTCGTGGTCGTACTGCCGGTCGGGTTGACGATCTATCTCGTTTGGGCTGTCGTCGGTTGGATAGATGCCTGGATTCTCCCATTGATCCCTGGCTCTTACCAACCCGAGGCGTTGTTGCAGCGCTGGTTTGGTCCGGATGCGAACTATCCTGTCCGTGGCCTTGGGGTCATCGTCTTTCTGGTCTTTACGGTGATTGTCGGATGGATCGCGAAGGGACTGATCGGCAGGTCAGTCCTGCGTTCGGCCGAAGGTCTGGTGGACCGCATGCCGGTGGTACGGTCCGTCTATACCGGGCTGAAGCAGATCGCGGAAACCGTGTTCACACAGTCCACAACCACCTTTGATCGCTGCTGCCTTGTCGAGTTTCCGCGTCCTGGAATGTGGTCGATCGGCTTTTATGCTGGTGCCGCCAAAGGTGAAGTGCAACAGCGGATCGGCAATCCCGACGACCCCATGATGACAGTTTATCTGCCGACAACGCCCAACCCCACCTCGGGCTATGTTGTCTTCGTGCCGCAAAGCGAAGTCGTGCTGCTGGACATGTCCATTGAGGACACTGCAAAACTGATCATTTCAGCTGGCCTGATCTACCCTAACGCCAAGGATCCGACGCAACCGCCAGTTAGTCCTTGATCAGCGATAAATTTCAGGCAGCCGGACAGACGGCGCTTTGCCAACCAATTTGCCGCGATCGGCCATGAAAACCTCTGCCGCCACGCGACCAGCCTGTTTCAGACGGTCGAGCAGCTGCGGCCCGGGGGCAAGTTTGCTGGCAGCAGTCAGTTCCGTCATCAGCGTGTCGTCCGAAATCATGTGAACCCGCACGTCTTTCATCACGCCCGGCTGCATCCGTCCGTCGGCGATCAGGCGTTTGACGAAAACAATCGCGCGCAATTCCCCCAGAAGGCTGGCGTTGAAGCTGATCTCGTTGATGCGGTTCTGGATTTCCAGCGGCGTGTCGGGCACCGCGTCCCGGAACAGCGGGTTGATCGATACGATCACCACATCATCGGGCAATGTCGGCTCGTACAATGGGAACAGCGCCGGATTGCCGGTATAGCCGCCATCCCAATAGGTTTCGCTGCCGATGGTCACCGCCTGAAACACCGTCGGCAAACAGGCCGAGGCCATCAAGGCTTCGGGCGTGATGTCGGTGCCTTCGAAAACCTTGATCTTGCCGGTCCGCACGTTGGTGGCGCCCACGAACAGGCGCGGGGCATCGCTGGCACAGACGCTGGCGAAATCCAGATCGCGGACCAGCGGTTCCAGCGGGTTTGACCAGGCGTCCCCCCAGGCATAGGGCGAATAGAGCTGTGCCGCGATGCCCTGCGAGGACACCGGGAAGAGCGCGGTCGCCATGTTCTGCCAGCCCTGCCAGAATGGCATCATCGCCGCCATCCAGGGTACCAGCCGCATGTCGCCGACATCGCCGACCCGGTCCCACAGCTGGTCCAGCCGCTTGCGCGCGGCCATCCGTCCACCCGCCACCAGCCCGGCCTTCAGCGCGGCCCCATTCAGCGCGCCTGCCGAGGTGCCGGAAATCCCGGCAATCTCGGGGCCGTCATCTTCCAGCAACCGGTCCAGGACCCCCCAGGTAAAGGCGCCATGCGCCCCACCGCCCTGCAGCGCCAGGCTGATCGGCGCGCCACGAAGGTCTGCCAGAGGGATGTCATCTTTCATGCCGCCGCCCCATCACATTGCGGTCCAGCCGCCGTCGATGGAAATTGTCGTGCCGGTCACCTGATCTGCCGACGGGCTGCACAGATAGACCACCGTCCCGCCGATCTGTTCCACCGTCGCAAACTGCTTGCTGGGCTGGCGGTCCAGGAGAACTTCGCGGATCACCGTTTCGCGGTCCATCTTGTGCGCCTTCATCTGGTCGGGGATTTGCGCCTCGACCAACGGGGTGAGTACATAGCCTGGACAGATCGCGTTGCAGGTGATCCCCTGCCCCGCCGTTTCCAGCGCCACGGTTTTGGACAGACCGACGATGCCATGTTTGGCCGCGACATAGGCCGATTTGAACGGCGATGCGGTCAGCCCATGCGCCGAGGCGATGTTGACGATCCGCCCCCATTTACGGTCGCGCATGCCCTTGATCGCCGCCGCGGTGGTGTGAAACGCCGAGGTCAGGTTGATCCCAATGATCTGGTCCCACTTTTCCACCAGGAAATCCTCGATGGGCGAAACGAACTGGATGCCCGCGTTGTTCACGAGAATGTCGCAGCCGCCCGCTTTGTCGATCAGCGCCCGGCACTCGGCCCCTTTCGACATGTCGGCGGCGATGTAGCGGACGGCAACCTTGTACTTTTCCGCCAGAGATGCCGCAAGGTCATGATCGTCGGGCCGGTCGGTGAAACTGTTCAGCACCACATCGGCCCCTGCCTTGGCCAGAGCCTCCGCCACGCCCAACCCGATGCCGGAGTTCGATCCGGTGACGACTGCCCGCTTGCCCGTAAGTTCCATCATCGCCAACCCTCTGATGTTGCAGCTGCAGCCTACATGCTGCACCTGCGAATGTCATCGGAACATGGTCGTGAGGCCAAAAAAACGCCGGCGCAAGGCCGGCGTCGAGTTATTGAGGCAGGTTTCATACAGGCAAGAAACCTATCGAGCAGTAGGCATCTTATAGCCCTACCCGCTTGCCGGGCCAAGTAAAAAGTTTGAAAAGGCCAAGTCGTCGGCATAGGCTTGATCGACACAACCTCGGTCCAGAGAAAGCGGTCGCCATGACAAATCTTTTCCCCTTCGGCCTTCGGATTGCCGCAGCAGCCGTCCTGTCAATGGCACAGGCCACGGGTGCCTTTGCCGACCCCATGCATGGCATAGCTATGTATGGTGACCCTGCCCTCCCCCCGGATTTTGTGTCCCTGCCCTATGCCAATCCCGATGCTCCCAAGGGGGGCGAGATCAGGTTCGGTGAATCCGGCAGCTTTGACAGCCTCAACCCTTTTATCGTCAAGGGGCAGGCGGCGGCTGGGGTTTCGCTGCTGACTGTGGAAAGCCTTCTGGGTCGGTCCTATGACGAACCTTTCTCGCTGTATGGGGTTTTGGCCGAATCGATCAACACCGACGATTCGCGTAGTTACGTGGAATTTACCCTGCGTGAGGCCGCGAAATTCTCGGATGGCAGTCCGGTTACCCCCGAAGACGTGCTCTGGTCGTTCGAAAAACTAGGGACCGAGGGCAATCCCCGCTATGCCGCCGCCTGGAAGAAGATCGCCACGGCGGAAAAGACCGGTGACCGTTCGGTCAAGTTCACCTTCAACGTCGTGGACCGGGAACTGCCGCTGATCCTGGGCCTGCGGCCGATCCTGAAAAAGGCGCAGTGGGAGGGCAAGGACTTTACCGTCAGCAGCCTGGAACCGGTGATCGGCTCTGGCCCGTATGTCGTCGACAAGGTCGAGGCGGGCAAATACGTGGCTTACAAGAAAAACCCCGACTGGTGGGGCAAGGACCTGCCCTTCTATCGGGGCCAGCACAACTTCGACGCTGTCCGATACGACTATTTCGGTGATGGCGGCATCGTGTTCGAGGCCTTCAAGGGTGGCACCACCACAACGTTCCGCGAGGGCAATGCCGCCAAATGGCTGTCGAACTACGACTTTCCGGCCGTCACCTCCGGCGATGTGGTCAAGTCAGAGATCCCACATGGTCGCCCATCCGGCATCGAGGGCTTTGTTTTCAACACCCGCAAACCGATCTTTGCCGACTGGCGTGTGCGCGAAGCGCTGATCCAGGCCTTCAACTTTGAACTCATTAACAAGACAATCACCGGTGGCACCCAGCCCCGCATCACATCCTACTTCGGCAATTCGATCCTGGGCATGACACCCGGCACGCCCGCCGAGGGGCGCGTGGCCGCCCTGCTGGAACCGTTCAAGGCAGATCTTCTGCCAGGCACGCTGGAAGGCTACAGCTTTCCCGTGTCAGATGGCACCGAGGCCAACCGCGCGGGCCTGCGCGCCGCAACCAAGCTGTTGGAAGCGGCCGGCTGGACAGTCCAGGACGGCGTGATGAAGGATGCTGCAGGCACGCCCTTTGCATTCGAGTTGCTGTTGCAAACCGGTGCCGACGAACGGATCTCGATTGCCAACATCTATGTCGAGGCCCTGAAGGGGTTGGGCATCGCGGCGACCGTTACGACCGTAGACAGCGCCCAATACAAGGAACGCACCACCAACTACAATTTCGACATGGTCGACTATATCAGGTCTCTTTCGCTGTCGCCCGGCAATGAACAGACGCTGTACTGGGGATCGGCTGGGGTGACAGAACCCGGCACGCGCAATTGGATGGGCATGAATTCCCCCGCCGCCGAGGCCATGATTGCCGATCTGCTCGCCGCCCCCGACCAGACAGAATTTGTCGCCGCAACCCAGGCGCTGGACCGGGTCCTGACGGCAGGACGCTACGTCATCCCGTTCTGGTATGCCGAAAAGTCGCGCATCGCACATCGCAAGGAGTTGCGGTTTCCGGAAAAGCTGCCGCTTTATGGGGACTGGATTGGCTTTCAGCCCGAGGTGTGGTGGTATCAGGCGGAGTGAGCTCCAGATAGGCGAAGCGATGATGCGGCAAATGGTTTGGATGACGGCTTTGGTGGTCCTGGCGGGCTGCGCCACCGTAGAAGGTTTGGGCCGGGACATTTCGGGCGGCGCAAACCGGGTCAATGGCTGGATCGACTAATCCGGAACCAGTCTGGACGACGGGCCTCGCCCCCCAGGGATGCTTGTTCAGGCAGGTCCCTATGCAACACGCATCAAAGGTAGCCATCATGACCCTGGACCTGCTTCGTCTGGCCCCGTTCAACCTTGACGAAGACGGCCTGGCGTGGGTGCGCGACACTCTCGCCGCGATGACAGCCCGCGAAAAGGTGGGGCAGTTGTTCTGCCATATCTCGAAAGGCCGCGACCCGCAGGAACTGGCCCGCCTTGCCGCCCTGTGCCCTGCTGGCATTACACGGTTCTTTTCCGCCGACCTCGACCAAGAGGCCGAATTCATGGATGCCGTGCGTGCGCAGGCCTCGGTACCGCTGTTGATCTCGGCAGATCTGGAAGGATCGCGTATGTCATTGGCATTCGGGACCGAGGTGCCGAACCCGTTGGCCCTTGCCGCTGTGGACGATGTGCAGGCGACCCGAACCATCAGTCGCATCATGGCGGACGAGGCGCGCGCCATTGGCATCAACTGGTCCTTTACGCCGGTCCTCGATATCAACGCGGCCTTTCGCAGCCCGATCGTCGCGACGCGTGGATTCGGGTCTGACATCGCGCGGATCGAACGCCACGCCCTGACCCAGATCGCAGAGTTCCAGGCAGCGGGCATCGCCGCCACAGTCAAGCACTGGCCCGGCGAAGGCCATGACGACCGCGACCAACATCTGGTCACGACGGTCATTCCCCTGTCGGTCGACGAATGGGAGACAACCCATGGTCGGCTGTATCGCGCGGCCATCGCCGCCGGGGTGATGTCGGTCATGTCCGCGCATATCGCCTTTCCAGCCTTCATCCGCAGCTTGGATCCGGATGCAGGCGCCGAGGCGTTTCGCCCCGCCTCGGTCAACGCCCAATTAAACCAGACCTTGCTGCGCGACCGGCTTGGCTTCAACGGGCTGATCGTGTCGGACGCGACCCTGATGGGTGGCTTTGGCAGCTTTGCCGCACGATCGCAGATGCTGCCCGAGGTGATCGAGAACGGCTGCGACATGATCCTGTTCTCAACGGATCCAAAGGCGGATTTTAACCTGATCGAGACGGCGATTGCAGACGGTCGGATCAGCGCGGCCCGGCACGAAGCGGCATTGACACGTGTGTTGGGGATGAAGGCCGCACTTGGCCTGCATCGCGGGCCTTTGCCATCCGCTACCAGCCAGCGCGCGGCGATGGGCAATGCCCGTGATCGCTCCTCCGCCCGGACGATCACCGCCCGCGCGCCGACATTGGTCAAGGACGTTCATGGTCTTCTGCCACTGTCGCCTGCCCGACATCGGCGCGTCCTGATCGTTTCGGGGGGCATCCTGTCCCCCTTGCATCCCGAACCGATGGCATTCGACGTTCCGGACCTTCTGACCCGAGAAGGCTTCGAGGTGTCGCTGCATGCGCCCGGTCAAAGTGTTCGACCAAAAGATCACGACCTGCTTTTGTATCTATTAGGCGAGGAAACCCTGCTGACCCGGGGACGCATCTTTCTGGATTGGGCTCGGATCGCGGGCCCAATGGACCACGCCATGGCGCGGCACTGGCATGACATGCCAACGGTCATGATCTCGTTCGGCTACCCCTACATGCTATATGATGCACCCAGGGTGCCCTGCTATATCAACGCCTACGCCACCATGCCGTCGATGCAGGCAGCGGTGGTGGAATGCCTGTTGGGCAAGGCCCCGTGGAACACCACTTCGCCGGTTGATCCGTTTTGCGGGCTGGAAGACGCGCATTTTTGACCTGGCCCGTTGCGGTCCTGTCCGAACACATCTTGCCCATCCGTCCAATCTGGGCAAGCTGGGCCTGACAGACATCTGCCACGCTGCCGCAGGACCTTGTTCCATGATCCGCCTTGATATCTTTTCAGACCCCGTCTGCCCATGGTGCCTGATCGGCAAGGCGCACCTTGACCGCGCGCTGGAGGCCGCAGCCGACCACCCCTTTGCCATTGCCTGGCATCCGTTCCAGCTGAACCCCGACATGCCGGTAGAGGGGATGGACCGCGCGACCTATCTGGATGCCAAGTTCGGTGGCCGTGACAAGGCACAGCGCGCCTATGCGCAGGTCGAAGCGGCGGCCCTTCAAGCGGGAATCGAGCTGGACGTGGCCTCGGTGCCATTTGCCTCCAATACGCTCGATGCCCACCGCATGATCCACTGGGCCGAGATCGAGGGGCGGCAGTCGGCGATGGTCAGTACCTTGTTCCGTGCCTACTGGAAGGAAAAGCGCAACATCGCGGACCATGAGACATTGGCGGACATCGCAGCGGAGGTCGGCCTGAACCGCGCGGCCATCGCCCGCTTGCTGGCCAGTGACGCGGACCGCGACGACATCCTGGCGCGGGACAAGGACGCCCGCCAAAAGGGTGTGAACGCCGTGCCGACATTCCTGATCGCGCAGCAATATGTGGTTTCCGGCGCGCAGCCACCTGAGTTCTGGGGACAGGTGATCAAGGACATCAAGGCACAAACGCAGCAGAACCCGTGACGCCACCCCATGCCGCGCAACCAACTGCGCACATCAACTGTTCACGACTGGTCGCATTTTGCGCTCGAAACTGGCGGCAAGCTCCGTCACCTAGGCACCCATCATGACAACAAACGCCCCCCCCGAACGCCCCCTGGCTGAATTCATCGCCCTTGCGGCCGCTCTCTTTGCGACCATCGCGCTGTCCATCGACGCGATGCTGCCGGCCTTGCCGCAGATCGCGCGCGAACTCTCACCCGACAACGCCAACCTTTCGCAACTGGTGATCACCAGCTTTGTCTTTGGCATGGGGGTGGGCACGCTGTTCATGGGCCCCCTGTCGGACGCCTATGG
>JANPBI010000319.1:0-6593 GCA_031430315.1 Rhodobacterales bacterium | reverse complement strand
GGCGAGATGCGCTGGCCAGTCTGCCAGCCCGCCCTTGTGCGCAATGAAACTGCCGCCGGGCCAAAAGCTTTGGTCGCCCTGGTTGAACCCGACGCGCCAGACCTGCGCGCCGGTTGCTTCCAAAGTCCCAGCAAGTTGGCGAAAAAACGGGCCGTGCGGCCCTTGTAGGAACAGAAAGCTGCGGCCTTGTCCTTGGGTCGGCTGGGCCATTGGCGAGGGGCCTGATTGCAATTGCAGCCGTTGGTATCGCGCTGGCCGACCGTTCGGGCAAGGGGAAGGCATTGGAAGCCGGCAGAGCTGTGGCAAGATGGACTCAGCATCGGATTGGGAGGCGGGGCTTGTCACAGCCGTAAGGGGGCGATACCTCGGAAGGGAAAGCCGGACGCAAGGGGGCGGTCATGTTCACAGGCATCGTGACGGATATGGGCGAGGTCATCGCGCTGGATCAGCAGGGCGATCTGCGTGCGCGCATCGCAACCCGCTATGCCGTGGCGGGCATTGCCATCGGCGCCTCGATCGCCTGCGAAGGCGTCTGCCTGACCGTGGTGGCAACGGGGACGGAGCCGCGCAACTGGTTTGATGTCCAGATCTCGGCCGAGACGGTGTCAAAGACCAATATCGGGCGTAACGGCTGGCATCCGGGGCGGCGGGTGAACCTGGAACGTGCGCTGAAGGTCGGGGACGAGCTTGGTGGACACATCGTGTCAGGCCATGTCGATGGCACCGCCGAGGTCGTGGGGCTGCACCCCGAAGGCGACAGCCTGCGGGTGACGTTCCGTGCGCCTGAGGGGCTGGCGAAGTTCATCGCCCCTAAAGGGTCCGTGGCGCTGAACGGGACATCGCTGACGGTGAACGAGGTCGAAGGGCGTGATTTCGGCGTGAATTTCATTCCCCATACACGCAAAGTGACGACCTGGGGCACGGTCGCCGTCGGGGATCTCGTGAACCTGGAGGTCGATACGATGGCGCGCTATGTGGCCCGGTTGCGGGAATGGGACTGAAGGCGGGACTGGAGGGTTTCACACCCTCCAGACCACCCGTGGGATATTTGGGCCAATCGGAAAGAAGCGATGAACGATCTCGGTCATAACGGTGGGCCTTCGCTTGAGGGTGGCGTCAGCTGGCGGCGACATTGCTGGAGCCGCGCGCGGGAGCGGCTGTTACCGGTGTTGCCGATCGAAGTGGTACGCCTGCGCGTCCGGCGGGCGAAGGAACTTGGTCTGGATTACAGGACCTATGCGAGCGTGCGGGCAGCTACAGGGCATGACGTGGTGGCGTTTCTGTTTTCGTCAAACGCGCTGCGGGTCAGTCTGGTGCGGCCCGCGATGCCGGAAGATCGGGCGGAGAAGCTTGCGGCAGTGACGGGGGCTGGGCGGATTGCGCTGGCCGTGCGGCCTTTGGCGGCCAGTGCGGTGATGGTGGCGAATGAGGGGGGGCTCGACGGGGCGCATGAAGCGCCCTTTGCGCAGGCCCGGTTCGGCGAGGTGCGGGATGTATTGCGCGCGGCGATGGGGCGGGTGCCGTCGGATCAGGTGATCCTGGTGGGTGACATGGCGCTGGAGCGGGACTGGTGTGCTGCGGGGCGGCTGGCGGGGTACGTGTCGGCAGAGCGGTATTTCGGGTGAGGGGGGCGGGCGATTGGTGAGTGTTTCTATAGCCGCCTTTGAATTTATCTAGTCAGTAGGGGTTGGAATGAAGTTTACGTTGGACTGGAACTGCGTAATTGAAGTCGAGGAACAACGAGCGCAGGCAGCGTCTGTCAAAGCACTGGTCGAAGCCCATCGCCAAAAAAAGATCGACGTGGCTCTACTTGCAGCTTCTGCTTCCGAAAATACAAGATCACGAACGTTTCCAGGGAACGCTCATTTGTTCATGGATCGATTGGCCAAACTCGGTTGGCAGGACCTTCCACTCGTTCCAATGCCAGCGATTATTGGGCTTTGCTATATCAACTATGCCTATATTGTCGGAAACGAAGATGAGTATGAGGCGCAGATGGACGCCCTTTGGGCTGTGATAGCGCCAAATGTTAAAAGGAACCCGACAGACCATTTAATAGCCGGTCAAATCCTTGACGATATCAGCATCCAATCGCCATTGTTGTCAAAATGGCGCAACACTTGGTGTGATGTCATATCTGGCTATTGCCACATCAAGGAACGCCGAGATGTTTTCGTGACAAACAATACGCGGGACTTCCAGAACAACAGGGCCGCGCTCCTTTTGCTTGGTATGGAGTGCATCGCAACACCAACTGAGGCGGCTGCCATGCTGTAGTTGGCACGCTTTTCGCCTCAAACGAAAGCGGCGGCCTTTCGACCGCCGTTCCCAACCTTCAAATCGCTCAGACTTACGCCGCGCGGCTGACCAGGACGTCGCCCACGCGCTTGGCAGCACCCACCTCGTCGCTGCCTGCCACGGCCGCGACTTCGCGGGTCAGGCGTTCCAGCGCTGCCTCGTAGAGCTGACGCTCGGAATAGCTTTGCTCGCGCTGATCATCGGTGCGGTGCAGGTCGCGAACGACCTCGGCGATGGACAGTAGGTCGCCCGAGTTGATCTTTTGCTCATACTCCTGCGCGCGGCGGGACCACATGGCGCGTTTGACCTTGGCCTTGCCTTTCAGCATGTCCAGCGCCTTGGAGATCACGTCGGGCGAGGACAGCGAGCGCATGCCCACCTCGGTCGCCTTGTGGGTCGGCACGCGCAGGGTCATCTTGTCTTTTTCAAACGAGATGACGAACAGTTCCAGCGTCAGACCGGCGATTTCCTGTTCTTCGATGGAAATGATCCGGCCCACGCCATGCGCAGGGTAGACCACGAATTCATCGGGGCGGAAATCGGCTCTGCGGGACTTGGTCATGCGGGTCACTACCTTTGGGTTGGGCCCCGATCCAGCGACACATCCCTTGGCCAGAGAAAAAGATCCCTGGGGTCAAAGGCTAGGTTTGTCACAGGAAAATCCCGCTCAGGTACGTACCCTGAGGGAGGGTCGAAGCTCCGTGGATTGATTATGACAAATGTATATCACAATAACTGCCTGATTCCAACTGGCGCGCATACACGAAGGCTGAAACGCAACGCATTGGAATCTTTGCGTTTTACTGATTCGTTGCGAATCATACAGCCGCAGGTTGCGAATCGGACCTTAGCCGCCCGCGCCTGCAGCTTCGGAAAAATACTTGTCCAGCTTGTCTTTTTCACCATCCCGCGCCTCGGCATCAGGCAGGGGATCCTTTTTGGTGACGATCACTGGCCAGGCGATGGAATACTTGCGATTGAAGGTCACCCATTCGTCCATGTCCGGTTCGGTATCTGGGCGGATCGCGTCGGCGGGGCATTCAGGTTCGCAGACGCCGCAGTCGATGCACTCATCCGGGTGGATGACCAGCATGTTCTCGCCTTCGTAAAAGCAATCGACCGGACAGACCTCGACGCAATCGGTGTATTTGCAGGCGATGCAGTTGTCGGTCACCACATAGGTCATGGCGGGCGGGTCCTTTTCGACGCGGCTTTGGGAAAGTTGACTAGAACACTCGGAAGGATCATTCAAGCGGGCTTGAGGTCGCGCCTGAGGCGACGTCGATGTAAAGCAGCTGCGCCTCGGAGGCAGGACCGCGACGATAGCCCAAGTCGGTCACCCGTACGACCCGCACGGAACGCACCTGCACAAAGGTCAAAACGTCCCCAACCACCACTGGCGTCCCGACGCGCGAAACCTTGACGCCGTTGACCCGACAACCGCCTTCGGCGATCAATTCGGCGGCCAGGCTGCGCGACTTGAAGAACCGAGCCTGCCAGAGCCATTTGTCCAGCCGCAGGCGCGGGGTCTGACCTTCGGCCCTGCGTGCACCCGGTCCGGCCAAGCCGCTACAACTTGGCTTTCAGGGCCGCAAGGACGGCAAAGGGGTTGTCAGGGTCCACAGGGCGGTCCTGTCTGGGGGGGCGAGAGTCGTAGGATTTGGGGCGGTCATTGTCTTTGCCACCGGACTTTCCATAGGGCTTACCGCCCCGGCCTTGCGCCTGGGCCGCCGTGCGTTCCGCGCGTGCTGCGTCCTCGGCTGCGGCGCGACCATACGGCTTGCCGTCGCCTTGATCGGCGGCAGGTTGGGGCTTGGCCTTGTTGCCGTTCGATTTGCGGTTGCGACGTCCGCTTTCACGCTTTTCGCCTTCGGGGCGCGGGGTGCCTTCGAGAGGCGGGGTGCCGTCGGGACGGGGCGCACCTTCAGGACGAGGGCTGCGTTCCGGGCGGGCGGGGCGTTCGGGGCGCTGGAACCGGGGTTTTGGGGCCCAGCTAAAGGTATAAAAGGTCTCCATCACCGGGCCTGCCGCCTCAGCCTCCGGGTCGGGTTGGACGAAAGCGGATTCATGTTCCGGGATGGGCTGCAACGGCGCATCGGGGTCGACAGCGATCGGGATCGGGGCTGCCTTGACGCGTTCGCGTTCGCCCTTTTCGGCGGCGTAGCCAAGGCCTGCCATCAGGTCCACGAACTGATCCAGTGTCATGCCGGTGATCGACAGCATCTCCGGCGCGGCCTCGAACCCTACGCGGCTGTCCTTGGCGCGCAGAAGGTCCGCCAGACGTTCCAGCATGTCGATGCGGATCGCCCGCGTACCTGCCGGGTGATAGCCTGCAAGAGTGTAATGCTGTTTCGGCACGTCAGGCAGGTTCGGGATGGTGACAAGACCGGGCGGCGGGCTTTCGGGAAACTCTGTCAGGTCGTTCATCAGCGACCAAAGGACCAGCCGCAACCGCGTCGGCGCGGGTTTCAGCAACAGCGGCAGAAAGACGGTGAACTGGCCAAACCGCACACCGTGCTTGCGCAAGGTCGAGCGGGCGTCCTGGTCCAGCGCCTTGACGTCGGTCGCCACTTCGTCTCGCGGCAACACACCCAAGGCTTCGGACAGGCGGAAAGCAAAGCCGCGCGCCAGGCCTTGCAGGGTTTCATCCCGGCTCATCGCCATCAGGGGCTCATACTGGGCTGCGATCTTGCGGTCGATAAAATGCTGCATCCGGCGCCGCACCTTGTCAGCGACATCGGGACCAGCCTCTTCGTCGACAAATGCCTCAACCTGCGGTTTCAGGATGTCGGCGCCCTTCACCAGCTTGCCCACTGCCGTGGTGCCCCACATCAGGCCGCCCTGCGTGGTGAAATCCATCTCGGTGTCCGGCGCGTTGTAGAACCGGTCCGCGCGCAGGTGGAATTCCGGCTTCAGCGCCTGATAGGCGGCCTGGCGCAGGGTGCGCGCCTCGTCGGGCGAGCCACTGGCGTCTTGCTGGAATTGAAAGCCATCCAGCTTGCCGACGAATTCGCCGGAAACCGTCACTTCGCCTTTGTCATTCACCTCGGCCACGAGGGTCTCCTTCTGCTTCAACCGGCGAAGCAGGACTGATGTCCGCCGGTCGACAAATCGTTGGGTCAGGGCGGCATGCAGCGCATCTGACAGGCGGTCTTCTACAGCGCGCGTCTCGTCACGCCAATGGCTTTCGTCTTCGACCCATCCGGCACGTTGCGCCACATAGGTCCAGGTGCGGATATAGGCCAGCCTTTTGCTGATCGCGTCAATGTCGCCGCCGGGCCTGTCGATGCGTTCCACCGCGGTTTTCATCCATTCCGAGGGGATTTTGCCGCCGCCAAGGCCTCGACCCACCAGAAATTCGTAAAGCCGAACCAAAAGGCTCGCGTGTTCAGCAGTTGAACTGCTCCGAAAGTCTGGAACGCGGCAGATATCCCACAAAAGTTGGACACGTTTGGGGCCGGTCAGGCGGTCACGCACTTCTGGCATTTCGGCCAGCGCCTTGAGGGCGGCCAGGTCATCAGAATCGCGCGCGCGAGTTAGCCATTCGTTTGAGGTCGGTTCTTCGAGCGAGCGGATCAGGCGAACTGCCGTCCCGAAATCGAGGTCCACATTGCGCCAGTGCAGCTTTCGGACAGGTTCAAAGCGATGATTTTCGATGGCGTCGATAATGTCGGCGTCCGGCTCGCGTGCTTCGCCCGTGATGCCGAAGGTGCCGTTCTCGGTATGTCGCCCGGCGCGGCCCGCGATCTGGGCCAGTTCCTGCGGGTAAAGCCCGCGCATCCGGTGGCCGTCGAACTTGGCAGTTGACGCGAACGCCACATGGGTAATGTCGAGGTTCAGGCCCATGCCAATGGCATCCGTGGCGATCAGGAAATCCACATCACCGTTCTGGTAAAGCGCTACTTGGGCATTGCGCGTGCGGGGGGACAAGGCCCCCATCACGACAGCACATCCACCCCGCTGACGGCGGATCAGTTCGGCAATGGCATAGACGTTTTCAACAGAGAAACCGACGATGGCACTGCGAGGGGGGATGCGGCTTATCTTTTTCGAACCGGAGTAGGTCAGTGTCGAAAATCGGTCACGTTTCAGGAACTGCACCCGCGGGATCAGCGCGGCAATAGCGCCCCGCATCGTGTCGGACCCCAGAAACAGCGTCTCATGCAAACCACGCGCGCGCAAAAGGCGGTCAGTAAACACATGGCCGCGGTCGGCGTCGCCACAGAGCTGAATCTCATCCACCGCGACGAAGTCAGCGCCGATCTCCAGCGGCATCGCCTCGACGGTGCAGACCC
>JANPBI010000318.1:0-7496 GCA_031430315.1 Rhodobacterales bacterium | reverse complement strand
CAGCCCTTCTACTGTTTTCACGATGCCGACATGCGCCCTGAAGGCTCCAATTTCGCCGAATCCAAGCGCAATCTGGATGAAATGGTCGACTACCTTGCCGCTAAGCAAGACACCCACAAGGCCAAGCTGCTTTGGGGCACCGCCAATATGTTTAGCCATCGTCGGTGGATGAGCGGGGCCGCCACCAACCCCGACCCGGATGTCTATGCGTATGCCGCAGCGACGGTAAAGGCGAACATGGATGCAACGCACAAGCTTGGTGGACAAAACTATGTCCTGTGGGGCGGACGCGAGGGTTATGAAACACTGCTCAACACCGACCTCAAGGCCGAACGCGCGCATGCCGGGCGGTTCCTGCAGCAGGTGGTGGAGTACAAACACAAGATCGGCTTCAAAGGCGCGATCCTGATCGAGCCTAAGCCACAAGAACCGTCCAAGCACCAGTACGACTATGATGTAGCCACAGTTTACGGCTTTCTGGTCGAGTTCGGGCTGGAGAAAGAAGTTCAGGTCAACATCGAACAGGGCCATGCGATCCTTGCCGGGCATTCGTTCGAACACGAAATCGGCCTTGCAGCAGCGCTGGGCATCTTTGGCTCCATCGACATGAACCGCAACGACTACCAGTCCGGCTGGGACACCGACCAATTCCCGAACAACCACGCCGAAAAGGCCGTCGCCTTTTATGAAATCCTGAAGGCGGGCGGCTTTACCACAGGCGGCGTGAATTTCGACGCCAAGGTCCGGCGGCAGAGCCTTGATCCCGAAGATCTGATCCTTGCCCATGTCGGCGGCATGGACACCTGCGCTCGCGCGCTGAAATCCGCCGCAGCCCTGATGGAAAGCGGAGAGATGGAGACCGCCGTCAAGGCCCGCTACGCCGGGTGGCAAAGTCCAAAGGCGCAGGCAATGCTGAAGGGCAGTCTTGAAGAAGCCGCCACACGTGTCATGGCAGAAGGTCTCGAGCCCCAGCCGAAATCCGGCCGGCAAGAGCGGCTGGAAAATCTGTGGAACCGCTACGTCTAGGGCGTCCGGGTGCGGGCAGTCCGGGCCTGCACCCGCTCATCCAGTTCGGCGTTGATCGCGCCGCCCAGTAGCACGGCCCAGACGCTAAGATAAAGCCAGGTCATCAAGATGATCACGGCCCCGATGGACCCGTAAATCTTGTTGTAGCTGTTGAAGTTCGACAGGTAGACCGAAAAGCCGATCGACACCGCCGCCCAGGCCAGTGCAGCGACCAGCACGCCCACAGTGATCCAGGGTGACCGAAAGCCGCCCGGTACATTCGGGCCGAACCGGTATAGGATCGACAGGCAGGTCAGGACCAAGAGGAACATGGCTCCCCAGGGCAGCACCTTGATCAGCCAAGCTTCGAACGTCCCAAAGGTCACGTAGGACAGCAGGATCGGCACCACCACGACGGTAACCAGCGCAACCATAAGCGCGCCAATCAGCGCAGCCGTCAGCACGAACTCTATGGCCCAGCCCCGAACCCACCCCCGTGGGCGCGCCCTGTGCACAACATCCAGCCCGCTGATTAGCGCGGACACCCCCGCCCGCGTCGAATAGAGCGCGACGGCCAACGAAATCACAGTCGCCCAGCCCACCGCAGACTTTGGGGCGGTGACGAGGCCCATGACCTGATCATGGACCAACGTTGCGGCTTCCGGTGGCAAGAACCGCTCGGCGACCGTCAGGTAGCCGCTGATCACCCCGGGATCTGCCACCATGCTCCAGATCGCAATGGTCGCCGTAAGTCCAGGAAACACCGCGAACATGGAATAGAACGCGACGCCGGCGGCGATCAGCGCGAAATGGCCCTGACCCACGCGGTTAGAAACCGCGACCACGAACGACCAAAACGCCCGAAGACCGTATCTCATTCCACCACCATGGCCGTTGCAGGGCTGCTGCGCAACTTGCGGCCTCTTTGTCCGCGTGAAATGGTATCGACCAAAGGAGAGCTGCCATGACCTACACCCCACGCGACGACCGTTATGACCGTATGATCTATCGTCGCTGCGGGGCATCCGGCTTGATGCTTCCAGCCGTTTCGCTTGGCCTGTGGCACAATTTTGGCCACGACACGCCGCACCACACCAAACAGGCAATCTGCCGCACCGCCTTTGACCACGGCATCACCCATTTCGACCTTGCCAACAATTATGGCCCCCCCGCAGGTAGCGCCGAAGAGGCGTTCGGCGAACTGATGAGGACAGACTTCAACCTACACAGGGATGAACTGATCATCTCGTCGAAGGCCGGATACCACATGTGGAACGGTCCTTATGGTGAGTGGGGCAGCCGGAAATACATGATCGCGTCCTGTGATCAGTCGCTGAAACGCATGGGGCTAGATTATGTCGACATCTTTTATTCCCACCGCTTCGACCCCGACACTCCACTCGAGGAAACCATGGGCGCGCTGGATAGCATCGTGCGCTCTGGCCGCGCACTTTATGCCGGGATCTCAAGCTACAATGCGCAACGCACCCGCGAGGCGGCGGCGATCCTGAAATCGCTGGGAACCCCCTGCGTGATCCATCAGCCCAGCTATAACATCCTGAACCGCTGGGTCGAAACCGACGGGTTGAAAGACACCTTGCGCGATCTGGGCATCGGCTCCATCGCTTTCATCCCGCTGGCACAAGGCATCCTGACCAACAAATACTTGAACGGCATTCCGGCGGGCAGCCGGGCAACACAAGACAAATCTCTGCACCCATCGGTCGTCGACAAGGCGCTGTCATCGGTCAGAAAGCTGAACGCGATGGCCGGCATGCGCGGGCAAAGCCTGGCACAGATGGCATTGGCCTGGGTGCTCCGCGGGGGCGGCATAACCAGCGCGCTGATCGGCGCGTCAAGGCCCGAACAGGTCATCGACTGCGTGGGTGCGGTGGCGAACCTTGACTTCACGGCAGACGAATTGACGCAGATCGATCAGATTTCCGAGGAAAAGGATATCAACCTCTGGGCCAAATCCTCGTCGGACTAGCCCCGATCAGGGGCAATGTCCTTGAAATGCCGGTCGATAAGGCCGCTGCGGCGCAGCGTGGCAGCGGGATAATCCGGGTCATTGCGGATTCGGTCGATTGTGAAATCAGGCTCGGCACGCAAAAGGTTCTTCAGCACGCGCTGGGCCTTGGTTTCTTCGCCTGCAGCCAGGTACAAGAACAGCAGATGCCGCATCGGCGACCGGAAACTGGGCGCACGGTAATGGGCCGCTTCGTAATGCGCGATGGCCGCGTTGTTCTGGCCCGCCGACAGCGCCGCAAGTCCCGACAGCGATTCCCACCAATGCAGAAAGTTCGTCCGCGATGAAATCTCGGCTCCGGTACGTGCTGCCGCCAACGCTTCGGCATTGCGCGAATAGCGCAGCATCGCACCCGATTGTGCCGCATAGCCAAACGGATTGAACGGGCTGAGCGCGACTGCATCTTTGGCAAGAACTGCCCCGGCCTCGGGGTTGCTGTCCAGCATGACCCTGACCTGGCTGACCAACGCCAGCACCAGCGGGTTGGAATCGGACATCTCCAGTGCCTTGCGGGCAAACTCGTCCGCTTCGCTGTTCAGCCGCTGCTGATCGGTCTCCGTCCGTTCCACAAACATGATCTGCCGCACCAGGCTGCGCCAAGCCAAGGCACGCGCCGTTGGGATCATGTCAAATGCTTCGGCCAGTTGCGCGTCAGCGGCCCGCAGCCGCAGGGTGTCATAGCTGAACATGTCGGCCACGGCCCGCGCGATCAAAGCGTTGGCGCGCGCCGGACCCGCCTCGGTCGCGGCAAGTTTGGGAAAGGATGCCAAGGCTGCCTCGGCCGCCTGAAACACGATCTGGGGAAACGCGCCTTCGGCAATGAAATCCGACTGTGACAGGGGCATGCTGGCGCGATGGTGCCACAATACGGGGCCGGATCCGGATTCCGATAGCCGCACCAAAAGATGCAGGCTGTCCGCGATTTGCGCCCCCTCGATCGCCAGTTGCAAGCCGGTATGGGGCATGTCTGCGGGCAAGGCCGCCCCCCCGGCGCCATAGACTTCGATCGGCACGAACTCTTCGACCAGTCTGGCGATGGAATCGGCCAACGCCATTCCGGTAAAGCTGGCAGAACCGGCAGGCAATGTCCCTAGCCGGATCGCCAGTGGCAAAGGACTGGCGTCACGCGCCGAACTGGAACTGCCCATTCGCTGGGTTGCCGCGCCAAGGCCGATCCGGCTGCGTTCTTCGCGCAACCATTCCTCAAAAGCTTGATCCGCGACATCGATGCCTTCCAGGAACTCTCGCCCAGCGGCCATGGCCTGGCGGGCGGCCTCTGGATCCCCTTCAAGGTCACTGGTGATCCCATGCAGGATCACCAGATCACGATCCGCATCGATCAGGTCGGCCTTGTCGCCAAAAGCACGTCGCAGCTCCATCAGTACCTGCCGCATACTGCCACTGGCCTGTTCCGGCCCCCTGTCGGACCAAAGATGCGCCTCGAGCCAACGGCGGGTACGGCGGCGGTCAGGGGTCTGGCACAGCATTGCGACCAGCGCACGCGCCTTGGCGCCGCGTGGCGTACAATCGCGCCCGGCGTCGTCGCGTATTTCAAAGACGCCCAAAAGGCGGACTTTCATTGCTGATCCTGACTTCCCCAGTCCGGGGACATTACCCCAAAGACCTGTGCAGGCAATCGCCGTGAAAATTACGTGAATAGAATGGGTCACATGATGTGGCGTCTATGCCGGTCAAATATTTGCAGGCAATCTACCGACAGCGACAAGTGTGGAGGATGAATTGGCGGTTCTTGGACACCACGGCCACCACGGGCACCACGGCCATCATGGGCACCACGGTCACCATGGGCACCACGGTCACCATGGGCATCACGGTCATCATGCAGGTGGCGCGGCGTCGCCTTTGCTCAGCTCGGCCCTTGGTCTGACGGCCGAGGCCTTGATGGGCTACTGGAACGGCGATGTTCCTGTTCCCGATCTTGCGGTGGCCGACCCCTGGCTTCGGGCCGAAAGGTTGCAACCCGACGCACGCGCGTTGGTTCTGGATCACGAAGCGATGTCGGTTTTCCAGGCGATGCCGGTCGACGAAACTACCTTTGCGGTAAAAGCGTCGGGGTCACCGATTATCAGCATGACCCCGGCTGGCCCGCAAAAGCTTGCCGAACAGATGGCCGAGGTGCGCACTGCAATGGACTTGCGTGCCGACCGGTTGCCAGAGATCCTGGCACAGCAAGGGGACATGCTGTCGTTTTTCGGGGCCATGCAGGCATTGAACAACGACCGTCGTCGCCGCACGATGCTGTTGCTGTCGGTGATCTATGGGGCAGTCGTGTCGCAGGAAATGCGGATCAAGCATTTTTGTTCAACGCCCCGCCCGATCGATCTGTCCGCGCAGGTTCAACCAGTGATCCAGACCCCTGGGCACAGCGCCTATCCATCCGGCCATGCCACCGAAGCATTTGCCTTTGCCACTGTTTTGTCGGCACTGCGACTTGCCAACAGTGATGCGGCAAAGTCGCGCGGGCTGATCCCGGCCCTTCTGGAAAAGTTGACCCCGGCCATGGAGTCCGCGACCGCTGCTGATCCTGATCTGTTGATGTTCCGACTGGCATCGCGGATTGCCGACAATCGGACCGTGGCAGGGGTCCACTACCCGGTCGACAGCGCGCATGGGGCGGTCCTGGGCCTGTCGACAGCCCTCGCTCTGATCGCGCATTGTCTTGGCGGCGGTGCCAAGAACCTGGTGCCGACTTGGGCCGTCAAGGCAGATAGCTGGTCCGGCGATTTTACGTTGCGCAAGTGGATCGGTGGGCTCGGAGAGGTTGATGGAGCAGGCTTGCGCGGTGAAAGTGTCGCCTTGCCGACTGCTGCCACCTGGCACCTTTTGCCGCGGCTTTGGACCCTTGCTGCGGCGGAATGGTGACCGGTTAGGCGATCAAGTCGGTCGCTGCGGCCGGATTTAGGATCCCGAAACCGGTCAGCGGATGCCGTTCCGGCAAAACCACGCTACCAAGCAATACGCCAAGTTCGCGGTCTGGCGACGAGGCGCCGTCTGTCCGGTCCAATATCAACGACAGCGTCCGCGTCACATCCGGTGCGGCCACGCTGGTGCCGGACAGTCGAGCTGTCGACCCGGATAGAACTCCGCTCGCGCGCCGACCGGACAAAAACATACCTTCGTCCCCCAGCGCAGACAGGGTTGGTCCCGTGGATTCCCCCAAGGGTCGCAAGGTCGTGACGCCCGACCCCGTATAGAGTGACGGATGGGTGGACGACTGCCGCCCCGGCCTTGGCCGAACAGCCCCGACAAAGAACACTTCTGGGGCATTGACCCCCGCGTAGGCGACGGCGGTCCCGTCGCGCGTGATCGGGCAAGTTACCGAAGTTTCGCCGACCTGTGGCGCAGTCCAGTCACGGGTTTCGTCGTCCCAGTCCCAGGCCATCGTATGGTCGAGCCAGCTTTGCCGTCCCAATGTCCTGTAGCCCGCGGGCGTATCATCGCGTTGGACACGCACCGAAATCAACGCCGGGGCCTCGTCGACGCTGGTGATGCGGACCTGCCAGCGACCAGGCGGGGACAATGTTGCGGCACCAGCGGTTGGTGCCGTGGATATCTGCACCATGCGCCGCCCGTCTTCGGCCACACCTGTCACCATTGCGCGGGCAGGATTGCCAAGCACCCAGGATTGGCCATGTTCCGGCCATGGAATGTCCAGAACCCCATCCGCCAGATTCGGCGATTGCAGGGACAGGCGCAGCGACCTTGCGCTTTGCGTCGCGGCGCGCATCTCCAGGAAACTCGGCGTATGGTCATCGGGCAGAATGCGCCAATCCAAGGCCAGGTCGCGGGCCGCGCGCAACTCGGCCCGCGCGACAAGCCGGCCCCTGCGCGCGTTTCCATAGGCGGCCACGACCCGCAGAACCGCCAAGGGGACCAAGCGGGCATAGCGGGCAATCTCGTAGGCAAGCCAGTCTGCCAGAAAGGCGGTCTCGTCACCAGGACCTGCCAACGATCCGAGACTGAGGTTGACGACCATCGGCCCAACCGGTCCGCCTGCAGCTTGCCGCAGGTTCCGGGCGATCAGCCAGCGCAATCCTTGCACGACATAGCCTTCCAGCCTGCGACCGGACGTGTCGCGCAACGCTGCTGGGGGGAGCTGCACCCCCAGGATTGGCATAGCGCGCATGACGGCATCTGCGTCACCTTCCGGCGAGGCACCGGCAGCCAGATCGAGGACATGGGTGCCGTGGCTAACCAGGTGATTGGTGGATTGCCGGTCCGTGCCGGGTCGCAAGGTCCGGTTTATCGCCCGGTAGATGTCCGTTTCCGGTTCGCCGCCCACCAGAAGTTCATCGATCTCTGCTCCGGTCAGCGTCATGCCACAGATGACGCCGCCGGGATCCCGGACTTCGGGAGCCTGCAGCCAGATTGCCTGGAACCGCGTGGTGGCCGGATCCTTCCGGAACCGCGCATTCAGAAAGGCCAGGCCATCATCAATGAT
>JANPBI010000317.1:0-4880 GCA_031430315.1 Rhodobacterales bacterium | reverse complement strand
TTGACACGCGCCAAGCTGGTGGCGGGGTTGCGCCGTGCCAAGGCGCTGCGGCCGGGTCTGCGCGCGCAGATCGTCCATGCCGGGGCGGGGCGCGATCTGAACGATGTGCTGCTTACGGAGACCGAGACATGACCCGCACCGCGCTGCCTGACCGCCGCCCGTCGCTGACGCTGGAGGCCGAATTCAAGGGGCATCCGATCGCGATCACCATCGGGTTCGATCTGACCGGTGCGCCGCGCGAGGTGTTTGCGGATAACCACAAGTCGGGGTCGGACATGCAGGCTAGTCTGGCCGACGCCTGCGTGATCATCAGCATCGCGCTGCAGCACGGCATCCCGGCTGAGGCTTTGGGTCGGTCGCTTGGCCGGGTGCCGGTGTTTCTGGGGGAAGACGGGGCCACCGGCCCGGCCTCGCCGCTGGGCGTGATCGTCGCTGCCTTGGGGGAGTTTGCCTGACGATGCCTGACGGGATTGAGCATGTGCGCGCCGTCATGTCGGCGCCCGAAGACATAGACCAGCACGACGATCTGCAGTCGGATGATGCGGGCGCGGATGATGGCCGCTTTGATGATGTGCCACCCGCGCCGCCGCGCGATGAAGGCGAGGAGCCGCCCGAGCGGGCCTGTGCCGCGCTGCCGCTGAACGATTTCGGCAACGGGCAGCGGTTTGTCAGCTATTTCGGGGCGGATGTGATCTGGGTGCCGCGTGTCGGCTGGTTCACCTGGACCGGGCAGGTCTGGAAGATCGACCCGGATCAGATCGCGGCGCGCCGTCTTGCGCAGCAGATCAGCGGGCGGATGGATGAGGAAATCCGGTTCCTTGTGCTGGACGACTGGAAGATGGCCGCGCTGGCTAAAAAGCGGGGTCTGGTCGACCAGCTGGCGCTGGCCGAGGCCAAGCCAGGTGATCCCGAGGCGGAGGCGCTGGCCCGCGATCTGCGCCGGCAGCTGACCGCCATTGCGGAAATGGAAAAGACCCTTTCGGTCAAACGTCGCGAGCATCGCACCTTTGCCAAGTCGACCGGCAATTCCGGCAAGATCGACGCCTTGCTGAAAGAGGGCAGCATGGCGCTGGCTCATGACCTTGATGAACTGGACGCAGCTGATCTGGACATCAACACCGAAACCGGCGTGCTGCGGTTCAGTAATGGCCCGCGCTTCGATGTCGATCTGATACCACATGAGCGCACGCATCTGATGACCAAGATGATGCCGGTGTCCTATGATCCTGTGGCCGAATGCCCTGGCTTCGATGCGTTCTTCGCCGAAGTGCAGCCCGACCCGGAAATGCGGGAGTTCATCCTGCGCTGGCTTGGCCTGTCGATGACGGCGATCCCGGTGCAGATGCTGGCCTTCTGGTATGGCGCGGGGGCAAACGGCAAGTCGGTTCTGGCCGACCTGTTCGCCCGGATGCTGGATGGCTACGCCGCGACTGCCAAGATCAAAAGCCTGACCGGCGTCGACCGGCGCGGCGGTGGCGACGCCACGCCCGACCTGATGATGCTGATCGGCGCGCGCTTTGTGCGGGCGAGCGAGCCGAAGGAAGGCGAGCCGCTGCAGGAAGACCTGATCAAGGAGTTGACCGGCGGCGAGGTGATGATGGTCCGGGCGCTGAACGAGAACTTTGTCGAGTTCCGGCCGGACTTCAAGCTGACGATCTCGGGCAACCACAAGCCCGTGATCCGGGGCACCGACGATGGCATCTGGCGGCGCATGCTGCTGGTGCCGTGGGACGTGCAGATCCCCGAGCATCGGCGCGACAAGGATCTGTGCGACCGCCTGTTCGAGACGGAACGGCCCGGCATCCTGAACCGGCTTGCGGACGGGCTGCGCGACTATCTGCAGGGCGGTCTGCGGGTGCCCGAGGCCGTCTCTGATGCCACGCGCGAGTTCCGCGAGGAAAGCGACCCGGTGGGAACCTTCCTGGACCATTGCTGTGTCGTCTCGGGTGACGGGCAGGACAGCATCGGGTCGCGCGAGCTGGGCGAGGCGTTCAACTATTGGCTCGATGACAAGGGCGAGGGCGTGTTCAAGCCGCGCAGCGTGGCGATCAAGCTAAAGGAAAAGGCCGGGCGGTGGAAAAGCAAGATCACCGGGCGGACCTTCACCGCGCGCAAATCCTCGACGATGGCCTATGACGGCATCCGCTTCAATGACGTGTTCGGCGACCGCTGGCGCAACCTGCCCCGCGACCACAGGGGCACTGTCCTGCGCGGCAGAACGACCGATGACGCCCCGCGGGATGAGACATTCTGATGCGTGCCCGGTTCCCCGCACCCCTCCCTGAGGCGACTTTCGGGAGGATAGGGAGCATGGGCGGCGAAATGTGGGAGGATGGGCTTTGACGGGGGTGCGGGGGGAAATGAAAACGGATCAAAGGCTTACGCGGTTTCATGGGAGGATGGGGAGTATGGGGAGCATGTTTCTGACCCTTACGTATGCGCGAGGGGTATGGGGAAGCGAAAAGACAAAAGGGCCTCATGTAAGGGTTGCAACTGAACTCCCTATCCTCCCTATCCTCCCACTTTTGTCATCAAGCCTTTGATTTATAACAGCTTATCCTCCCTGCGGCTTAGTATTTCATCCTCCCACTATTTTCTAGCATCCTCCCTATCCTCCCGAGAAAAAGAAGGTGGAAACAAGGGGAAGTGTATCGGGCAAAACGAGCAACAAGATATGGGGCATGGCATGGCAAAGGATCGGAACATGAGCGCGGCGGGTCGGATCGGCGAGATGAACATGCAGGTCAGGGTGATGCTGGCGCAGGCCATGCCGCCCTTGATGGTCGGTGATATCCCGGTGGCCCCGGCGCGCGGGCCGATGAAGGTGGTGCCGATCTGGGAAGCGCAAGCCGGGGGCACGCGGCTGCTGACCGGGCATCGCGCAGAGCCTGCCGATGTGTTCGATACGATGGGCGAGGCGGCGCGGGCGCGTCATGACCGCGTGACGCCAGACAGCGCCTATGCCCCGCCCTTCACCCCAGGTCAGGTCTACATGGCCCGCCATTACCGGGCGCTGACCGAACGCCACAGCGCCGGCGGGATGAAATGCGCCTCTCTCGAAGGGCGGCAGGGCGGGTCGGGCGGTGAGTTCATGGATGCCTACCTTGCCGAGGGGCGCGAGCTGACGGCGTTGCACCGCAAGATCGGCACGGGTCAAGCGATGGTCGTGCGCCGCGTGCGCCCATCGGCGCGCGGATCCCGGTCGGGCATCATGGACCGGCGGCTGGTGGATATGGTCTGCCTGGGTGACATGACGCTGTCGGCGGTATTGGACTCTCATGGGTGGACTGTCGATGGAAAGCATAGGGAGGCGCTGCGCACCGCACTGGGTGGGGCGCTGGACCGGATGCAGGGGTATCGGGGGTGACGGTGATGCATGAGAAAGTGCTGCCGTGTAAGGCGTGCGGTGTTCCGGTAAGCGTATCTGCGCGAGCAAGCCAATCGTACTGTTCCGCCTGCCGCATTTTGAAGCATAGGGCAGATACTAATAAATGGCGCGCCGCAAACATCGAGCGGGTGCGACTGTATCGCGCTGCAAGATACGCGATGCATCATGAAGAAATGCGGTCGCGTTGGCGTCTCAAGCGCCTAGAAAACATTGAAGATCGCCGAGAGATAGAGCGCGCCCGGAGGGTCAAATGGGTGAGTCAGAACCGCGAACGGAAAAAAGAGATCGACCGCGCGCGCTACCGATCCACAGGCCCGGCCCAAGCCACCTTCCACATCCTGAACGTGATGACCCAACTCCAAACGCCAGGTGAGACACATGATCAACCGTAACGAAGCCCAGATGGTCCAGAAGATCGAGGAACTGCTTGGCGACATGGCGCTGAACTTTCGGCAGATATGCGATCTGCTGGTGGGCATCGACCGGCACTACCTGCATCGCGATCCCATGTTCCGGTTCTATCGCGAGGTGGCCACCGGCAAGCTGGTGCCCGAGCTGATCATGGCGATGTGCAAGGCAGGACCGTTGATCAAGCACATGACGGGTCGCCCGCGCGAGGTGCAGATGACATTGGCGCGGGATGGCGCGTTTGACTGGGTGCGCGAAGTAAAGGGCCAGATCGAGGTCAGGCGCGGGTCGTGGAGGCAGATGTCGCAGCCCGAGTTCAAGCGCATGTTCCCCATCGGCGGGCCCGTCCGGTCGGTGCAGGAGCAGTCGGCCTTGTTGCAGGAGGAGATGGCGGCGCGGCCGGTGACCCATATTCGACAACAGCCCATCGCGCGAATAGACCTGAAGGCGCGCACCTTCTCGCTGGGTGCTCAGGTGGTTCCGCTGACTGTGCTGATCGCGGCCTTCGCTGAGGTGGGCATCGTCTATGTGCCACCCGCTACCGTTGGCGCTGTGAAACCAGACCATGGGATGCACTGAGTGAGCTTCACAAAATAGGGGATTGACGCTTATCCCCGTCCGGCGCTACATCTTTGTCATCATCCACCACCACGCCCGCAGGTTAGCGCCTCGCGGGCGTCGTGCATTCCGGGGGTCGGGCATGGGCAAGCTGAAGATGGCGCGCCTGTCGCTGACCGTGGCGCGGTTGCCTATGACTGCAGCCGTAAACCAGACCAAGGCGGAACGGGATCGGCACCGTGACGTGCTGAACCCATGGCGACAATGGTACAAGACGGCGGCGTGGCAGCGACTGCGATGGTCGGTGCTCGTCCGAGACATGTTCACCTGCGCGATGTGCGGGCGGTTAGAGGCGGCTACGTCTCAGCTGGTGGCTGATCACACGGTCGCGCATCGCGGGGATGAGGCGTTGTTTTGGGACGCGGACAACCTGCAGTGCCTGTGCAAGCCGTGCCACGACAGCGACAAGCAAAGAGAAGAGCGCGCGCGACGGTAGGGGGGGGGTGGTCGAATGTCTGCGACCCCC
>JANPBI010000316.1:0-4337 GCA_031430315.1 Rhodobacterales bacterium | reverse complement strand
TGGTCTGCCTTGGTTGAATGGGTGGCCGGTAGGCGAGACGTTCCGCAAGATCGCCATTGGCAAGGGCGACGCGAACTTGAAGGAGCTGGTTTGCCCCGCGTTCCGACCAACGCATCTGCTGCTTCTTGACGATCCGCCTTGCGACCAGCTTGTTGACACTCGCTTCGGCAGACGTAGAGGCGATCTGCTTTCCTTCGCGATATCTCGCGCCGTCGTTGGCGATCGAGCCCCGGTTTTGCTCGATGTAGATGCGCAAGTTCAACAGGCCGCCGCGTAGCGAGACGATCGCGGTGCTGCCCTGTTCATCTGCCTTCAGGTCTTGAAACAGGCGACCGACCAGATCAACTGCCCTGCCTGCTTGACCATTCCAGAGACGCCACCTCACCGCTGCGATGTCCTCCTGAAGCTCCTCCCGCTCGTCCGGCGGCAGTTGGCGCGCCAACAACGCGGCAGTCTGCTCGATGGGGCGCAGCTTCATGGCAATGTGAAACCAGTCTAGGATGTGCGTGGCTGGCTGTGGTAGTGCTGATTTCAAGCGTTTCAGACAGTCCTCAGCATAAGAAATCACAGTAATTTCGCCTTTGCCTTCGTACCCAAGTCGTTTGAGGGCGAGCAGCCCTTCCGCGCGCATTCTCTTTCGCGAGGTGCCGGAAAACGCGAACAAGATTCCTCGGTCGGATCCGACCCCACCACGACTTGCAGGACAAATGACCGCTTCGAAACTGCGCGTTTCATGCCTGCGGACTTGCGGGATATGAGCAGTATCGATGCTGAGGACACATTCCCTTTATGGGTCTCCAGGCAGCGGCAGCTCGCGTTGACGACGTTCCTGCGGGTCAACTTTGTCAAAGAACATGCGCAGTTCCTCTGTTTCTTCCAGTCGCTTACCAATTGCCAACGTGCGATGTCGCAGGGTCGTGTGCCGAGTTGGTGTCTGCCCAGGCAGAAAGTCGGCCAAAACTTCCGCCGCCGCCCGGTAGGGCATAAGTGCACCAAGCTTGGCCGTAAGCGCCATCAGCTCGGCGGTCGCTCGGTCAGGGCAGAGCTCGGAGACCGGGGTGATCGTGAAATCAACGCCGGGCATGCAGCGGCGGCAGGGGTACAGCCGCGGGCTCTCCACGGTGGTTGCACCGTAAACTGTCTGGATCGTTCTGATCGAATAGTCCTTGATCGGCCGTGTTCCGCCACACCCTGGCAATGACGTCGGAACAGAACATAGAGGGCGCACTGCTGCTCGACGAGGAACCGTTGAAGCGATGCCATGATCGCTTTGCCATCATCGATCGACAGGCCGACGCTACCGTCGATCAGATCATCAAGTCTCTTCTCAATTTCAAGCTCGAACTGGTGGCCTCACGTGACTTCGTCCGAACCCTCAATACTGATTCTCCAGCGCATCCTGCCTCTCCTCTGCCAAGACTGGCAGAGAGTAGAGCCCGCTTCGACGAACAATGCACCCCAGGGAATCGAACGGTCTCACACAGGATCACGCCCAGCCTTTGCTATCAGCTTGGGGTGTCAGCATGATGCCCGACCATGGTGATCACCGTGGTCGCCAGAGTGGCAAGGGCATGGAATTTTTGCCAAAAGCACTGGGCCTTTGGTCAGGCTGCAACGTCCTGGCGCAAAATCGCCGCTTCGGCGGTTGTCAGGCTGCGCCGGGCGTCGTCCCCATAGTCGTGGGCGGATTTCGCGATACCGGGTATGACTTCGATCAGGGCCGCATGCTGTTCCGCCACAAGCGTCGACAGATCCATGTGTGCGGGATGAAAGCTCTCCGTTTCAAGTCCGTTGGCCCAGATGACGTTATGGCAGGCCAGAAGGATGTGAACGTAGGTTACCTCGCGCAGATGCAAGTCGACCGCTATCGATCGTCCGTTCAACAAATGCTCTGCCGCAACAAGAACTTCGTCGGTGCTAAATAATGCGCGCGCCGCCGCCAGCTTGATCAGCATGCGGTGCTGTGGCGACACGATCAGGTCTTCGTCCGGTTGCCCAATCCCCAGGGCACCTGCGCGAAATCGAACCGGGCGCAGATGCGGCATTGCATGCAGTCTTGCCCCGGACAGACGCCTTTGGCCCGTCCACAAAATGTCTTGGGGGCCGTTGTCCTTGGTGTTGACGCGGTCGCCCGGCTGCAGGGATTCAATCGTGCGCAGGCCATCAGGGGTCGCAATCCGTGTGCCAGGACCAAAGCAGATCACGCCCTGTCGGACGGGCATGAGCGGGAGCCGTGACAACCGGTCGGTGACGATCTTCAAGACCCACATGTCCTGATCGACCGGCGGCATCTTGTCCATCGCCATGACCAGCCGCGCCCCGGTTGCAGGAACCTCGATCACAGTCATCGTGTAGGTCTGCAAACCGTCCGTGACAACAAAGACGTCGTCGACATCTGAGCCGGCAGGTACCGGGGATAGCATAGGATGCGGTTGGGCCGTGGCCATCGCCACCTCGACCAGCTGGCGGACCGAATTTGCAGCGCGCTTCCGCATATCCGTGGCGGCACTGCCGTCGCCCAATACCAAGGGGCCGTCGGGCACATCAACCTGTACCGCCGTTCCTGTCCAACGCCAACTGCTGCCCAAAACTACCTGATCACGTGTCACCGAACGGAGCCCGTCCACCTCGGTCTGTGCCCACGCGATCATGTGTGCGGCCCGAAAGCCCATCCCCATGTCTGACTGCCCGTCGTTTCTTATTTTTCTACAATCAACCTAACAGGCCGTCACGCGGCACGCTATGCCTTATCGGCCACACTTTGTGGGATATCTGCCGCATAAGCCAAGGAAAACACGCGAAATTTCAACCTACACGTGTAAATCCAGCCGTTCGCGTGTCATCCGCATTTTGAAAACCCGCAGCTGGCGCAGGTCAGGCACCCCTCCACCATCCGCAGGTCATAGCTCCCGCACGCCGGACAGGCCCTCCCGCGCGGCGCCTCGCCGACGCCGCCACCACGATGGCGAGCGCGGCGAAGAACAGCTTTGCCGGGGCGGTGGCGCAGGGAGGGGCCGGGCCGGAAGACTATGTGCCCCACCTGACGGATTTCGTCGCAAGGGCGAATGGGGTGAAATAAGTCGCCTACCGTTGCCAATTCCGACAAGCGGAAGTCAATCGTCCGCAAACTTAGGATCGTTCTTCATTCGCGCGAATACCTTCTCAGGATCTTGCGAAAACCGGATTCTGAAATCCTCGCTACCTTCGCCGACGCGATCGACCCGGAAGAAGCGGCGTTCGAACCTTTCGGCACTGGTCTCGTAGAAAACATCAAGGAAGCGCACAGAAACGCAAACATCGGGGTGCATCCGCAGCCCATTCTCCGGTTGCGAGAAAGCATCATCTTCGAGGCCCGTTACTAAAATGCCGCCTTCGAAATGACCGTTCGCTCCAAGGTCAGGGAATGTAGTGTCAAACGACCCCCACTCGGCCACCTTGACTTGAACGTAGATTTGGCTGGCGGGGGATTGCCCTGTGTTAGACAAGCTCACTCGGAAGATCCAAAAACTCTTGCCGATTTGTCCGGCTTGAACTTGTGCAAGCTTCACGTCGAGATAGGCTCTAACCTGCGACTCTCCAATCCGTCTTGTATCTTTCGCCATGTCCTGTGTGGCTCGAAGGGTGAGCCAAAGAAACAGGGCTGCGATGAAGCTGAAGATCGCAACCAGCCAGTTGGCCAAAGTATCCTTAGTTGTGACTATTGCACCATCGTGCTTCCACCAGTCAGGCAAACCACCAGACAACCATGCAACTAGAAGAGCCGCCCCAAAGATTCCCGCCACCAGCCCAAACGCACAACCGGACAGCCACTTGTCGTCTCGCATTCAAACTGGCTCCGTAACTGACCGCCCCTCACCCGCACTTCGAATGCCCACACGACCCACAGGTCAGGCACCCCTCCACCATCCGAAGATCATACGATCCACATGACGGGCAGGCCTTGCCGCGCGGCGCCTCGCCGACCCGCAGAAGTTCTGCCTTGGGGTCGGTTTTCAAACCCAACCCTTCGCCCTCGATGAACCCGATGTCGATCAGATGTCGCTCGATCACGCCGCCGATGCCCGCCAGGATCGAGGGGATGTATTTGCCATCCATCCACGCCCCGCCACGTGGGTCGAAGACGGCCTTGAGTTCCTCGACCACAAACGAGATGTCCCCACCACGCCGGAACACCGCAGAGATCATTCGCGTCAGCGCGACAGTCCAGGCTTATTGATCCTTGTTCTTGTTGTTGATTTAGACCTCGAACGGTCGGCGGTGCCCGGCGATGATGATGTCATTGATGGTAATGTAAAGCGCGTGCTCGGATCCCGGCCATTTGACCTTGTAGGTCTGGC
>JANPBI010000315.1:0-2498 GCA_031430315.1 Rhodobacterales bacterium | reverse complement strand
CCTTGTGAAACAATTCCTGATTACTGTTGTGCTATCGCGGCCCGTGCGCCCCTTGCCTCGGATGCGATGCGGGTGAGACACTGCCAAGCAAGCCGATAACCACAACAGGCAGTACCCAACCCCCGATGTCTCCCGCAGATGATGATACCGACACGCTTGCGGCAAACCGGGCCGCAGGCCGTGCGGATGACTGGTTGTCCGCCATGGAGACCGCTTCGGAGGAGGAAGGTTATCTTGAACCCCTGGGGGACCGGCATTGGGCGTTTTTCCTTGATGACGCGCCGATCCTGCTGGTCACCTTCGAATCCGCTGCCGACATTCGCGCCCGCCCGACAAGGATGCCCTTGGGGCATGAAATTGCCTCGGCACGGGGGTGGTCGGCGCTGTGCATCATCGCCGAAGGACCGACCTGGTATCGTGACCGCCGGGTTTATGGCTATTTCGACCGACTGGTCGACGACGCCTTCATGGAGGACTTCGACCGGGTCGTGTTCCTGGGGGCAGGTGGCATGGCGGGATACGCGGCGGCGGCCTACTCGGTCACAGCACCTGGGGCTGCCGTGGTCGTGATCGCACCGCGCGCCACGATGGACCCTGAACGCGCAGGATGGGACCTGCGCGACCCAGCCGCTCGGCGCCTGAATTTCACGGATCGCTACGGTTATGCGCCAGACATGACCGAAGGGGCCGGCAAGGTCTTTGTCATCCATGATCCCCATCATGCACCCGATGCCATGCACGCAGCCCTCTTTGACAAGACTTATGTGACACGCTTGCCGATGCGCCATACGGGACCAGATACAGGCCGGGCAGCCGTTGCTTCTGGTCTGCTGGGTCCGGTTCTGGACGACGCGATGGCGGGCACCTTGGATGGCCCCGGGTTCGCACAGATATGGCGAGTCGCCCGTCGGTCGCACGGCCCCTATCTGCAATCCTTGCGCGACCGCAATGCAGCGGCAGGTCTGGCTGGACGCGCGGCCTGTCTGGACCGCTATGCCGTGTTGCGGCGCAAGGGGATGGGCGAGGCCTTGCTGGCCGCTGCCCCTGCAAACACCGATACCCGCCCCAAGCAATGAACTCGCAGGGTTTGGGGCTGGGAATCATCGCCTTGTTGCGCTAGGCCGCTGCCCATGCGGAACGAATTGTCCATCCTGCGCCCCGACGACTGGCATCTTCATTTGCGCGACGGCGCGATGCTGCGGGGCATCCTGCCAGAAACCGCCCGCCATTTCGGGCGTGCGTTGGTGATGCCGAACCTGGTGCCGCCGGTCACGACGCTTGTCGCTGCGACAGCCTATCGCGACCGCATCCTTGCCTGCCTGCCGGAAGGGTCCGACTTTTCCCCGCTGATGACGCTGTACCTGACCGACACCACCGATCCCGAAGATGTCGCCACAGCTGCCGCCTCGGGTCTGGTCATCGCTGTAAAGCTTTACCCCGCCGGGGCCACAACCAATTCCGCCTCGGGTGTCACGGACATCCGTAACGTGACGCCCGTACTGGAACGGATGGCCGAGATCGGCCTGCCATTGTGTGTGCATGGCGAGGTGACTGATCCCGCGGTGGACATCTTTGACCGGGAAGCCGTTTTTATCGACGCTGTCCTTGATCCCCTGCGCCGCCGCCTCCCCGGCCTGCGGGTTGTTATGGAGCATGTGACGACCGAAGAAGGCGTGGCCTATGCCCGTTCCGGCGGCCCGAACCTTGCAGCGACGATTACAACGCATCACCTGGTCATCAACCGCAACCACATCCTGGCGGGCGGGATCCGGCCACACTACTATTGCCTGCCCGTTGCCAAGCGCGAAAAGCACCGGCTGGCCCTGCGAGACGCCGCTACTAGCGGGCTGCCCTGCTTTTTCCTTGGCACGGACTCAGCCCCGCATGTCGATGCGCTGAAAGAACATGCCTGCGGCTGTGCGGGTTGCTTTACCGCGACCAACACGATGCCGATCCTGGCGCATGTGTTCGAGGAGTTGGGCGCGCTCGACCGGCTGGAAGGGTTCACTTCCCGCCATGGGGCAGCATTCTACCGAAAGCCGCCGAACACCAACCGAATTCGGTTGAAGAAACGCACAGAACCCCATGCCTTCCCCGAGAAAATCTTGACCGAAGCGGGACCGGTGACGGTCTTTGACCCCGGCTTTGCGGTGCATTGGCATGTCGAGGCCTAAGAGGTCTGTGGCCCTTGCGATGGATACGGCGGCAGGTGCCTCGGCGGGGTTATTTGGGCAAGGTGAATGATATGAGGACCAACCGATGATCCCGACCAGCTTTCCCCCTGCCGCAGAGATCGCCCGCCTGACCGCGCGTGCCCTGCTGGAAATCAAGGCCGTGCATTTTAATGCGACGGACCCGTTCATCCTGGCCTCGGGCCTACCGTCGCCGACTTACATCGACTGCCGCAAGCTGATCTCTTATCCGCGCATCCGGTCAACCTTGATGGATTTCCTGACCGTCACCGTGATGCGCGATGTGGGGTTCGAGGCGTTCGACAA
>JANPBI010000314.1:0-7714 GCA_031430315.1 Rhodobacterales bacterium | reverse complement strand
CGATCGAAGTCGCGCGCCATAAGGCACTGACCTAGCAGCTTCACACAATGCATCTTTGTTTCGACGCAGGCACTGTCAGATTAAAGAAACTAGCCCATCGCGTACAGTCCGGAGCTACGCGCTTCCGGCAAAACGTCGTAGTTTGCTTGGATGTCACCAAGCAGCGCGACAAGACGGCAGCCGAAATTTCCAGTTCAAACTCCAGCAGATCAATTTAATCTGACAATGCCCATCCTGCGCTCGTCTCGGCCCGCCGACTCAATCGCCGCGTGGTAGGATCACGCGCGACCGTTTTCGATAGGCGGGGTTGTGGCGATTGTCCTTGTATGGATGCCCGAAGAACCAAAGCGCCTGCGACAAAGCGTCGACCTGATCATCGTCCGCGCCGTTCGGGAATGCCAGGAGTTCCGACATAAGGGATTGCAGCAAGGGGTCCTGTTGCGGAAGGAACACCTTGCCGGCCTCTATCGGTACCATGGCGATGTCCATCCGAACCTGCTTGGTGTGCCGGGGCGAGTACTTCTGGACGACGCGGGCCCGTTCCTCACGCGGATAGTATTCCCAGAGTTCCTGCACGAGCGCCTGTCCGTTGGACGCATATTCGATGAGAAAGAAGTCTGCCTGGAACGCGGTCTTCGCGTCGATGGCGTGCTTGCGCAGTTCCGGAAAGGACCAGTGACCTCTCTGACTGTTCGCAAGGTAAATTTTGCCGTCGCTGATCTGCCAAAATTGGATCACGGAGTATGAGCCAGAATCCGAGCCCGACGCTGCATCGATGCTGAGAAAGCGCGTATCCCAGGTCTTCGGCAGCGCCCCGAACCGCTTGAAGAGGCTGACGTCAATTGCGCCTCCGCCGGGCGGAAGCGGCCGCTGTTGGTACTGGGCGCTGAACGCGGAAGTTCCCATCGCCCTGCGCCGTTGGTCCAGGTAAGCGGTATCAAGCAACTGCGGGTGGAGAAGATCGCCCTTGGCGAAGAGATGGGTTCTGTCCGAGGCGATCGGGACGGTCATGTCCTCTTCGGCAACCGCGGGCAGCGACAGGACACTCCAGGCCCCGATCTCCTGAAGACGGGCCGCCGGGTCGTTGATCGCCAGGCGCTGCATGACGAGCACCATGATTCCCTTAGACCCTTGGTTAAATCGTCCCGTCAGGACGTTAACGATCCAGTCGTTGACCTTGTCGCAGGCCGACTCGCTGAGGGCGTCAGAGGCGTCAAGCGGATCGTCGAGGATGATGATGTCCGCTCCCTGGCCGGTGATGTGGCCTTCGACCGAGAGGGCCTTGCGCTGGCCGCCCTGGCTGGTCCGGAACACATGCGCGGTGTCTTTCTCTGCAGCGGGCGACATCGTCGGGAACGCCGCTTTATACCAGTATGACTCCACGATCTTGCGGAACGCAGCATGATGTTGCTCGGCAAGATCGAGCCCGTGCGAGACCACGAAGATCTTTCGTGTAGGATCATGGCCCAGCAGGAATGCGGGCCAGGCAATGGACACGATCATCGATTTGAGGGTCCGGGGCGGCACGTTGATCATCGCTCGTCGCGTTTCCCCCGCCATGACCTGATCGAGAAGCGCGACGATCGCCTCGACATGCCAGTTGTGGAGGTAGTCTGTCCCCGGGTAGAGCGTCGTGAAGACCTTTTGGGCGAAGGACAGAAAGTCTTGCCGCAGCAGGGCCTGAATATCAAAAGTCGTCGTCATCTGATGCCTCCGCCATTTGTGGTCCTTGGTTTCCAGATTTGCGGCGGACATAGTCCTCCAGAAGCTTCAGATCCGCCTTGCTCGGCGGCAAGGATGCATCCTCAGCCATGGGTCGCTCGGGGAAGTACCGGTTGATCTGGCGCATGAGTTCGGTAATTGCCCGGCTGTCGCCGCTGAGCGCTTGCTGGATCACAAGTCGGGTCAGACCCCGGAGTACCGTGGCCTTGACCTTCGTGTCCCCGATTTTCATGGTGATCTCGGTCGCCAGTTCCTCGCGAAGGACGGACGCAAACCGTTCCTGCTCAACACGGCGGCCTTCCGGGTTGCCGGACGAGCCTTTGCGGAACTGGCCGTGCTTGGGTGGGCGTCCATAGCCCACATCGTCGGTATCCTCAGACATCGCTGCCCCCTTTCGCCGGTGCCGGCAAGAGCTTCACGGCGCGCCGGGCCGCGAGAGCGCTAAAGGTTTCGCCAGTGGCCGCATGCACCGCTTCCCGGCCGGTCAGGGCCATCCAGCGCCGAAGCGCGACATCGACGTAAGTTGGATCGATCTCTACCCCGAGGCATCGTCGCCCCGAGGTCTCGGCGGCGATCAGGGTCGATCCCGAACCAAGGAAGCAGTCGATGACGAGGTCACCCGGCGCCGACACGTCCAGGATCGCGTCCCGGATCAACGCCACCGGCTTCACCGTCGGATGCAGTCCGAAGTCGTCCTCGGCCGTATTGCCGCTCGTGGCACCACCATATTCCCAGACATTGCTGCGGTTTCGCCCGAACCGGCCGAGTTGTACGTTGTTGCGGTGGGGTGCGCCCCTCTTCCGCACGACGAAGACCAGTTCATGGCGGGACCGGTAGAGCGACCCCATGCCCGCGGCTGTCTTGACCCAGACCGCGAGGTTGATCACATCCACACCAAGATGGTGAAAGGCGTCCAGAATTTCCCGCAGATGCCGCCAGTCCATGAAGATATAGCCGACGCCGCCAGGCTCGAGGCAAGCGATCGCGGGGCGCAGACCCTTGACAAGGAAGTCAGTGAAGGCCGAAGATGTCATCTCGCCGGAAGCTTCGGCGAACTCTGCGTGACGCCCCCGCACGGTGCTCACATGGCCAGATATGGGCAGATTATAGGGCGGATCCGCGATCACCATCGCCGCGGGCCCCATATCGGTGATCCACGGCGTAAGGTCCTGAGCCCTGCCGCAGATGACACGATGAGGGTCGGTAACCCAGACATCCCCTTTCAAGCTTACCTTCGGAGCTGTTTGTTCCGGGGAGTCGATCGATGCGTCCGCCGGATCGCTTCCGGCCCCAGTGATCGAGAAATGACCGAGATGGAAGTCGATCTCGGCAATCTCAAAGCCGGTGATCTCGAGGTCGACTTCCAGCGCAAGGAGTTCCTCGAACTCGATCGCAAGGGCCCCTTCATCCCAGGCACCGGTCTCCTGCGTCCGGTTGAGGGTGATCGCAAGCTGGCGTATTTCCGTATCCGACAGATGATCGATCACGATGCAGGGCACCACCTTCGCCCCAAGCTCGCGCAGCGCATCAAGGACGACGTGGCCGTCGATGATTGCCATTGACCCTTTCAAGAGTAGTGGGCGGACACACCCAAATGCCTCGATCGAGCGCTTGACGCGCTTGCGCTGCTCCCGCGTCGCTTGGCGGACCCGCCGCGATGCAGGTTTCAGGTCACTGATTGGAATGAACTGGGTGTTCAGCGAAGGGGTAAGGTCATTTCGCCACGCACCTCGCGCCACCCGTCCCGGTCCCGGAGGAGTTCCGGTCGCATCAACGCCATCTCCGACGGCATCTCTTTCTTGATCATGCTTGTCCATTTTGCCTCCTGCATCGACACCCTGGTGTCGATGATGGAAGCTTGGGTGAACTGGAGGCCCCCCAAACTCTGCATCACCATGCCCACCAGGCATTGGTTGAGAGTGTGGGCCGAAGCCTCCTGCCGCGACCGGGCGCATGTGCGCCTTTCTAACTTGAGTATCGCCGAACCAAGCGCACGCGTCAATATAAATTAATATTATCAGATAGTTAGGCAAACGCGCCGTCGGTCCTTACCTGCTTTTTCAATCACTTGGGACTGGACTTATGCCGCGAATAGAGCGTCACTGTCGCCACGCCCGGCCCTCCGCCCGGGCTCGCCTCGGTGCAGGGCACCGCATTCGCGGGCCCCAAACCCAGGAGAAACAGCCATGACGAGAACCAGGCAAATCCAGACAACGACGGCAGACATCACCAAAGCAGGCGGTCGCGAGACGAAGATCAACATGGTGCGGCGGCTCCTTTCCCGAAAGGCCGGCGCCGATCTCGAAACTCTTTGCGGCGCGACCGGCTGGCAAGCCCACTCGGTACGCGCCGCCTTGAGTGGTCTGCGCAAGGCAGGGTTTACGCTTGAACGGTCGGCCTCCAAGGTCGAGGGTGGCGCTGCCATCTACCGCATCCCGGCCGCATCGGCCCCGGCCGCGTGATGCCAACTCTAGACGCTCTTGACGTGATGGACCGGGCGGCGCTTCTCGCCGCCTGGTCCGAACTCTTTGGGCGACCTGCGCCCAGAAGCATCAGCCAGGCCTATCTTCGACGGTTCATCGCCTTCGAGGTCCAGGCGCGCCGGGCGGGCGGCGTGCCGAAAGCCCTGATGCGGCAGATCCAGTCTTCAGCTTCGGTTGGCAGTGCCTCGCGCCGCAGGGCTGAACCGGCGCCCGGCGGGCGGCTGCTGCGCGAGTGGAACGGCGTCACACACGTCGTCGAGTTGACCGCCAAGGGCTACCGTTGGAACGGAGCGGACCATCGTTCCCTCTCCGCGATCGCCCGCGCCATCACCGGCGCCCGCTGGTCGGGGCCCCGGTTCTTCGGGCTGCGGGAGGGCGGCAGATGACCGCCAAGCCCGCCGTCCGCTGCGCCATCTACACCCGCAAGTCTTCCGAAGAGGGGCTCGATCAGGGGTTCAACTCACTCGACGCCCAGTACGAGGCCTGCGTGGCCTTCGTCGCGAGCCAGCGGCACGAGGGCTGGAGCCTCGTTCCCGGCCGGTTCGATGATGGCGGCGTCTCAGGGGGTACCCTCGAACGACCGGCCCTGCAGACGCTTCTGGCGGAGATCGACGCCGGCCGCGTCCGGATGGTGGTCGTCTACAAGATCGACCGCCTCACCCGCTCGCTCGCTGACTTTGCCCGGCTGGTCGAACGTTTTGAGGCCGCTGGCTGCTCCTTCGTCTCGGTTACCCAGTCCTTCAACACCGCCACGTCGATGGGCCGTCTCACTCTCAACGTCCTTCTGTCCTTCGCCCAGTTCGAGCGCGAAGTGACGGCAGAGCGGATTCGCGACAAGATCGCCGCTTCCAAAAAGAAAGGCCTCTGGATGGGGGGTGTTTCGCCCCTCGGCTACGATCCCCCCTCCGATCCACGGATCCGTGTTCTGCGCGTCAGCCCGGACGAGGCCGGGACGGTGCAGGCCCTCTTCAGCCTCTACCGGCGCCTCAACCACCTCGGAGAGGTCGAGCGCGAAGCGGCCCGGATGGGCCTTCGTTCCAAGCAACACCACTTCCGCTCGGGGCGCGAACAGGGCGGCAATATCCTTACCCGCGGCCAGATCCACAAGATTCTCACCAACCCGGTCTACATCGGACGCATCCGGCACAAGGACCGGACCTGGCCTGGCCAGCACGCGGCCATCATCGATGAGATCACATGGGACGACGTGCAGCAAAAACTGCAGGCCACGTCCGCCAAGCCAAGGGGTCGCAAGAACGGTGGACCAGATGCTGTGCCGTCACCCCTTGCCGGCAAGCTCCGGGATCAGGCCGGGGACCGGCTGACCCCCACCCACACCCAGCGCCGTGGCCGGCGCTTCCGCTACTACGTCTCCCACCGTCTGATCACTGGACCGCCTGACGCAACCGGGTGGCGGCTTCCCGGCCCTGCCCTCGACGCAACCATCGCCAACCTCATGGCCGACCACATCGCTGCGGCCATCACCGCCCACTCCCTGCTGGTGTCGCCCGAGTTGCGCGATGCAGATGGCCCGGTGGACGCCGCGCATGCGCTGGTCCGGCTGCTGCGCAAGCCCGACCCCGACACGCTTCGCAAGCTCCTACGCAACGGCACGATCCGGCCCGACGGGCTGTCGCTCGAGATGGACACAACCATTCTCGCAACTGACCTTGGCCTTGGTGCGGACGACCTCGCCCCGAGGCTGGGCGAGATCATCGCGAGCCTTCGCCTCCGCCGCCGTGGTGTCGAGGCAAAGCTCATCATCGGTCGGCCCGCACCTCGTCCCGACCCGGTCCTCCTGAAGGCACTCGCCGCCGCGCACCGCTGGATGAAGGATCTGCAGTCCGGCGCCACCTTGCGCGAGATCGCCTGCACGGCCGGCCTCGACGAAGCCGTCGTGCGCAAGCGTGGCCAGCTTGCCTTCCTCTCTCCCCGCATCCAGGCGGCGCTGCTCTCTGGCACCCAGCCCGTCAGCCTGACGCTTGAGCGCATGATCCAGGACCCGCCGCCCTTCGACTGGAGCGACCAGGAACGCCTCTACGGGTTCTCAGGCTGACCGCCGCCCTGTTTAGGACCGCGCGGTTCCCCTCGTCCGATGATTGGCAAGTTCGCTGCTCGGTTCGGCCTGCATTCCAGTCGTGCAGTGATGCCATGGAGCCTCCGGACGGAGCTCTCGATACAACCCGAAAAATTCCCTGCTAATTCACTGCTGGCAGGGAAAAACCAAAGCCAAAACCGGACCGCAGGATGTGCCCGACAGAGACGCTGCCGCCAAATCATTCCCGCCGGCCGCGCAACTACCGTCTCCACCACATGCCAAAGACGGCAAACCCCCGGAATTCGGGCGAGAATTCCGGGGTTTTCGTGAGATATTTCAATTGGTTAGGTCGCTGGCGGAGGCGGTGGGATTCGAACCCACGATAGGGTTCCCCCTATGCTCAGTTAGCAACCGAGTGCTTTCGGCCTCTCAGCCACGCCTCCGACGAGGGGGTTTTAGCCGGGCGGCGGGGTGGGGGCAAGGGGGAACGGGGCGGTGGCCCGACAATGCGGACCGCCCCTTTTGCCTCAGATCAAAGTCAGCGCCAGATACAGCGCCGCCGACAGCAGCATGATCAGGCGTGCATTCCCGCCCAAAGCTGCGGCAAGGCACAGCAGGGCGAAAAGGCCGTTGGTCCCTTGGGCACTAGCAAGCCAGACAAGGGTCGAAAGAACGTGCTGGAACATCGGATTTCCTTTGCGATGTTGCAGCGGGCCCGCCTTGGGTTAAGGTCGTGTCGCGACATGAGAACGATCCCACGGAACCCCGTCCGGGCGCGATTTCACAGAATTGCCGCGCCATGCAGAGGGGTCTCGAAACTTGCCTAAACTTGCACAGGACCTCCTCACCACCTTCGGCGAAACCGTCAAACGGGCCCGCGGCCTAAAGGGCTGGCAGCTGAACGACCTCGCGAACCGGATCGCTGACATCGACGCGGGCAAGCCAGGTCACAAGGCAAAGGCACCGGGGTGCTCGTTTCTTTCCGACATCGAAAAGGGCAAGCGTTCCATCGGGCCTGTGACGGTCGGCAAACTGATCAAGGCCCTTGAACTTGACGAAAGCTGGATCGACCGCTTCCTTGCCGCCGACATGCCTGCGGACGGCGAGGAAACCCCCTCCGACAAGGACGCCGACACGCTGCTCCGGTTGGCGGATCAGGACTCTTCCGCCCCGCAAACAGGCGAAGACCTTCTGATCGGGCTCGCGCAAGACTTCGCTCATAGCAGTCACGGCGACCTGCAGTCTGCCTATAACGGCTTGCGCGCAGCTCTCGATGCTGCGGCAAGACTTCAAAATCTCAAGGCCATGCCCTCCAACCTTGACGACCAGATCAAGGCTACCCTTGCCGAGGTCGCCCGCCTGACCGCCGACAACCAGCGGCCCGAGGCCAAGGCATTGCTTGACCGCGAACTTGCGCGTTTGGGTGATGAAGTGGCTGAGCGTAATCAGGCCCGCACAGCGTTGATGCAAA
>JANPBI010000313.1:0-3957 GCA_031430315.1 Rhodobacterales bacterium | reverse complement strand
TGGCGCTTCGCGCCGTGAGCATCAAGACTGCATTCTTGCCGAGCGCAACGTACTCCTCGCTGTCAGCAGGCAGGGAAAGGTCGCTATCGACGGACCGGATCGCCTCCGCCCCGATTGCCTTTAGCGCCGCGTCGACATCTTGTGCTTCAGCAGGCGAGGGTGCGATCGCCTGCAACGCGAGCACGAAGACCGGAACGGTCGTTCGCAGCCAACCCATTTAGGGTGAAATCCTGAGGGCAGCCAACACCTCAGGGGTGATGGTTCCCGTCACCTTCAGGTCGTAATCCGTCTGAAGTCGCGTTAAGGCCGCCTTGGTGTCAGCGCCCAGTGTGCCAGTCACCTGGCCCTCGAAATATCCAAAAGCCTTGAGGCCGCGCTGCACCTGGCGAACCACCTCGGTGAACGCATCGCCTTCGCCCCCGAGCAGATTGAGCGGCTGGCCGAACGTTCTGGGCCTGGCGCGTTGCACTGGCGGCGAGGGTGCCGGCGCAGGCAGCGGCGGGGGCGAATAGACGGGCGCCGGAGGATAGTAGCCGCCGGACGACGAACTCGAACGATGGCTTGAGTGACTGCTGTGGCTTCGATGGGAACTGTGGCCGGCGAGCAGCACCGGCCGGTCCTGGCGGAAAAGCACGGCGCCGCGATCCAGCTCCCCTGTGGCCAGGGCATCTGCGGAAATAGAACTCGCCGTCTCCTCTGCGGCGGCAACGCTCACTGGAGGCGCGAACCCCGCCACAAGCAAAGAAGGTATGAGGAAGGTTCGTTTGTTCATAGCGGGACCGCTCCCATCGCCTTCGCCGGATGCCACTCGAAGAATCCACCGCAGGCGCTCCTTTCGTGGCACTCCGCGCATGCGGACGCAAATTTACGTTTCCAATCCGAAATGGAAGCCACCGCATGCCCCCTATAATTCTTTGGTATGTGGCAACGCGGAAAATTGAAGAGGGCAACAGGCAGGCCATAAAGTTCCGCCGCGTCTATCGCCTCTCCGATGGGCGCGAAGCGTCCAGCGGTCGGAACGAACAAATCGGCGAACCGGTTCTTGGCGAAGCCCGCTGCTTCGAGCTGCATGATCGACCATTGATCGCAGAAACCAAGATGAAGCCCCGCGTGGTGGGCAAGCGCTGGCAGGTGATCCAAGTTCGAAGATAAAATGACGGTGCGGAGTTCGACATGCGCTCCCGACCGCAGCAGGACGTCCAGCCCTTCGCGCAATTGTCGGTAGGCGCCTTCCTTCCCGACTATTTCGTCGTGGAGTGGGGCTGCTGCTGCATAGATCGGAATGCCCCACGTAACCCGCAAGAATGCTTCCGAGCTGAGCTGCGAAATGTCATCCTCGCAAAAATGCTGGCCATTGGAAAGAATGTGCCATGACAAATCCGGTCGGTCGGCCTGAACCGCCTCGATCAAGGCAAAGAGTTCTCGCCTGAACAGCGTGGGCTCGCCCCCGGAGATCCCCAGGAGAGCATCCGGAAGGGCAAGGCGCGCCGCCATTTCGAACTCGGCCCAGCGATCCACGTGCGTTTTCTTGGGCGGCTGACTGCACATCACGCAAAGCTGGTCGCAGCGTTCGGTCGCGAGGAATGTGTTGTGCGGTGAACTCGACCGGACCAACCGCTCGACCAAGCCGCGCTGAGGATCGACCGAGACGACATCACGATCAAAGCAGCTCTCGTCGGCCACGCGGATTTCCAACAAGCCAAACGCGCTGGAGTAGATCTTCCGATCAGGTCGCTCATCGACGAGCAGCGCGTCGTTCGCGCCAAAATCATTGCTCTGGCGATCGTTGAGGCGAACCACATAGCGCGCCTCGGCGTCGGCGCGTGCAGCGAGAACCAAGTTGATCATGCGAGCACCACCTGCGGAGGGAGGTACTCGCCGGCGAGTCCCAGCCATCGCGCCAGCGAGTAGCGAACGGCGGGGTCGTGGGAATAGATCAGGTGGACGGCCAGATCGAACATATACAGATGCTTCTGGCAGAAGAATGTTTCGTGCTGCGGCAGATCGATGCGACCGTAGCGCGAGAGATCATCGACGAGATCGCGTCCACAGTAAGGTTGATAGGGGCAGGCATCGCACGCCGGATCGCCGATCGTCGTGGAATAGGCGTTCAGAACCGCCAGCTTCTCAACGTCGAGGCCATCTACGACCGTTCCGATCGACAGGTCCACAATGCCTGACCTGGCCAGCATCCGGGCCTCATCTGTGGGATACAACTGTCCATCGTAATCGATGACGAGGTAGTCGGTGCCGAGCGGATTGGGGTTGCGCAGATCGACGTGGCGATCGATCCCGAGACGAAACATTCGGCGCAAGCAGAGCGAAAAATAGGACTCTTCGAGGACCCTCGAGCGGTCTTCGTGGTTTCGCGCGATCAGACGATGGACGAACTCCTCGTGATAGGCCCACCATGCGCGGTGATCCTCGGCAGAACTCGGGTGACGCTTCCGCGCAAATCCCTGGAAGTTCACGGGCCGCAGATGAATGCTTTCGAAGCCGAAATCAGCGAATGCATCGATCAACTCATCGACCGGCGGAGGCGAACTCTGGTTGATCGTCGGAAGCGCCGAGACTTTTCCGGGGCCAAACCGCGCGATGATTTCCCGCAGGTTGCGAAGGAATTGATCAGTCATCGCTGTCGATCGCGTGCGCTGCGCCGAATGGACGAGCGAGGAGCCATCGAGCGACGTTGAGACGCTCACATCCGCTCGCTCGAGCAAATCCAAAAGCTCGGGGCCGACCTCAGACAGGTTTGTGCAGATCACGAAGCTGCGTTCTGCAAAGCGGTCGCAACGATCGATGATGCGCTTGACCAGATCTAGGCGCAGCGTCGGTTCGCCGCCCTGAAACTCGATTTTGATTGCGTTGGTTGCAAGCCCGTCCAGCATTTCCTCGATCGCGCTGGTCGTTTTTTCATTCCAGTCGAAGCCCGATGCCCTCAAAGGTGCCCGGGAGACCTGGCAATACGAGCAGGCTAGATTACAGCGAAGCGTCGGGACGAGGATCAGGTAATCGAGCTTTTCTGGCTTCGCCAATCTGGCCAGAACACGCGCGTGGTGGCTGTGCCACGCCAGGCGATCGTCGGACGCGATCGCAAACCCATTGGCTACCAAGAATTCCTGATCGGCTTCGGTTGAATTCCGCGGTTTCAAATAAAAGCGACCCGACGCATTCGAGGTAAACTCGCCCACTTCGGAAACATCTCGAGTTCGTGACGGGAGCTGCACAGGGAGCATTGAATTGCGCCCGACAGCTGCCGGTCGGCCCGTTGTTTGGTTGTCCAGCAGCTGGCTCACTTGTTCCCCCGATCGAAAGGCTACGCTAAGGATCGGAAAAATAAAATGATTTCATGCCCATCAGTTGCATATTTTCGGAAGGAGGCACTTCCCTGCGGCCAACGATCTCGCTCGCGCCGGCTTTGGTGGTGCCGCCACAGTTTATCCCGGCTGACCGACCCCATCGCAAATTGATCTGAAACATGTTTGCGGGCATTCTGACCCAATGCGGCACCTCCTCTTTGCAGTCCTTTTCGCGTCCGCGGCGCCCGCCCATGCGCAAGCGCTTTTGGGCCCGGCCGAGATCGTCGATGGGGATTCACTATCGGTGTCGGGCATCTCGGTCCGGTTGTTCGGAATCGATGCGCCCGAAGGCAAGCAGACCTGCAATCGTTCGGGGACAACATGGCGTTGCGGCGAGGAAGCCGCGAACCAGCTCCGCAATCTGATCGGCGGTAATCCGGTCGAATGCCGCGGCCGCGACATCGATGCCTATGGCCGCACGCTTGCGGTCTGTACGGTCGCGGGAATCGAGATCAACCGGGCGATGGTCGAAGCCGGCTGGGCAACCGCTTTTCGCAAGTACAGCCAGGACTACGAGGTCGAGGAGACCCGCGCCAAGGCGGGGCACCGCGGGATCTGGGGCTCGGAATTCCAGCTGCCACAGGATTATCGGGCAGCG
>JANPBI010000312.1:0-9979 GCA_031430315.1 Rhodobacterales bacterium | reverse complement strand
GAGGATGCAGGCGGCGGACATGTGATGGTCCAAGAGGGGATCATGGACCGCTTTGCCATCTCCCAAGTCTATGGCATCCATCAAGAACCGAACATGCCGCTGGGCTGGCTGCTGACCACGCCCGGGCCATTCATGGCGGCGGTCGACACGGCAACGGTCACCGTGACCGGCAAGGGTGGGCACGCGGCCTATCCCGACACCTGCACCGATCCGATCACGCCGATGGTCGGCATGGTGGCGGCAATGCAGACCATCATCCCAAAGAACCTCAACCCGCTGGACGAGGCGGTCGTTTCAGTGACGATGATCCATGCAGGCACTGCCAGCAACATCGTGCCCGAAACGGCGATGTTCTGCGCCACCATCCGCAGCTTCAGCCCCGAAGTGCGCCAGACGCTGAAACGCCGCATCCACGAGATCGTCGAGGGCCATGCCCGCGCCTACAATGTGACCGCCGACATCAATTATGAATGGGGCTATCCTGCCACGGTCAACCACGCGGCGGAAACCGCCTTTGCCGTTGCTGTCGCCCGCGATGTGGTGGGCGAGAACGTCGACGGCAACTGGCCGCGCGACATGGGGTCAGAGGATTTCAGCTATCTGCTGGAGGCACGGCCCGGCGCGTTCCTCTATCTGGGAACTGGGCCGGGACCGGGGCTGCATTCGGCGAAATTCGACTTCAACGATGAGGTCGCCCCCATCGGTGCGAGCTTTTTCGTAAGGCTTGTGGAACGCGCCCAGCCGCTTGCCTGATCAGCCTGTGCTGGTGTTGCTTGTTGGCAGGGGCTGCGGTGCAGGCAAATGGACCGAAAACGTGCTGCCCTGCCCCACGACTGAATCGATCACCAGGCGTCCGCGATGGCGCTGCACAATGTGCTTGACGATGGCCAGCCCCAGCCCGGTGCCGCCGCGGTCGCGCGACCGGTGCGCATCGACACGGTAAAATCGCTCGGTCAGGCGCGGCAGGTGGATCGCGGGGATCCCCTCGCCCTGGTCCTTTACATCGACGCGAACCGTCGGCCCCGTGGGTCCCTCAGCATCGGACATTGACACCCGGACGACGGATTCTTGGGCACCGTACTTGATGCCGTTTTCGATTAGGTTATGGAATACCTGCGTTAACTGATCTGGGTCGCCAGGGACAATCATCCGGTTGTCAGGCGCATCGAACAGGACCTCGATCCCTGCGGCTTCGGCCTGCGGGCGCAAGGTTGCCAGCGTCATCTGGATCAGGCTGCCCAGATCGACCGGGTCGGATGGGCGGATGCGCTCTTCGGCCTCGACGCGGCTAAGCTGCAGCAGATCGCGTACCAGCCGGTTCATCCGCCCTGCCTCACGGTCCATGATGCCCAGAAACCGGTCCTGAGCCGCTGGATCATTCCGCGCAGGTCCCCGCAGAGTTTCGATGAACCCCATCAGCGCGGTCAGCGGCGTCTTCAGTTCATGGCTGACATTTGCCACGAAGTCGCGGCGCATCTGGCTGGCCTCTTCTGTTGCGGTGATGTCTTGCAAGATACACATTGCACCCTCGATATCCGCGCCCTCCACAAAGGTGACGGCCACCCGGAACACCTGGTCGCGGGAGCCCAAAGGAACGGCATGGCGGGCCTCGGCGCGGTCACGGCTGGCCAGGCATTGGGCGATAGCGGTCAGCACGGCGGGTGTGCGCAGGGCCATGGCGTGGTGGCGACCTTCGATAGCGGTGCCCAGCACCTCTTTGGCGGCTGAATTTGCAAACAGGATTCGCTGGTCCGGCCCGACGATCAAGGCCGGATGGCCGATAGCCTCCAGAATGGATGTGGCCAGGCGTTGCGGCACGGCAAGTACTCTCCCTCAATGCGGCTTTCCGGACGGTCGTGGCAGCTTTTCATAGCGTCAAGCGGCAGTTCTCGGTAATCCTGGCGTGTATTTTAGAACGAATATTCCCGAATGACGTGCATCCAGTGTTTACGTGCCGGGATCCGGCATGCCAGACTAGGCGTTAAGGCGACAGCTACGCAAGGGGAGCAACACCTTGGCCCGCAAGGAAACACCACCTCCAAAGTCAAACGATGGGACGGGGACCGGACCGGCCGATGCATCGGTTGTCGTCATTGCCATCGAGCCCGTCGCCTGGGAAAACGCAAACCTGCCTGCCGGAGCCCAGATCATCAAGATACCGTTCCGGGCACTGACCAAACCGCTGCTGAGTGAAACCAAGGCAACCATCATCCTTGGGACGCTGTGGTCACCGGAACTGGATGCCATGGCAATCTCTGAACGGTTGGGGCAACTCGACTACCGGGGCAAGCTTGTGTTGGTTGGTCCCGCCCTACCCAATCCGTCGCTGGTGGCGCGGGAAATTCGATCCGCCTCGGGGTCCAAAGAAATCACCGTGGAACTGATGGCCACGCCCTGACCGTCGTCCGCGATCAAACCACCGGGGTCATGCCTTGCGCAAAGCGGCGCGCGTTGCGCTGGTAACTTTGCGCCGACGCCAAAAGCCGCGCTCGGGCCGCATCATCTAAAGCGCGGATGACCTTGGCCGGGGCCCCCATCACCAGACTTCCATCCACAATGACCTTGCCTTCGGTAACCAGCGACGCCGCCCCGATCAGGCATTCCCTGCCGATCCGCGCGCCGTTCAGGATGGTGGCCGACATGCCGATCAACGTCTGCTCGCCAATGACGCAGCCATGCAGCATCGCCTTGTGTCCGACAGTGCAATTTGCGCCGATCACCAGAGGATAGCCCATATCGGTGTGCAGCACCGCGTTTTCCTGCACGTTGGATCCGGGGCCAATGCGGATCTCTTCGTTGTCGCCGCGCAGCACCGCGCCGAACCAGACCGAAGCCCCCGCCTCGACCACAACCCGCCCGATCAGCACGGCGGTCGGCGCAATCCAGGCATCGGGATGAATTTGCGGGGTAAGACCGTCCAGTGCATAGATCATCGTGCAGCAAATTCGGCATTGAGAGTCCGGATGAAGTCGACCAGCCTAGGTTGGCGGGTCCGGCGCATGCGTTCGACTTGCAGGATGCTCTTCAGCTCGTCAAAGCATCGTTCCAGTTCGTTGTTTACCAGTACATAGTCATATTCGGCCCAATGGCTGATCTCGTTGCGGCTTTTGGCCATGCGCGCGGCGATCACGTCGTCACTATCCTGTGCCCGGCCTTTCAGCCGGCGTTCCAGTTCCTCGATCGAGGGAGGAAGGATGAACACCGACACGACATCGCTTCCCAGGGCAGAATTCTTGATCTGCTGGCCGCCTTGCCAGTCGATGTCGAAAATCATGTCCCGTCCGGCGACAAGCGCCTCTTTCACCGGGGCTGCGGGGGATCCATAGTGGTTGCCGAAAACCTCTGCATGTTCCAGCATTTCCCCGGCTGAAACCTGCTCGGTGAACCGCTCTTTGGAAATGAAATAGTATTCCCGGCCATCCGCTTCGTTCGGGCGCGGGGCGCGGGTTGTGGCCGAAATGGAAAACCGCAGGCTTGGGTCCCAGGCCATCAGCATCCGGGCCAGCGTGGATTTCCCCGCGCCGGACGGCGAGGACAAGATCAGCAAGAGACCGCGCCGCGTCATGGGCTATTCCACGTTCTGAACCTGTTCGCGCATCTGATCGATGACCGTCTTGAGGTCAAGCCCGATGCGCGTCACGGCAAGCGTCGGCGATTTTGAACAAAGGGTATTCGCCTCGCGCATGAATTCCTGGGTCAGGAAGTCGAACTTGCGCCCGACTGGGCCGGGGCTGGACAGAAGGTCACGCCCGGCCTTGGCATGGGCGGCAAGACGGTCCAGCTCCTCTTGCACATCCGTCTTGACGGCAAGCAGCGCCAGTTCTTGCGCCAGGCGGGTCGGGTCCAGACCATCAGCGGCATCCAAAAGACGCTCAAGCGCCAGTTTCAGCGCGGTCGCCGCATGGTCAGGATGCGCGGACATCTCGGCACTGGCTGCCGCAGTCAGGTCCACGATGCGGTCAACCTGCGCGGAAAGGACGCCCTTCAACGCGCCCCCTTCGGATCGGCGCGATGCCGCGAATTCGGCCAAAAGTCTAGTCATGTCGGCCATCAGCGCATCCCGAAGCGGAGCAGTGTCCTCGTCCGTGGCACCCGTCTCGACGATCCCCCGCAGCGCCAGCACGACTGCCGCATTGGGCTGTGCCAGCGTCAGGCCCTGCGACATTGCGCAATCCTCCACCTCGGCCAGCGCCCGCAGGGCAGCGGTCAGGGCGGGTCTGTTCAGCCGCATCGCTGTCGCAGATTCTGCCATCGGGTCGCGGTTTAGTTTCAGCGTCAGGCTGACATTGCCGCGAGTGACCGCCGATGCCAGGGACGCCCGGACCAGCGGCTCCAGCCCCTCTACCCAGTCCGGCAGGCGCAGCCGCAGATCCAGCCCCTTGCCATTGACGGAGCGGAGATCCCACGTCCAGTCATAGCCCAGTCCGGACCCCTTGCCCGCGGCGAAACCGGTCATAGAGACAACCATGACGATCCTGTCTTTCTGCTCCGCAACCTGGACGGAGATGTTTACCATTTGTCGAGATTTGCGACCAAAATGACGGCATCTCGTGTATCTTAAGGGTTCAGTAACAGGTGTCGCCGCAAGGTTAATGCGCCCCGCCCTGCCCGACGGCTTGATCAGTTTGACCAACCCTCGCGGGCATAGCAGAGCCAGCCATAGGCGACAATCGTATCGCGTATCAGTGGTTGGGGGTTCAGGACATGCAAGACAAGGTCATCGCTTTTGGCAAGCATCTTAGGTCGCAGATGGCAGGCGAAATAACCAGAACCGCGGCCTCTGCGCGACACCTGCAAGAGGTCCGCGCCTACTGGGAAGGCTTACGCCGTGGCGGGCTGTTCCCAATGCGCGAAACGCTGGACCCAAGGGGGATCGCCGGGGCCTTGGAGAACGTGTTCATGATCGAACGGATCGCACCTGGCCTGGCGCGGTTCCGGCTGGCCGGATCGCTGCTGTCCGAACTGATGGGGGTCGAAGTTCGCGGCATGCCGATAAGCGCCATGTTCGACCCGGTTGCCCGCGACACGCTCTCGTCGGTGCTGGAACAGGTTTTCGCCGGACCCGCTATTGCGCATCTGGACCTGGAGGGCGAACGCGGCATCGGTCGACCGGCGCTATCGGCACGCTTGATGATGCTGCCGCTGATGTCGCGGGCGGGTGGGGTGGATCTGGCCTTGGGCTGCATCGTACCGGATTCGCCCGTGGGGCGCGCTCCCCGCAGGTTCTCGCTGGCCCAAACCACGATGGAGCGGCTTGCCGTCCCTGCGCCTTCTGCCCGCGAAAAAGCGCTGGAATGTGCCGAAGCCGCCGCCGAATTCACAATGCCCACCCCGCCCCGATCAGGCGGCCATCTGCGCCTGGTGCATTCGGTCGACTGACACGTCGCGCTTGCGCGGCCCAAGGCACATCCAAGCCCGGCGGTTCAGGCGCTAGAACGCGACGCGACGCGCCGCCTCGCGCTGCGAGGACAGTTCCTCGGCAACGAGGAAGGCCAGTTCCAGCGACTGGCTGGCATTCAGACGCGGATCGCAGGCGGTGTGATATCGGTCAGACAAATCCTCATCCGTCACGGCGCGCAAACCGCCGGTACATTCGGTGACATCCTTGCCCGTCATCTCGAAATGCACCCCGCCCGGGACGGTCCCTTCGGCCTTGTGGATACCAAAGAACTCTCGAACCTCGCGCAGGACGGAATCAAACGCCCGCGTCTTGTACCCGGTCGAAGATTTGATCGTGTTGCCGTGCATCGGATCGCAGGACCAGACGACATTCGCACCCTCTTCGCGCACGGCCTTGATCAGGCGGGGCAAGTTGTCGCCGACCTTGCCCGCTCCGAACCGCGCAATCAGGGTCAGGCGCCCGGCCTCGTTTTCGGGGTTCAGCTTGGCCATCAGCACCTTGAGGTCATCCGCCGTGGTGGTCGGCCCGCATTTCAAACCGATCGGGTTCAGCACGCCGCGCGCAAATTCCACATGCGCGCCGTCAGGCTGACGGGTGCGATCGCCGATCCAGATCATGTGACCCGAGCCTGCAACGTTCTGGCCCGTGATGCTGTCGACGCGGCACAAGGCCTCTTCGTATTCCAACAGCAGCGCCTCGTGGCTGGTGTAGAAATCGACCGTCGACAGGTGGTGCGAGGTTTCAGAGTTCACGCCAGCAGCATTCATGAAATCCAGCGCGTCCGAGATGCGGTTGGACAGTTCGCGGTAGCGTTCGGCCTTGTCGTGCTCGGCAAAGCCCAGCGTCCACGAATGCACCCGGTGGATGTCGGCAAAACCGCCGGTGGAAAAGGCGCGCAGCAGGTTCAGTGACGCCGCTGCCTGGGTATAGGCCTGAAGCATCCGCTGGGGATCGGGTCTGCGGGCCTCAAGCGTGGCTTCAAACCTGTGGATGATATCGCCGCGATAGGACGGCAACTCAACGCCATCGATCACTTCGGTCGGCGCGGATCGCGGCTTGGCGAACTGCCCGGCCATGCGCCCCACCTTGATCACCGGCACCTTGGCCCCATAAGTCAGCACTACGGCCATCTGCAGCATCACCCGGAACGTATCGCGGATGTTGTCGGCACTGAATTCCGCAAAGCTCTCTGCGCAATCGCCGCCCTGCAACAGGAACGCCTTGCCCTCACCGGCCAGCGCCAGCTGCTTTTTCAGCCGCCGCGCCTCGCCTGCAAAAACCAGCGGGGGATATTTGGCCAGTTGTGCCTCGACCGCCTTCAGCGCGGTCTGGTCGGGATAGTCCGGCATCTGCATGCGCGGCTTTTGACGCCAGTCAGATTTCATCCAGCCCTTGGTCATGGCACGTCTCCGAACGCTTTGCGATATCGGGCATTGCTATACGCGCCCAACCTTCCGATGCAAAGGGCGAAAGGCCTGGGTTTTTCGGCGAATTTGGCTTGCAGCTACCGTCAAAACCTGTTTCCGTCGCCCGTAACCGACATGAATAGGTCGCTTGATGTCCATTCCCACCACACGAGCCGCCAACACCCCCCGCGAGGTCGCCCCCCGCAGGTTCGTGTTCCTGCTGCTGGACCGGTTCACCATGATCAACTTTGCCGGGGCGATTGAGCCGTTGCGCCTGGCCAATCATGCATTGGGGCATGAGGTTTACACCTGGGCGCTTGCAGGCGAAGGGGGCGTGGAAAAGACCTGCTCCAACGGGGCAACCTTTCGGCTGGATATGGGGCTCGACGATGTGGAGCGCGACGACACCATCCTGGTCTGCGGCGGGATCGAGATCCACAAGACGACCACCCGCGCCGTGATCGGCTGGCTACGGCGCGAGGCGAGGCGCGGCGTCACCATCGGGGGTCTGTGCACCGGATCCTATGCCCTGGCCAAGGCGGGATTGCTGGATGGGAAAAAGGCGACAATCCACTGGGAAAACCAGGACGGGTTCCTCGAGGAATTCGAGGATGTAAAGCTGTCGAAATCCGTCTTTGTGATGGACGGCAACCGCTGGTCGACCGCCGGCGGCATCAGCTCCATCGACCTGATGCTGCGGATCGTCGCCGCCGACCACGGCGAGGATCTGGCCAATACAGTCGCTGACCTGATGATCTATTCCACCATTCGCACCGATCAGGATACCCAGCGCCTGTCGATTCCGACCCGGATCGGCGTGCGCCATCCGAAACTGTCCCAGGTCATCCAGATGATGGAAGGCGCGATCGAAGACCCGATGTCGCCCGCCGACCTTGCCGAGGATGTGGGGATGAGCACGCGCCAGCTGGAGCGCCTATTCCGCCGCTACCTCAACCGCAGCCCCAAGCGGTACTACATGGAACTGCGACTGCAAAAGGCGCGCAACCTCTTGATGCAGACGGATATGAGCGTGATTAACGTGGCGCTAGCCTGCGGGTTCGCGAGCCCGTCGCATTTTTCGAAATGCTACCGCTCGCACTACAACACCACGCCCTACCGCGAACGTGGATCGCAAGGCATGGCAACCCCGACGAACCGCCTCTCGATCTGACCGCCGCTCGTCCGGACCGACATGGTGCTCGTTGGTCGCGCTGTCCTGCGCCGCAACGACGAAAATCTAGCGCCTGTGCCGACTAAGAGAATACGTCGACTGCACCAGCGGCCTGCAGAGGATCCCGACCGAACCGGTTCGGGCCCGAAGTCCCCCGACTGCAAAAGAACACCAACAGGACAATCGCGCCGATCAGCGGGATAATCGCGATGAGCAGCCACCAACCGGACCTGTCCGTGTCATGCAATCGCCGGACACCCACCGCCAGTGTCGGCAAAAGGTTTCCCAAGGCCCAGATGCCAGACAGGATCCCGCCCGCGTAATCTGCCGAAAAGCCGCCATTGCCTCTGGTCACCTCTCCTTGTCCAAGTCCGAGGCTGCTTTCGATCACGCCGATCAAGATGCTGGCGATGATCGAAAAAAGAAAGAACCACCAATATTCTGACCGCGCCGCGCGACCGCTGAAGGTGACATAGTTGCGATAGACGTTTTGAACGGCCTGCATCAGATTCATCGCCATCTCCTTTTCGGGTTCATGCGTCACGTTCCTGCCAAAGACCGACCAATACAATGGCGCGCCAAACGGTCATCATCCGCACCAGGTTGTGCGTCCGCTGCCCCTTTGCCTTGCAGTGCCAACCAACCCAGTCTAATCGAACGCTGCCTGTCCCGCCAGCCAGAGGTTCCCCGATGATCGAGCGTTATTCCCGCCCCGAAATGGTTGCCATCTGGTCGCCCGAGGCCAAGTTCCGCATCTGGTTTGAGATCGAGGCCCATGCCGGGGACGCCATGGCGGCGCTGGGGGTGATCCCGAAAGAAAACGCGCAGGCCGTGTGGAAAGCCAAAGACACGCCGTTTGACGTGGCAAAGATCGACGCTATCGAGGCGGTCACCAGACATGACGTCATCGCGTTTCTGACCCATCTTGCCGACATTGTCGGCGCAGATGCCGCAAGGTTCGTGCATCAGGGGATGACCAGTTCGGATGTGCTGGACACGACGCTGAACATTCAATTGGTCCGCGCGACCGATATACTTCTGGTGGCGCTTGACCGTGTGCTGGCGGCTCTGAAAGTGCGCGCGATGGAGTACAAGGACACACCCCGCATCGGGCGCAGCCACGGCATCCATGCGGAACCCACGACGATGGGCCTGACCTTCGCGCGGTTTTATGCGGAAATGATGCGCAATCGTGCGCGGCTGGTAGCGGCACGGGCCGAGGTGGCGACAGGCGCGATTTCCGGTGCCGTCGGGACATTTGCCAATATCGACCCGGCAGTTGAGGCGCATGTCTGCAAGATGCTGGGCCTGACGCCAGAGCCGATCAGCACCCAAGTCATTCCCCGCGACCGGCACGCGATGTATTTCGCGACGCTGGGCGTAATTGCCAGCGGCATCGAGAACATCGCTATCGAGATCCGCCACATGCAACGCACCGAAGTGCTGGAGGCCGAAGAATTCTTTTCGCCCGGTCAAAAGGGCTCATCTGCCATGCCGCACAAGCGTAACCCGGTGCTGACCGAAAATCTGACTGGCCTTGCGCGGCTGGTACGGATGGCGGTGGTCCCGGCGCTGGAGAATGTGGCGCTATGGCATGAACGCGATATCAGTCATTCCAGTGTCGAGCGGGCGATTGCCCCGGACACCACGATCACGCTGGATTTCGCGCTGCACAGGCTGGCCGGGGTCATCGAAAAGCTGGTGATCTATCCCGACAACATGCTGGCCAACATGAACAAGTTCCGCGGCCTAGTGATGAGCCAGCGCGTCTTGCTGGCGTTGACCCAGGCCGGGGTCACGCGCGAGGATGCCTACCGCCTGGTTCAGCGCAACGCGATGAAGGTCTGGGAGAAGGGGGCCGATTTCCAGACGGAACTTCTGGCCGACCCTGAAGTTACGGCCGCGCTTTCACCTGCCGAGATCGCCGAAAAGTTCGACTTGGGCTATCACACCAAGCATGTCGACACGATCTTTGCGCGGGTCTTCGGCACCTGATGGCCG
>JANPBI010000311.1:0-18867 GCA_031430315.1 Rhodobacterales bacterium | reverse complement strand
GAGCGGACGATGCGCCGCTGGCTCGCGTGACCGCGCAAGGCGGCAGGATCGTCGTCCCCGCCTTGCAGCAGGCGCTGGGGGCATTTCTGACAGAAATGCGCGCGATTGAAGGATTTTCGGTCAATACGATCACCGCCTATGGGCGCGATGTGGGTCAGTTCCTGGACTTCATGGTGGCCCACAAGGGCGAAAGCATCGGGCTTGCAACGCTGGCCGCAACCGCCCAGGGCGACCTGCGGGCCTGGATGGCGGATGCGCGGGGGCGGGGGCTGTCGGCCCGGTCGCTGGCCCGCGCATTGAGTGCTGTAAAGCGATTTACCGCCTGGGCCGCAGACCGCACAGGGGCGGATGCGACGACACTATTGTCCGCCCGCGCCCCGCGGTTCCAGCGCAAGCTGCCGCGTCCCTTGTCGGTCGACAGTGCCGCCGACATGATCGAGATGGTCGGCAGTCAGGCCCCCAGCGACTGGATCGCGGCGCGCGATGTCGCGGTGCTGACCGTCCTTTACGGCGGCGGATTGCGAATATCGGAATGCCTTGGCTTGACAGGGCGCGACCATCCCCTGCCCGAAGTCCTGCGCATTCTGGGCAAGGGTGGCAAGGAACGGCTGGTGCCTGTCCTGCCGGTGATGCGCACAGCAGTGGCCGAATATGTGCGCCTCTGCCCCTATCCGGCCGAACGTGACGCCCCCTTTTTTCGTGGCACCCGTGGCGGGCCTTTGAACCCGCGCCTTGTGCAGGCGGCGATGGAACGCGCGCGGATGCAGCTGGGCCTGCCCGCCACGGCAACCCCGCACGCCATGCGCCACAGCTTTGCCACACATCTGCTGGCGGCTGGTGCCGACCTGCGCGCCATCCAGGAGTTGCTGGGCCATGCGTCGCTGTCCACCACCCAGGCCTACACGGCGGTCGATGCCGCGCGCCTGATGGAGGTTTACGCCCGCGCGCATCCCCGCGCTTGACGTGGATCAAGGCGGATCGCTTCGGGTGCGTGCATAAACAGCGCACAGCAACCGGAGCCCGTCCATGCCCCACCAAGCAAAGACCCCCGTCGCCACCCGAAAGGCCGCCCTTTTGGCACAGCAAGCCGCCATCGGTGCCCGCCTGGCCGCCATCGAGGATGAACTGGACAGCCACCTGAATCCCGACTGGGAGGATCTGGCGGTGGAACGTGAGGGCGACGAGGTCCTGGAGGCCGAGGGCCTGACGGGTCAGCACGACTTGCGCCAGATCGAGGCGGCGTTGCGCAGGATCGACCGCGGCGAATACGGCATCTGCGTCAAATGCGGGGCTGAGATCGCAGAGCATCGGCTGGATATCCTGCTCGCCACACCATTCTGCAGCAGCTGCGCGACCTGAAGGGAGACTGCGATGAGCACGAAGGAAAGCGACCCGCCGCTGGTCAACCTGGCCGACGAAATTGTCGAAAGCATTTGCATCGGCCAGATCGCCGCATTGGCCGCACTGCGCGCCGAAATGGCGGCCCTGTCGACGATGATGTCCGGCCTGTCGTACCCTGCGGACAGTGCTGCCGCGACTGGACAACCCGGTGCGCGCGCCACCGCCCCCGATTCGGACGACGAGGATTTCGACAACATGCCCGTCTAGACCAGTATAGTCCCGCGCAACCGACTTACACTGCCGTTGATGGCGCAATACTGATCCCCTGACTTGCCTGATGGGTATTTTTTTGCGATCACCCCCTTATGACCGACCGGCTCAAGGCGCTTTTCGTCCACCTGTTCACCGCCACCGGCGCTGTGCTCTCCCTGCTGGCGATGCTGGCAGCGGTCGAGGAAAAGTGGAGCCTGATGTTTCTCTGGCTGGTCGTGGCCTTGCTTGTGGACGGGCTCGATGGACCCCTTGCCCGCAAATTCGACGTGCAGAAAAACTGGCCGACCTATGACGGGGTCCTAATGGACCTGATCGTCGACTATCTGACCTATGTGTTCATCCCGGCCTTTGCGCTGTTCGAATCCGGCATGCTGACCGGCTGGACCGGCTGGCTGGCCACCATCGCCATCGTGTACGGTTCGGTCGTGTATTTTGCTGACACACGGATGAAGACCAAGGACAAAAGCTTTGCCGGATTTCCCGCCTGCTGGAACATGGTGGTGCTGGTCCTTTTTGCGGTTGGTCCGTCCGAAGGCACGATCCTGTTTGTGGTCATCGCGCTGACTGTCACGATGTTCACCAACCTGAAGTTCGTCCATCCTGTCCGCACCGAACGCTGGCGCTGGATCACCCTGCCGATGACGGGTCTTTGGGTTGCCTGCGCCGGTTGGGCGGCCTGGGTCGATTTCCACGAGGCCAGCTGGGCGCATTGGGGGCTGATCGTGTCGTCGATCTATCTTTGCTGTGCGGGGATCGCCCAGCAGATCGTGCCGCCCCTGCGTCGCCGGGCGGGCTAAACTCGCGTCAACAAGACGCCTGCAACGATGACCAGGGCGGCCAGCGCCTTGCTTCGGGTCATCGCCTCGCCAAAGACCAGCCAGCCGATCAGCACCGCAAACAGGATCGAGGTTTCGCGCAAGGCGGCGACCAGCGCGATAGGCGCCACGGTCATCGCCCAAACCGCAATGGCGTAGCCCGCGAAGGAAAGCCCACCCGCCAGGAACCCCACCAGCCAGGCCCGTGTCGGGACCCGAAACAGCCCGACACCCTTGAGCGCCACGGCTGCGGGGACATAAAACACCGCCGACACAATAAAGATCCATCCGACATAAAGCACCGGATCACCCGCCGCCCGCGCGCCCATGCCGTCGGTGATCGAATAGCCTGCCGTGGCCACTGCCGCCCCCAGCGCAAAGGGCAGCATCCTGCGCGACTCGCCGCTGGTGAACACCCCTCGCACCATCAGCAGGATGCCAAGCCCAAGCACGACCACCCCCGCCACTTCAGGCGCGGTCATGGTGTCGGACAGGAAAAGGGCGCTGATCACAAGCACGATCATCGGCGCCGTGCCCCGCGCAATGGGATAGACGCGGCTCAGATCCCCATGTTCATAGGCATAGCCAAGGAACAGTTGGTAGCACATGTGGATCAGCCCGGACCCCAAGAGCCATGGCCAGGCGGCCTCTGCCGGGATGCCCTTCCAGATCGCAATGCCGGCCCCGAACACGGCCTGGCCGACGCCCAAAATCAACATCGCCGATTGCTTGGACGCCCCGGTCTTGATCAGCGCGTTCCATGACGCGTGCAAAAGGGCGGCAGCCATCACCGCCAGAAACACGCCGAATGTCACGTCGATTGCCTGTCATCAAACCGTTACTTGCAGGGCTAAGCGGTTGGCGCGGCAGTGGCAAGGCGGGGGATAGGTCCAGATAACCTGATTTGGTCAGATCAACAGCCCCGCCGCCCCTTCGTGACGCAAAAGGGCGACCTTGGTCTCCGCCCCGCCGGGGGCCGAGAACCCGCCGAGAGTGTTGCGTCCGAGGACGCGATGGCATGGGATCAGGATCGGGATCGGGTTGGCGCCGCATGCCTGGCCCACGGCCTGTGTGGGTGCTCCGACTGTCTTGGCGAGGTCGCCATAGGTGCGGGTTTCGCCGAACGGGATCGCCGCCATGGCGCGGCGGACCTCGGCGTTCAGCCCGATGCCCCAGTCGAACGGCAAGTCGAACCGGGTCAGTGTTCCGTCGAAATAGGCGGTCAGTTGGCGGGTGGCTTCGACCAGCAGAGGCGAAATTTCACATGGTTCGTCACGCCATGTCAGCCGCGTGATAACGTCCTCCGCCGCCCAGATGGTCAGCGGGCCGAACGGGCTGGCGATGCTGGCAGCGTAAGTCATTGTCGTAGGGTGCGTGATGTCACGCACCAATCATCCATGCGGACATTGGTGCGTGCGAGCACGGGCACCCTACCCCAACGCCGCATCGCACCGCGCGCAGGTGCCGGGGTGTTTGTGGGTACCGACGTCGGGCAGGACTTTCCAGCAGCGTTGGCATTTGTGGCCGGGGGCCAGTTCGAACACCACCCCGACGCCCGGCATTTCCGGGATACGGAATGCCTCATCCGGGGCCGGGTCGGCGGTCAGGCTTACACCGCTTGTAATGCAAAGGTCCGCGAAATCGACCGATTTCAGCGCCTTCAGCGCCTCGGCGCTTTCGACATGCACAACCGGAGCTGCCTCCAGGCTGGCGCCGATGACCTTGGCCGTCCGCTGCACTTCCAGGGCCCCCGTCACGACCCGGCGCACCTCGCGGATGGTCTCCCATTTCGCTGCCAGCGTTTCATCCCGCCACGCTTTCGGCGTTTCGGGCATGTCGACCAGATGGACGGAGGACGCGTCGCCCGGGAACCGCTCCAGCCAAACCTCTTCGATGGTAAAGACCAGGATCGGGGCAAGCCATGTGGTCAGGCGGTGAAACAGGATATCCAGAACCGTCCGGCAGGACCGCCGCGTGAGACTGGTCACGGCATCACAGTAAAGGCTGTCTTTACGGATGTCGAAATAGACCGCTGAAAGGTCCGTCGTGGCGAAGGCGAACAGCTTGGTGAACACGCCCTGGAAGTCGTATTTCGCATAGCCCTGCCGCACTTCGGCGTCGAGTTCCGACAAGCGGTGCAGGACCCAGCGTTCCAGTTCCGGCATGTCCTTGGGCTCAACCTTTTCGGCGTCCGAGAACCCGGCAAGGTTGCCCAGCAAGAACCGCATCGTGTTGCGCAGGCGGCGGTAGCTGTCGGCCACGCCCTTGAGGATCTCTTTGCCGATCCGCAAATCCTGCGTGTAGTCGCTTTGCGCCACCCACAGCCGCAGGATGTCCGCGCCATACTCGTCGATCACGGACTGCGGCGCGGTGGTGTTGCCCAAGGACTTGGACATCTTCATGCCCTTGTCATCCAGCGTGAAGCCGTGCGTCAGCACGCCCCGGTAAGGTGCCCGCCCCTTGGTGCCGCAGGCCTGAAGCATCGAGGAATGGAACCAGCCGCGATGTTGGTCGGTGCCTTCGAGGTAGAGATCCGCGATGCCATCGGTCGTTCCATCCGGGCGGTCGCGCAGGACAAACGCATGGGTGGAGCCGCTATCGAACCAGACGTCCAGTACATCCATCACCTGATCATAGGCAGCGGGATCGACGATGCCGGTCAGGATTTTCTCTTTGAAACCATCGGCGTACCAGACATCCGCGCTGTCGGCTTCAAACGCCGCGAGGATGCGGGCGTTCACTTCGGCGTTGCGCAGCAGGTAGTCGGGGTCGGTCGGCTTGGCCCCCTTTTTCACGAAACAGGTCAGCGGCACGCCCCAGGCGCGCTGGCGCGACAGCACCCAGTCGGGCCGCGCCTCGATCATTGAATGCAGCCGGTTGCGACCGGTGGGCGGGGTCCATTCGACCAGCTGGTTGATCGCATGGAGTGCCCGCTTGCGGATCGTCTCACCATAGGTGGTCATGCCGTCATCGAGCGATTTGTCGATGGCGACGAACCACTGCGGCGTGTTGCGGTAGATGACCGGGGCCTTGGAGCGCCAGGAGTGGGGGTAGCTGTGCTTGAGCTTACCCTTGGCGAAGAGGGCGCCGGAATAGGCCAGCTGCTTGATCACCGAGACGTTGGCGGGGCCTTCCTTGCCATCGGGAAGGATGATGTGCTGGCCGCCGAAGAGCGGCAGGTCGGGGCGGTAGGAGCCGTCGGGTTCGACGTTGTAAGTCATCGGCAGGCCGAACTTGAGGCCCATCTGATAGTCGTCATCGCCATGCGAGGGGGCGGTGTGGACAAACCCGGTGCCAGCGTCATCGGTCACATGGTCGCCGTGGAGCATGGGGACGTCATAGTCCCATTCTCCGTTGCCGCCTTCGATGCCGCGCAAAGGGTGGGCTAGGGTCATAGAATTGAGGGCGTCGCCTGCCACTTCTCGAAACTCGATCCAGCTAGCAATCTTTCCAGCGGCCTTCACTGCCTCGGCGAGCTTCTTTGCAACAAGGATCCTTTCGCCGATGCGAGCGGTGCTGCCTTCAATAAGCGTTTCCACTGTATACATGGCGTAGTCGATCCCGTGGCCATGGCCGTGCGCCACGGCACGGTTCTGTGGGATCGTCCAAGGTGTGGTTGTCCAGATCACCACGCTCGCGCCAACTAGGTTCATCGACTTGCCGTCAGTCTCGGGGTAGTCGTCCCAGCCCTTCGTGATGGCGTCTTTCATGGAGTCTTGCCGGACAGAAACAACCTCAAACCGCACCCACACCTGATGGCTGGTATGGTCGTGATACTCCACCTCCGCCTCGGCCAGCGCCGTCTTTTCCACCGGCGACCACATCACGGGCTTTGACCCCTGATACAAACTCCCGTTCATCACGAACTTCATGAACTCGGCCGCGATCACCGCCTCGGCGTGGTAGTCCATGGTCAGGTAGGGGTCGGCCCAGTTGCCGGTGACGCCCAGACGCTTGAATTCCTCGCGCTGGATGTCGATCCAGCCGGCGGCAAAGGCGCGGCATTCGCGGCGGAAATCCACCACGTCGACATCGTCCTTGTTCAGGCCCTTGGCGCGGTACTGCTCCTCGATCTTCCATTCGATCGGCAGCCCGTGGCAATCCCAGCCGGGGACATAGCGCGCGTCGCGGCCCATCATCTGCTGGCTGCGCACCACCATGTCCTTCAGGACCTTGTTCAGCGCGTGGCCGATGTGCAGGTGCCCGTTGGCATAGGGCGGGCCGTCGTGCAGTACGAAGGGCGTGCGGCCGGTTTTCGCGCGCAGGCGGTCATAGACGCCGATCTTTTCCCACCGCGTCAGCCAGTCCGGCTCGCGCTGGGGCAGGCCCGCACGCATCGGGAACTGGGTTTCGGGCAGGAAAACGGTGTCGCGGTAGTCAGTGGTATCGGCGCACATCGCGTGTCGGTCCTTCGCAGGGAAATGGTGGAGGTGAGAAGGTAACCCGGCCGCTCTGATCGGTCAGAGCGCCGGGCCGCTAATCCGTATGGTGCGCGCGGTCCACATGGGCGGCGTTATAGACCGGGTGCCGGGGTGGGGCAAGCGGGGCTAGCTGGTGCCCGTCACGTCCCGCTCTGCCGCCTGTCCGGCCCAGCAGTTCAGCCAGGCCAGACCCGCCAGCGACAGGCCAAGGCCAAGGAAACTCACCACCCGGGTCAGACCGGTCAGACCGGCAGCGTCCAGGAAAAAGACCTTGGCGATGGTCAAGCCGATCACCGCCATGGCGACGCGGCGGATCAGGTCGGACCGCTGTCGGATCGCCTGGTACAAAAGCCCCGCGCCCAAAGCCATCAGGGCCAGGGTATAGGTATAAAGCTCGCCCTGCTTGACCCCGGGCGCGCCGAGCCAACTTCCCTGCCAGAGCCTGCGGATTTCAAGACCAGCATAGAGCGCCACCAAGGCAGCACCGACAATCAGGAGCGCCATGCGGATGGCGGACCCAAGCTGCGGCAACTGCCAGCGCGCGGCCAAAAGCATCAGTCCGGGGAGGGCATAGGCTAACAGCAGGCTGTCCAGCACAGGCCGGCCCTTGACCAGACCGGCGGTATCGGTCGGACCATAGGCGAAAAGGGGATTCAACGGCACGATGGCCAGGATCAGGAACAGACCCGCCAAGACGCCAGCCACAGCCGCCACCCCATAGCGCAACTTGCGCAGGTGGTCGGCGGCCCCGGCGCGATACAGCTGCGCCAGCATCAGGACCAGCCAGGGCAGCGCCGACAGGGTGGCCTGCCAGTGGCTGATGTCCATGCCAGCGCGGTATTGCGGGATCAGCCAGCGGGTCAGCAGGATGTTGGCAAAGATCGCCGCAAGACCGGCAGCGGCGGATTCCAGCACTGCCAGGGTCATCGGGCGCACCCGCCCCCGGATCAGCAGCCAGGCCACAACCAGTGCCGTGATGGACCCGGCAAAGACCGCAATCACCGACAGGATCAGCCCTTCAAGCGCCCAGTCGAGGCCAGGATCGACCAGCAGCCGCCAAGTGATCACGGCGGTGGCGATCTGCTGGAAGAGCCCCATCTCGGGCAGGTTGAACTTGCGGTCGAGCGCGGCGGCGACGACCAGCAACACGGCCAGCGCCAGCGTCAGTGCGGACGCTGTCGTCAGTACGAACAATGCAAGCGCGATTAGCGACAAGGCCGCCAGCACCGCATGAGCCGCGCGCTGCATGTTACCCCCGTCGACCTTGGCAAATCGGGTGGTCAGAGCGGTCGCAAGGCCGGCCACGCCGATGATGTGCAAGGCCCAGGGGTAGGCCCCGATGACATTGGCCGGAGCCCACAAAAGCTCCAGGATCGCCACGGTCAAGGGGGCGACGAGGACCGCCATAAGACCAAAGCCAAGATCCAGTAGGCGGTCAGACTTGGGATGCAGCGCGCGCAGGGCGGCTGCGGCGCTGATGCCCACGGCCATGCCGACCAGCAACGTGATCTCGTAGGGGGCGCCAGCTTCGGCGGGACGCAGACCGATCGCCTGGGATTGCACAGCGCGGAAAAGTTGGCCCCCGTCCAGGGCTTCCTGTATCAGGACCAACAGAAAGCCCACCGATGGCAGGAGCGCCAGATCGGACAACCCCTCCGCCCGGTCTGCCCATAAAAGATAGGCAAGTGCCAACACGGCCAGGACTGTCGGGGCCAAGATCGGAAAGTCCACCGACCCGCGCCCGAGCATCAAGAGCCCCAAGGTGGTCGCCAACGCCGCACCACCCGCAAGATAGGTCGGGATGATCGGCGACACGCCCTTTGCGCGACCAAAGCTGGACTGCAGGACATAGGGGCCTGGATGGGTCGGGATCAGATGCAGGCGCGGTACCATGACGGCCATGATCGCCAGCACCAAAAGGACCGCCGCCCAGCCCGTTTCCCCTGCCCCGGCGACAAAGGACAGTCCCGCCGTCCCATAGCCCAAAACCAGCGCCAGCGCCGAAACCCAGGCCCAGCGGCGCACCGCATCAATGGCAAGGCCAACGCCAGTGACCAGTGCAAAATAGGCATAGAGCCAAGGTGCTGCATCCGAACCGCCGCCCACGATGAACGGGGACAGGGCCGCCCCGATCAGGCCGACCGCCGCAAGCAACGGGCCGTAGAACCAGCCCAGGCCGATGGCCAGCGCGGCGGTGACAAGATGCCCGGCAAACGCGACTTCGGGGGTAATCAGCCCGTACAGGTGACGCGCCGCCAAGGTGGCGGCAAAGATCGACACCAGCCCCGCGCCAGAAAAGACCGATGGCAGAAGGACAGTCGAGGTCGGCCCTTCGTCGCCATGGCGGCGGCGGATCCATTCCCCCGCGCCGATCAGCACCAGACCAAAGGCAATGGCTGCCAAAACGCGCAATCCGGGCGGCAAAAGGCCCCGCTCCACCCCGTATTGCACAAAGAAAATCCCTGCCAGGCCCAGTGACGCCGCCGAGACTGCATAGATCCAGTTCATGCGCGCCCAGGCGACCAGCCTGCCCGTGCGGGCCGGGCGTGTGGGGGCCGACGGAATGTTCGATGCCAGCGGAGCGGAAGGTGCGTCCCGGTCTGCACTGCGTGAGGCTGATCCTGGTTCGACCGCCAGTGGCATTGCGGCATTGACCGCCTGTTCCGACGTGTTGTCGCTTGCGGCCGCGTCAATGCCAGGCGCGTTTGGCGCGACAGGGGAAAGGGACGGCACACCGTTCTTGGCTTCGGCCGATGCCAGCGCAGCTTCCGACAAGGAAGCGGTTTTATCCCGCTGTGATAGTTCGGCGATCCGGCGTTCCAGCGTCGTGATCCTGTCACGCAGCGATCCGGTGCGGACGAAAAGCACGATGACGCCAACGGGGATGGCAAGGATGACAAGTGCTGCCGCCACTGCCAGAAGAATGAGATCGTCCAAATGTGCCGTACCTTTTGATGCTCATTCTGACTAACCTTGCAACGCAATGCGGCAAAGTCAGGGAATCCGGTCCACGGAATTGACGTTTTCGAACAGGTATTGCCAGATCGGATGATGCAGGAACAGCAAATAGCGATTGCAGGCGCGGGGATCGGGGGGCTGGCGGCCGCGTCCTTGCAGGCGCGTGCGGGGCACCACGTCACTGTCTTCGACCAGTTCAACGCGCCGCGCCCGGTTGGGTCGGGTCTGGTAATCCAGCCGGTGGGGCAGGCGGTGCTGGCGCTGACCGGGTCCAACCTTGCGGGCCTCGGCGCGCGGATCACGCAGATGTCCGGGATCGAAGTGGATCACGGACGCACGGTGTTGTCGGTCGCCTATGACCGGCCCGGCGGACTGAGGTTCGGGTTGGCAATTCACCGGGCCGCGCTCTTTCAGGCGCTCTTGGACGCGGCCCTTGCGGCAGGGGTCAACATGCAGCCACGGACCCGCGTGGCAGGCAGCCATCTGCACCGCGATGGGCGCGTGATCGTGACCGAAGACGGTACGGAATTCGGCCCCTACGATCTTGTGGTCGACGCGCTTGGTGCGGGGTCGCCGCTTTCTCCGCTGCGTGCTCGTGCCCTACCATATGGGGCAATCTGGGGAACCGTGCCTTGGCCCGAGACGGAATTCTCTCAGACCTCCTTGCAGCAGCGCTATCGCCGAGCCAGCCACATGGCGGGGGTGCTGCCGCTCGGCCGGATGCAGACCGATGGGCCCGAGATGGCGGCGATCTTCTGGTCGCTGCCGGCGTCGGCCTTGCAGGATTGGCCCGGACGGGATCTTGATGGCTGGAAAGCCGAGGTCACCACCCTTTGGCCAGAGATGGCCCCGTTCTTGCAGACCTTACGAAGCACCGCAGACATGACGTCCGCGCGCTATGGACATGGCACATTGCGTCGACCCTATGCGGATCGGATGATCCATATCGGAGACGCGGCCCACCGCGCCTCACCGCAATTGGGACAAGGGGCAAACATGGCCCTCCTCGATGCTCTGGCTTTAGTGCGGGCGGTGGGGCAGGAGGATCCGGGTCACCACTACGCCCGCGCCCGCCGCTGGCATGTGCGGCTGTACCAGGCAATGAGTGCGGCCTTCACGCCGCAATACCAGTCCGACAGTCGCTGGCTGCCGGTGCTGCGTGACCGCATCGTGATGCCAATCTCGCGCATTCCGCCGGTGCCACGTATCCTGACACGGCTGGTTGCGGGCGACCTGATCCCGCCCCTTGCGGGCGTCGATTTCCCCGCTCAGGGGTTCAGATGCCGCCAGACCTCGGAGATCACGACCGACCCCTCGCCCACGCCCGAGGCCACGCGTTTGACCGACCCCGCCCGCACATCGCCGACCGCAAAGATGCCGGGGCAGGACGTCGCGTAGCGGCCTGCCACCGCGGCGTCCGGTCCGGCATCCGCACCGGTGATCACAAAGCCCTGCTTATCGACCGCGACCCGTCCGTCCAGCCAGCCTGTGTTGGGCGCCGCCCCCACCATCACGAACACCGCCCGCGCATCCAGAATCCAGTCCTGGCCGTCCTCGCCGCTATGGATGGTGACCGACTGCAACGCGGTCTCGCCTGCCAGTGCAGTCACCTGGGTGCGGAAATGGATCGTGATGTTCGGTGTGTGGGTCAGCCGATCCACCAGATAGGCCGACATGCTGTCGGCAAGCGATGCGCCCCGGACCAGGACATGGACATGCTTGGTCGTGCGCGACAGGAACATCGCGGCCTGCCCTGCCGAATTGCCGCCGCCGATCACCACCACCTCAGTTTCGCGGCAATAGCGCGCCTCGGTTTCGGTGGCGGCATAATAGATGCCCGCCCCTTCGAATTCTTCCAGTCGGTCAAGCGGCATGCGCCGGTACTGCACCCCGGTTGCCACGACCACCGACCGCGCCAGAACCCTTGCTCCGTTGTCCAGCGTCAGGCACCAGTCCGGACCTTCGCGGTCCAGACCTGCGACGCGATGGGGAATAGCGAATTTGGTGCCGAACTTCATCGCCTGCACTTCGCCGCGAAAGCACAGATCCGCCCCGGAAATTCCGGTGGGAAAGCCCATGTAGTTCTCGATCCGGCTGGACGTGCCTGCTTGCCCGCCAATCGCCAGATCCTCAACCACCAATGCCGACAGACCTTCAGCCCCGGCATAGACTGCCGCCGAGATGCCTGCCGGACCGCCGCCGACGATCACGACGTCAAAGGTGGAATCCGTGGGCGCAAAAGCGATGCCGATCCGCTCGGCAATCGCCAGTGGCGTACAATCTGCCAGAACCTCGTTCGCGCCGAATATCACAACCGGGCCTTTGGCGGCGTCAAAGGCGCAGCTTTGGCACAGAGTGTCGGCCTGATGCGTCGCAGGATCGACCAGCGTCAGCGGCAGCTTGTTGCGCGAAGCAAAGGCCACCACTGCACGCACCTGCCGGTCATCGGCTGGTCCCACAACAGTCAGTGCGGTCGTGTTGCGGCCCAGCATGGCGCGGCGGCGTGCGGCAAAGACGGACACGATGATATCCGACATCTCGGGTTCTGCTGCCATCAGGCGCAACATGGCGTCCCGCGGGGCGGCCAGCACGCGGGATAGACCGACGCTGCGCATGGTGTAGAGCATCCGCCCCCCTGTCAGAAAGGCGATCTCGCCGATGAACTGGCCAGCACCCAGCGTGTTGGCATTCATCGCCTCGCCGCGCGTGTCGTCCCAAAGCTGAAAGGCACCGTCCAGCACATAGTAAAACTGGTCCGAAGCGTCGCCGGTCGTGATAAAGATCGCCCCGGCTGGGATGATGCGTTCCGTGCCAACGCTCCGGATCGAAGCAATATGCGCCTCAGTCAGGGGACGGCGCACCATGGTCGCCAGATCTTCGGCAAGACTCTCCATTTCGGACCTTTCAAGGGACGACTACGGTCAAAGGTGGCGGCGCCTACTTGAAATTCAAGCATCCCAAGGGCTGGACATGACAGGATCATGGCGCAAAGGTCGATGTTGCAAAAGAATGGAGCAAGCCTGATGAAAGTCGCATCCGTCAACGTGCTGGGCGGACCCCTTGCCAGCTGTTCGACCGCGCCCTTGACCGGCTTTTTCCGCAACGGGTGCTGCGATACCGGGCCAATGGACGGTGGCATGCACACGGTTTGCGCCACGATGACCGCCGAATTCCTGGCGCTGTCGAAATACCTTGGCAATGACCTCAGCACTCCACGCCCGGAATATGGCTTTGTCGGGTTGAAGCCTGGGGACCAATGGTGCCTTTGTGCTGCCCGTTTCCTGCAGGCCCATCAGGAAGGTGCCGCTCCCCGTGTCCGGCTTGAGGCGACCCATCAGGCAACGCTTGCCGTCGTGCCACTGGCGGTCCTGCAAGAACATGCAGACCCCCCGGCTGCGAAAGATCCCTAGTCAGGCGGCAGTTTTGGATGGATTGGCCGGGTGGCGAATGCTGCCGTCATCGCGCATCAGGTCCTCAATGAACAGGCTAAGGAGCTGCGGTCGCCCCGTGACACCAGCCTTGCGGTAGATCGCATTTGTTTGCGCCTTGACCGTGCCTTCGCTGGTTGCGCGCACCCGGGCGATGTCAGCCGTCGACAGTCCCTTGATCGCAAAGAGCGCAACGTCCCGTTCCGCCGCCGTCAGGCCCCATTCGGCAAAACGTTCTTCCAGCAGATCGGCAAAAGCACCCGACGCCCTGCGTAAGCGTTCTTCGGCAAGGTTGCGGTCGCGGTATGCCCCCCGCAAAGCAGCCGCCGCGAAAACCAGCCCGATCACAAGTCCGCAAGCCGCGCCGATCTCGATCAGCTCGCGCGATTCCCAGCTAAGCGGGGTACTGCGAAAACCGACATAGGAAGATAGGATATCGGACACGAAGAAAACGGCGCAAAGCGCCTGGATGACCAGCACAGCAAAGACGAGGCCCCGACGCCTCACCTTTTCGCGCCTCTGAACCTTGCCCCTTCAGTCATTGCCGCCCTTGCCGCTGTTGCCGCCGCCGCCATGCCCGGAATTGTCATCATCGTCATCGTCATCGTCATCGTCGTCACCGTGACCGTCCCCGCCACCTTCCTGGTTCCCACTGTTGCCGCCTTGTTGAGATTGGCCAGACGACTGTCGGCCACCGGTGATCCAAAGGTCACGGAGAATTTCGCCAGTTCGCGGGTTCAGAATGATTTCACGTTGTCCGGATGCACTTTGGGCAAGGATGCGGACCCGGCCCAGTAAGGTGCGCCCCACGCTTTCAATGCGAAAGCCGTCATGTTCCAGCTGTGCCTGAAGGTCTTTCGCAAAGTCCTGGGCCATGGCCGGTCCGGCGAGGACGGGCAAGGCAGCAAGACCGACCATGAATTGACGCCTGTTCAGCATGACCGTGCAGGACCCTTCCCTACTAGACAATAGCGAAAGGCCAGACCCCGGCAACCCCCGAGGTCTGGCCGGTAACTTACGACCGCCGATGATCAGTCGTCATCGCTGTCGCCATCGTTTTCGTCTTCGTCGTCATCGCCGTCATCGTCGCTGCCGTGGCCACCGCCACCCTTGCCCGGATTGTCCTCATCATCATGGTCGTCGTCATTGCCATGGCCACTGTTGTCATCATCATCTTCATCTTCATCTTCATCGTCATCTTCGTCATCATTGTCGTCATCTTCGTCATCGTCATCGTTATCGTCATCGTTGTCGTCGCTGTCTTCAAAATCCTCATCGGTGCTTTTGATCTCGACGCCTTCGCGCCCGATTTCATCGGCATCGGCCGCTTGCGTTTCCTGCGAGATGATTTCGCCGGTCTCGTTTGAATAGATCACCTCGACCTGAGTTTCGCCCATGATCGCCTCAACCTTGGTCTGGGTCGGACCGGTCTTGACCTCGACATAGGTATAGCCTTCGTCGACATAGCTGTCGGCCAGCGCCTGCGCATCGATCGCCGCGTGGGCGATGTTGGCAAACAAAGCAGCCGTTGCCGTGAACATCAAGAGTTTGCTTCTGAGCTTCATCTGGTTTTCCTTTCGGTCCGTGAGGTTGAATCCGCTGGCCAGACCAACGGGGTGCACGTCCTCAGCTAAGAGCAAACAGGAATCTTGGGGAATTGGCCTGGGGTTTAGACAGCCAGATTAGGCCCTGAGTTGAGCGGCATAAACCCGAGTTTACGGGTAAATATTTGAATATGAATGAAAATATTTTAGCTCTGTCTGGCCTTGGACAAGGAAATTGGCCCCCCTTACCGATCAATCCAGCGGCGTCTCGGTCAAAAGTTTATGAAACTTGGCGTTGTTTTAAGAATCATTCTGACCGCTTTGGTTGTATTTTCCGACCCATGACACGTCCGCCGCCGTCACGGACACGAGTGGCGGCAAGCGGCAGGCTGGCATCTCGCGCAGCGCAGCGTCACACTTTCATGTCCTGGCCCAGGTGCTTGGCGACGGTAAAGATGTCCTTGTCACCGCGCCCGCACATGTTCATCACGATGATATGGTCTGCTGGCAGGCTTGGCGCGATCTTCATCACATGCGCCAGCGCGTGGCTGGGCTCCAAGGCCGGGATGATGCCTTCCAGCTTGCACGACAGCTGGAACGCCTCCAGCGCTTCGGCATCGGTGATGGAGACATACTTTGCCCGGCCAATGTCATGCAGCCAGGAATGCTCGGGTCCGATGCCGGGATAATCAAGGCCGGCGCTGATCGAGAACCCTTCGAGGATCTGCCCATCCGGGTCTTGCAGCAGATAGGTCCGGTTGCCATGCAGCACACCGGGGCGACCGCCCGTCAGGCTAGCGCAATGCTGCATCCGGTCGTCGACGCCCTTGCCACCCGCCTCAACCCCGATGATGTTCACCGACGGGTCATCCAGGAAGGGATAGAACAGCCCCATGGCGTTCGACCCGCCGCCGATGGCCGCGATGACGGTATCGGGCAGCCGCCCCTCGCCTTCTTGTTCAGCGAGTTGCCAGCGCACTTCCTTGCCGATGATGCTTTGGAAATCCCGCACCATCGCCGGATAAGGATGCGGGCCCGCCACCGTGCCGATGCAGTAGAAGGTGTCGCGCACGTTGGTCACCCAGTCGCGCAGGGCGTCGTTCATCGCATCCTTCAGCGTGCCGCGACCGGAGGTGACCGGGATCACCTCGGCCCCCAAGAGCTTCATCCGGAACACGTTCGGCGCCTGGCGTTCCACATCATGCGCGCCCATGTAGACCACGCATTGTAGCCCAAACTTGGCGCAGACCGTCGCGGTGGCCACCCCATGCTGGCCTGCCCCGGTTTCGGCGATGATCCGCGTCTTGCCCATCCGGCGGGCAAGGATGATCTGCCCCAGCACGTTGTTGATCTTGTGCGCGCCGGTGTGGTTCAACTCGTCGCGCTTCATGTATATCTTCGCGCCGCCCAAATGCTTGGTCAGGCGGTCGGCGTAATACAGCGGCGAGGGGCGACCGACGTAATGCTTCCACAGCCAATCCATTTCCGCCCAGAAGGTTGGATCGGTCTTGGCGAATTCATAACGTTCCTCAAGATCGAGGATCAGCGGCATCAGCGTTTCGGACACGAACCGCCCACCGAACATGCCAAACCGGCCCTGCTCGTCCGGACCTGTCATGAAGCTGTTGATGCCATCCTCGGCCATGTTGTCCTCCTGCGCTTTCAACGTGATCTAGCGCAGGCCCCCGCCAAAGGAAACCGCGCTGCATTCCAGTTGGGACAAATATCCTCGCCGAAGGCAAGTTGCCGCATGGGCAGCGTCAGGCCAGACGCAGCGTATCCCCAACCCCGATCTCGCCGCCTTCGATGATGCGCGCATTCAGCCCAGAGCGATGTTCCAGCAAATCGCAGACTGTCTTGCCTGTCACGAGCTCCAGATAACGGCAGGGCACGTTCAGCCGACCACCTTCCAGAAGAACGGAACCCACCCAGAACCGCCGACCGACCAGATGGTTGAGCGGCGTGTCCTCGACCGTCAGGTTCCGGCGATGTTCATCTGGTGCAAGGTCGATGGCGTGGTCCCTTTTCAGGGCAATCAGCGTTTCCTGCTCGATCAGGGTGACCTCACGGATATCGGGAAAGGCAGAATACTTGCCCGTCCCCATTGCATAGCGATCGCCCTCGATCCCCAAACCCGCGATCAGCCGGGCGCGCGATTGGGCCTGCATCGGTGCGCGACCTTCCGGGGTGGTGTGGATGTGCAAAAGCCGACCCTGCCACATCTGCCTAACCGGCCGCCGCCACAAAAGCCGCAATCTTGGCGTGGTCCTTGATGCCTGGCGCCGACTCCACGCCCGACGACAGGTCGACCTGCCGCGCGCCCGTCAGCCGCACCGCCTCGGCGACGTTTCCGGCATGAAGACCCCCCGACAGAATCCAGGGGCGCAGCCATTTGCGCCCGACCAGCAGCCGCCAGTCAAAGGTCAGGCCGTTGCCGCCCGGGAGCACTGCATCTTTTGGCGGCTTGGCGTCGATCAGGATCTGGTCGGCGGCCAGGCTCATCTCCATCAGCCCGACAAGATCGCCCTCATCGGCGACGCCCAGCGCCTTCATCACCGGCAGGCCATAACGCGCGCGTATCTGGGCTACCCGTGCGGGCGTCTCGTGGCCATGCAGTTGCAACATGTCCAGCGGCATCGCGCTCACTAGCGCGTCCAGCAGGGCATCGTCAGCGTCTACCGTCAGCGCGACCTTTGCCAGACCCGGTGGTGCCGCCAGCGCCAATACGCGCGCCACTTCTGGCGTCACATAGCGCGGCGATCGGGGAAAGAAGTTCAGCCCTACATAGGCCGCACCGGCGTCGGCGCATGCCTGCACGTCGCCGAGCGTCCTGACGCCGCAGATCTTGACCCGGACCTGCCCCATCAGCGGCCCTTGGGCCGTTCCAGAAGGGCGATAATGTCGTCTTGGGGACCCTGTTTTTCGTCGCGCAACACGGCCAGTTCCCGCTCCAGCCGGGTGACTTCACGGGATTTTGTGGTGGCGGTGCTTCTGTGCTTGTGCTCGCGAAGCCACTCCCAGACAAAGCCGATCAGCAGACCTGCGACAATGCCGCCGAAAATCACCATGAACAACGGCAGCTGGATCTCGAGATCCTGACCCAGAAACGCCGCCATATCCGGTGGCAACAGATTGACCGGCACCGTTACCCGGTTGGCCATGGCAACTGTCAGCAAGGCGATGCCCAACAGTGCCAGCAAGACATAGCGCAGGGACCGGATCATTGCGGGACAACCTCAATGCACATCATCCGTCGTTTATCGCGACTTGTTCGACGGGGTGCAACCTAAGCGTTCAGTGCCCGTTCAGCCGGTCGCGCAAAAGCTTGCCTGTCTTGAAGAATGGCACCTTCTTGTCGTCAACCTGCACGGATTCCCCGGTGCGCGGGTTCCGCCCGACGCGCGCGTCACGCGCCTTGACCGAAAATGCGCCGAACCCGCGCAGTTCGACCCGGTCGCCCTTGGCCAGGGCATCAATGATCTCGTCAAAGACGGTGTTCACGATGCGCTCGACATGGCGTTGCGTCAAATGTGGATTTTCATCTGCGATCTTTTGGATCAGTTCAGACCGGATCATTCGTCGTCCCCCCCAGGTGGTTCGGCCCTTTGGGCAGCGGCCGCCACGCGTGTTTTGTGTCAAGGACTATAGCCAAGAAAACCCATGGCACAAATGAAAACCAATAAGAACGGTAGGATGGCAAAGGGCCCTGTCCATCGACAGGGCCCTTTTCGTCATCTATCGTGACTTAAGCAGGTCTTAGATCAGCTGCGGTCGGCCTTGAGTGCTGCGCCCAGGATGTCTCCAAGCGATGCGCCCGAATCGGATGACCCGTACTGTTCCACGGCTTCTTTCTCTTCGGCGATCTCGCGCGCCTTGATCGACAGACCCAGCTTGCGGGTCTTGGGGTCGATGTTGGTCACGCGCACGTCGATGTGGTCGCCGACCTGGAACCGCTCGGGGCGCTGGTCTGCCCGGTCACGGCTCAGGTCGCTGCGGCGGATAAAGGATTTGGCCGCGTTGTACTCGACCACGATCCCGCCTTCTTCAACAGCCGTCACGGTCACGGTGATGATCGTGCCACGCTTCA
>JANPBI010000310.1:0-1984 GCA_031430315.1 Rhodobacterales bacterium | reverse complement strand
GAGATCTTCAACTATTACAAGGCTATCTGCGAGGGCTGCGATCTGCCGATCATGCTGTACAACAACCCCTACACGTCCAATGTGGACATGAGCGCGAAACTGGTCGGCCGCCTGACCCGCGCCTTCGATCAGATCCGCTATATCAAGGAAGCCAGCCAGCGAATTGAACGCATTCACGCCATCATTCGCGAAACCGACGGGGTCATTAACGTCTGGGCCGGCCAGCAAGTGCTGGAAAGCTACAAGATGGGGGCCAAGGGCTATGTGAACCCCTATGGCAACTACATCCCGCGCGCGAGCGTCAAGTTCGTGGAATATGCCGAGCAGGGCCGGTGGGAGGACGTCTGGGCGATCCAATCGGTGATCCAGAAGTTCGATGCGATCATCACGGCGGGGCATCCCCTGTACGGGCATCAGTGCTATTCCAAGGCGCTTGCTGCGGCGGCGGGCTATCCGGTGGGCGACGTCCGCGCACCGATCACCACTTTTGCCTCTTTGGGTGAGGAAGGTACTGAGCGTGTGGCGCGGATGGTGCCCTTGATGCACGAGCTGGATGCCATCGTGGACCGGATCGAGGCGCGTGGGGCGCGCGCGGCGGCCGAGTAGGGCCAATCCGTGCCCTCTCATCGGATGTAGGCCGCGCCGTTCATGTCGATGGTGGCCCCTGTCAGGTGGCGCGCGGTGCCTCCGGCCAGATAGACGCACAGGTCGGCGATTTCCGCAGGCGGCACCCATTCACCCATCGGCAGGGTGGCGGTCACCGCCGCCTCGCCGCCGGTAAGTGCCGCGCTGTCGACCGACATCTGCGTGCGCACGACGCCGGGTGCTATGACATAAGCCATGATACCGTCCTTGGCATGGGCGCGGGCGACGGTTTTTGTGGCTGCCGAAATCGCGGCCTTGGACGCGGCATAGGCGATGGCTCCGGGGTTCGAAGTGCCGCGCGTGGTGACCCAGGACCCGATGCCGATGATCGCGCCGGGGCGTGCGCCTTCAAGCCAGTGCCGCACCGCATGACGCATCAGGCGGGCGGGGGCGTGCGTGTTGATCGCCATCGCCTCGGCCCAGACGCGGTCCCAATCGTTGATCGGGTCGGCAACACCTCCCGTCTGGCGCATGATGCCGGCATTGTTCACCAGCACGTCGACAGGACCGATGGCCATTGCCGCCTGCCAGAACGCATCGACTGCCGCCATATCGGCAAAATCGGCCTGCAGCAGGTGCGCACGGTCGGGTGCCGCCGCAACTGCCGCCTGAACTCCTGCCCGATCGCCGCCGTAATGGGCAATCACCGTCGCCCCCGCGGCCAGCATCGCCTGCGCAGTGGCGGCTCCGATGCCCTTTGACGCCCCCGTTACAATCACGAGTTTTCCGGTCAGATCGGCCATGTTCAAACTTCCTTGCGGGTGACGAACGGGGTGCCGCGCAAGCTCGGGTTGGCGCGCGCATATGGGGCAGGCATCGCCAGTTCTTCGCCCAGTTCCACCGCCGCGCGCCAGGCCCAGCGCGGGTCCCACAGCATACCGCGTGCCAGCGCCACCATATCAGCCTGCCCGCTGCGCAGAATGGTTTCAGCCTGCACCGGGCTGGTGATCTGCCCCACGGCCATTGTGGGCACCCCCGCCTCGCGCCGGATCGCATCGGCAAAGCCCACCTGATAGCCCGGACCTGCCGTGATCGACTGTCGCTGGTCCAGCCCACCGCTTGTCACATGGATCATGTCGCACCCCATCTCGCGTAGCGCCTGCGACAGCGTCAACGACTGGGCCAGATCCCAGCCCCCCTCGATCCAGTCGGTGGCCGACAGGCGCAGGGTCACCGGCTTGTCGGCGGGGAATGTCGCGCGGACGGCCGCGAACACTTCCAGCGGAAAGCGCATCCGGTTGTCCAGCGACCCGCCATAGGCATCGGTGCGGCGGTTCGTGAGCGGCGACAGGAACTGGTGCAGCAGATAGCCGTGCGCCGCATGCACCTCGATCAGGTC
>JANPBI010000309.1:0-2249 GCA_031430315.1 Rhodobacterales bacterium | reverse complement strand
CGCGAAGGCAGCCGCGCGCGCGACAATAAGATGCACTCCTATCTGGCAGGGCATGGCTATGCTTGCGTGCGGCTCGATATCCGCGGCACTGGCGACAGTCAGGGGTTGATCGACGACGAATACAACGTGACGGAACAACAGGACGGCTGCGATGCGATTGCGTGGATCGCTGGCCAGGATTGGTGTGACGGGCAGGTCGCGATGTACGGGATTTCCTGGGGCGGGTTCAACGGCCTGCAGATCGCAGCACGCCGACCCCCGGCGCTGAAGACGATCATCACCGTCGGCTCCACCGATGACCGCTATGCGACCGACATCCACTGGGTCGGGGGGTGTCTGTCCAAGGACAACTTCGACTGGTCCGCGACGATGCTGGCGATGAACGACCTGCCGCCGGACCCGGAGCTCGTGGGCGAGGACTGGCGCGACATGTGGCGCGCGCGGATGGAGCATAACCGCCCCTGGTTCCTGGACTGGCTGAAGCATCAGCGGCGGGACGATTACTGGAAACAGGGATCAGTCTGCGAGAATTTCTCGGCCATCCAGATCCCCGTCTATGCCGTCTCTGGCTGGGCCGACAACTATTCCGAAAGCGTTCCCCGCCTGCTGGCCGGGCTGTCGGCGCCGTGCCGGGGTCTGGTCGGCCCCTGGGCGCATTCCTTTCCGCATGACGTGACGGTGGAGCCCGCCATTGGCTGGCTGCAAGAAGTCCTGCGCTGGTGCGACCACTGGATGAAGGGGCGCGCGACGGGGATCATGGACGAACCCCTTTATCGCGTCTGGATGCAGGAAAGTGTGCCGCCGCAGACCTGCTATCGGGACCGACCGGGCCTCTGGGTGGGCGAGGATCAGTGGCCGTCGCCTCGCATTGAACATCGCAAGCTGCATCTGAATGCGGGCGGAGGTTTGGGCGACAAGGCCGCGCCCACAACCACGCTGCCGATCTGCTCCCCCCTTTGGGTCGGGATCGCCGCCGGAGAGGTCGGACGCTATGGCGACGATGCCGACTGGGCCACTGACCAGCGCGAGGATGACGGCGGCTCGCTGGTATTTGCGACCGACCCCCTGCCCCAGCGCACCGAAATCCTTGGCGCGCCACAGCTGCACCTGCGGTTCAGCGTCGACAAACCACTGGCCTTGGTCGCGGTACGGTTGAACGATGTGATGCCCGATGGGCGGTCAACCCGTGTCACGGTCGGCTGCCTGAACCTGACGCATCGCGACAGCCACGAACACCCGACGCCGCTCGAGCCCGGCCGGGTCTACGACGCGATCGTCGACCTCGACGACATCGCCCACGCCTTCCCCGCCGGGCATAGGATCGCAGTGTCGCTGTCGACCACCTACTGGCCGATCTGCTGGCCTTCACCCGAACTCAGCACCCTGACCCTACACACCGGCGAGACATGGCTTGACCTGCCCGTCCGCCCCGAAAACCCGGCAGACGCCAACCTGCGTGCCTTCGATCCCCCCGCCTCCGGCCTGAAAACGCCCGAGATCGACCACCCCGTCCCCGACCCTTCCCGACGCACCGTCTACGGCGACCTTCTCAGCGGCAGGATGTCGGTGAACTTCCCACGCTGGACCTATGCGACCGAGATGCCGGATATCGGCCAGACCGTCACAAGTTCTGGCTACGCGCGGTTCCACATAACCGACGGCGATCCTCTCTCGGCCACCTCCGAATGCGGCTACAGCGTTGAGATCAAACGCAAGGATACCACGGTCGGGCACCGCTCCGGAGGGACGCTGACCTGCGACGCCACGCATTTCCGCGTCACCACGCATCTGACCGTCACCGAGAACGGCGCGCCTGTTTTCGAGCGTCACTGGGACGAAAGGATCGCGCGTGATCTGGTCTGAGGGAAGATCCCCCTGATGCTGACCTACGCCATCAAGCGCATCGGTCTGGCCTTCGTGATCCTGATCACGGTGATGCTGGCGATGTACACGATGGTTTTTCTGGTGCCGGGCGATCCGGCGTCACTGGCGCTGGGGCCACGCGCGACACCGGAACTGAAGGAGTTGCTGCGCGAAAGGATGGGGCTGGATCAGCCGGTCCTGACGCAAATCTGGAACTTCTTCCGCAACGCTGCGACGGGCGACCTTGGCTACGACGTCTGGTCCAAACGCCCGGTCTTCGACCAGATCCTGGAGTTCTTCCCCTCTACCCTTTTCCTCGGCGTGATTGCCCTCGGCTGGGCGCTGATCCTCGGCATCCTGCTTGGTTGCGCCGCCGTGGTCTGGCG
>JANPBI010000308.1:0-2032 GCA_031430315.1 Rhodobacterales bacterium | reverse complement strand
CGCGAATGTCCTCGAACAACTTGCCGGTAACCAGTGATTCAGAATTGAACGGTACATATCCAACCGACCGCCGCGCCCCGTAGAAATGGCTCACAAAGGTCAACCCGTAGACGCAGCATGCCGATCCCGACAACACCGTTGCCACCCGCCGCATCCGCAAGCCGACCCGCAAGCTGCCAAACGCCGGGCACATCGATTGCGGCTTGTCATGCGGCCCTTGCGGGTAGTCCTTGGCGAACTGGTCCAGCAGTTCCGAATTCCCGGCAGCCCGAGCCGCAGCTGCCATCGTTTCCGCCCCGGCATGGCACCCCATGCCATCCCCGCCCGACACCGCCTCGGCACCAGCGTCAAGGGCGATGCCCTCGGTCACGGGCACGTCAGCCGAGTTATCATAGCGGGTCTCGGTGGTCATGGACGCGAACCTTTCCGCGTTTTCAATGCCTTGAGGGCCGCTTCTAACTTCGCGAGGGCGTCGAGATCACACATTGTCGTAGACCACTTCCAGGGACACTTTCACGCTGGCATACTTGCCACGCATGTCCGCGTCGGTTGCGGGGTCGAGCACGAAATCCTTGCCGGTCGTCTCGGCACTGAAAAGGTTCAAGAGACCATCCTGCGACAGCGGTGCCGGCCGCACCGGCGGGGCAATCGCCACCGCCTCGCCCAAGGCCGCGAACATCGGGCCCCATTGGCTTTCATAGCTGCCAACGATCTGATAATTAGCACTTTTCTTGCGCAGGTCGTCATCTTGCGGGATCGCCGCCAACACCGGAATGCCGACCGCTTCGGCAAAAGCCGCAGCCTCGCCCGTGCCGTCATCCTTGTTGATCACCAGCCCCGCGATGCCGACATTGCCACCCAACTTGCGGAAGTATTCCACCGCCGAGCAGACGTTATTGGCCACATACAGCGACTGCAGATCGTTCGAGGCAACCAGGATCACCTTCTGCGCCATGTCGCGGGCAATCGGCAGGCCGAACCCGCCGCAGACCACGTCACCTAGGAAGTCCAGCAGCACATAGTCAAAGTCCCAGTCGTGGAACCCAAGTTTCTCAAGCAATTCAAAGCCATGGATGATCCCGCGACCACCACAGCCGCGACCGACTTCCGGCCCGCCAAGCTCCATTGCGAACACACCGCCGCGCTTGAAGCAGACATCGCCGATCTTGACCTCTTCGCCCGCCAGCTTTTTGCGGGTCGAGGTTTCAATGATCGTCGGGCACGCCTTGCCGCCGAACAAAAGGCTGGTCGTATCCGACTTCGGATCGCAACCGATCAGCAGCACGCGCTTGCCCATCTCCGCCATCATGTGGCTGAGGTTGGCGAGGGTGAACGATTTCCCGATCCCGCCTTTGCCATAGATTGCAATGATTTGCGTCTTCTTCGTCGGCTCCCCCTGGGGGATTTCCAGCGTCGGTTCCTCGTGCGCCTCTTCGCGCAGGCGGGTGTCGAAATCCTTGAGATTTGGGACGTCGTTCATGCGTGGCCACTCCAATCAAGGATCATTTTCAGGCAGTCCGCGTCTTCGAACGCAGTCTGATAGGCCGCCGAGGCATCCCCGGCGGGCCGGGTATGAGTGATCAAACCAGCCAGCGACAACGCGCCGCTTTCGATCAGGCTGCGCGTCGCGGTCAGGTCTTCGGGAGTCCATTCGGCGGCAATGCGGATGCGCGCCTCTTTCATGAAGGCCGGTGGAAATGCGAAGGCCACCGGCTCGGTGTAGAACCCCGCCAGCACGACCCCCCCCCCCCGCGCCAGACGTGGGATCAGCGTGTCGATCAGGCCCATGGCCCCGCTGGCATCGTATATGGCGTGATAATTGCGGCGAGGATCATCAACGGGATCAATGACTTCGTAACCGATGTTGCCATGACGGCGCGCGGCGTTCGTTTCCCACACCGTCGGTGCAGGTGCCCCGGCGGCAACCGTCAGCCGCGCCAAAAGCCGTCCTAGTGTCCCATGCCCCACGATCAGATCTGGCAACGCGGTGTTGAACCCCGCCAGGGCGTGCCGCGCGGTCGCGGCCAGCGCC
>JANPBI010000307.1:0-18462 GCA_031430315.1 Rhodobacterales bacterium | reverse complement strand
GACGGTGTAGTTCGGATCGGCATCGGAATAGGGCGCGGGCGGTGGGGGTTCCAGCGGGGCCTCGCCTTCGGGCAGCTCAGCCTCGTCGCCCTGTTCCATATCGGCAGAGTCTTCCATCGTGACCTGCGCCTGGGACTGGTCCTGCTGGTCCTCTTGGGACCGTTCGGGCGAGGCATCGCTGTCGTCGCCTTCGTCCTGCTGGTCGCCGGCGGAATCGGGGCTGTCCTGATCCTCTTCGGCGTCGTCGCCTGCATCGTCGTCTTGGGGTGCGTCGGGGTCGTCACCAAGCTGGTCGCCATAGCCGAGGTCGGCGATCACCTTGCGGGTCAGGCGGGCAAAGGCCGCTTGGTCAGACAGCGCGTGGTCGATGTCGCCAAGGCTGCCCGCGGCCTGTTCCTCGATGAACCCGCGCCAGAGGTCGGTGACGTTTGCCGCCGCCGCAGGCAGGTCGCGCCCGGTCGCAAGCTGCCGCACCAGATACCCGGCGGCGACGGCCAGCGGCGCATCGGCGCGGTCCCGGACCTGGGCATAGCCCTTGCGGTCGGCCTCATGCGCGATCTTGGCGTCAATGTTGCCTGCGGTGCCGGGCATCGCGCGGGCACCCACCGCCTCGCAGCGCGCGGTTTCCATCGCGTCGTAGATGTCGCGGGCAAGGGGGCCGGTCGGGGCGTAACGGGCGGAAGTCCCTTCGTCATGATACCTGCGCCGCAGCGCGAAGGCGTCTGCCGTGCCGCGCGCCAGCAGCACCTCATCCCGTGTCATGCGGCGGCTGACCTGGGGCAGGCGGATGCCCTCGGCATTCATGCCCGCAGGATCGACCGAATAGGTCACCGTCATGTCGGGATCATCCGCCATGGTGCGCGTGGCCTCGGCGAGCGCCTTTTTGAACGGATCGGCGGGGTTGTCGTTGGGTTTGGTCATGACGTTGTTAAATCATCGAGGCCGGTTGCGGGCAAGGCCCCGAACTTGGGGCGCTTGACTGTGCAGAAATGCAGAGTCACTGCGCAAGGCTGCCAGTTGTAAGTGCGCCAACGCGGAGCTTATTTGATTGCAAGACAGTGCTATCATCTTGGAGATATCCCATGGCCACGAAACCGAAAATCGCCCTCATCATCGGGTCGACCCGTAAGACACGCTTTGCCGACATCCCGGCGCAGTGGATGCTGAAGCAGGCCCAGGCCCGCGAGGACATGACGGTGGAACTGGTCGACCTGCGCGATTTCGACCTGCCGCTGTTTGACGAGATGGCATCGAACGCATGGGTACCTACCCAGACCCCGAACGCTGTCAAATGGCAGAAAAAGCTGGCCGAATTCGACGGCTACATCTTTGTCGTCGCCGAATACAACCGATCGGTTACGGGCAGCCTGAAGAACGCGCTGGATCAGGCCTATGTCGAATGGGCGCACAAGCCCTTTGGCACGATTTCCTACGGTTCCATGGGTGGAGCCAACGCGCTGGGCCACCTGCAGAATATTGGGGTGGAGCTGCAAATGGTGCCGACCCGCAACAACGTGCGCATCGGTGGCAGCGATTTTTTCCGCGTTCATCCCGGTATGGGCGGGTCGGGACACCTTGCCGATATCGAGCAGGTCATTCTGCCGTCGTCCAAGGCGATGCTTGATGATGTGGTCTGGTGGGCCAAAGCCACGATGACGGCCAAAGCCACGATGGCGGCCAAAACCACGATGGCGGCCTGATCTCAGCGTAGCGCGGCTTTACAATAGCCCTGGTCACCCTGCAAAAGCGCATCCCCGCCCCATGGGTGACCCTTCGCGTCGTTTTCCGCGAAACGGAGCAGGTAAAGGTCGTAGACGTGGCGAAAGTCGGTCTCGACCGACAGCGTCGCGTTGGTCAGGTCTTGCCCCAGACCGACGCGATGCTGGGTTGCCTGCTCCAGCCCGGTTGCCGCCCTGGTCAAACGCTTTCTGGTCGGGCCGGTGCCGCCGTGTTGCTGCTTCCAGGTGTCTTGCGCGTAAATCAGGCCCGCGCAGCGGATTGCGGCCACATCCCAGCCGGGGGAGGCACCATTAGCGGCGAAGACCTCCAAAAGCGGCATCAGTTCGCGAAGCGGGTCCGCCGAGAAGGCCGTGACGGGCAGGGTGGTCATCGCCAGCGCAACTGTCCAGCGAACGAGGCTGAAATGTTGCGCGGGCCGGAGCAGCTTCACTTCATCGCCATGCTCGCCGCACTCTCCGGCAGTTCCTCCGCGAAACATCGCTGGTAGAATTCCGCCACCGTCTGGCGCTCCAGCTCGTCGCACTTGTTCAGGAAAGTGAGCCGGAACGCATAGCCCACGTTGCGGAAAATCTCGGTGTTCTGGGCCCAGTTCAGCACGGTCCGGGGCGACATCACCGTGGACAGATCACCGTTCATGAACGCCGTCCGCGTCAGGTCGGCGACCGTCACCATCTGGCTGATGGTCTTGCGGCCTTTCTCGGTGTTGTAATGCGCGTTCTTGGCCAGAATGATCGCGGCCTCGGCGTCATGCGACAGATAGTTCAGTGTCGCCACAAGCGACCAGCGATCCATCTGCGCCTGGTTGATCTGCTGGGTGCCGTGGTAAAGGCCGGTGGTGTCGCCCAGACCGACCGTGTTCGACGTAGCAAACAGGCGGAAGTAGGGGTTGGGCGTGATGATCTCGTTCTGGTCCAGCAGCGTCAGCTTGCCGTCATGCTCCAGCACGCGCTGGATCACGAACATCACGTCCGCGCGGCCTGCATCATATTCGTCGAACACGATGGCGACGGGGTTGCGCAAGGCCCAAGGCAGGATGCCTTCGTGGAATTCCGTCACCTGCTTGCCGTCGCGCAGCTTGATCGCGTCCTTGCCGATTAGGTCGATACGGCTGATATGGCTGTCGAGGTTGACCCGCACGCAAGGCCAGTTGAGGCGCGCGGCGGTTTGCTCGATATGGGTCGATTTGCCCGTGCCGTGGTAGCCTTGGATCATCACCCGGCGATTGTACTGGAACCCTGCGAGGATGGCCAAAGTCGTGTCGGGATCGAACTTGTAGGTGCTGTCGATATCGGGGACACGGTCAGAGCGTTCTTCGAATCCCTTCACCTTCATGTCGGTGTCGATGCCGAACACATCGCGGACCGAAATGTCCTCGGTAGGTTTTCTTGCCTGATCCAACATACTTGCGCCTATTCCGCCCGCGCCGTTGCGGCGCTTCAACCAGATGCCTTGTGACGGAATATGGGGGCGCGTTCAAGGGCACGCGGGGGATCACGCCGGTTCGCTTTTGCGTGAAAGGGCAACTTTTTCCTGCAGAGGATCGTAGCTTGGGCATAACGTCGCATTACACAAAGTTCCGGAGAGCCTCGATGAAACGCCGCCACTTCCTGATCACCACAGCCGCCGCGTTGATCGCCGCCCCCATGGCGCGAGCCCAGGGCTTTGAGGTAACCCTGACCGACGACGAATGGCGTGCGCGTCTGACCGACATCCAGTACCGTGTCCTGCGCGAGGAAGATACCGAACGCGCGGGGTCGAGCCCGCTCGACAGGGAATACGGTACGGGCACCTATGCCTGCGCGGGCTGCGACCTCGCGGTGTTTTCATCGGAGACGAAGTTCGACAGCGGCACAGGTTGGCCTTCATTCTGGCAGCCGATCAAGGGCGCAGTCGGCACCAAAGTCGATCCAGGACTGTTCGGCGACCGCACCGAGGTTCATTGCCGCCGCTGTGGCGGGCATCTGGGGCATGTCTTCGATGACGGGCCGGAGCCGACGGGCAAGCGGTACTGCATGAACGGGGCGGCGCTGGTGTTCAAGGCGGGGTAGGGGTCAGGCCGCGTTCAACCAGACCGACAGGTCCGGTCCTTCAGGCGCAGATACCGCGAACTCGCTGCCTGCAAAAAGACTGGTGCCAGAGAACGTACCGCCCGCCGCGAACCACGGACCATAGGGTTGGTCGTTTTCCGGTTCGTACCATTGCGTCGATGGGGTGAAATTCTCGACATAGGCGTTCGCTTCCTCGAGAGACATCTGAATGTCGGCCGTATTTCCGTCGCCCCAGATGATCCCCCAGTCGCCTTCCTCGACCAGCGAGCCGTTCACGTAGATGAAGTTATCGTCGTCGGCGGAACCCAACTCGAAAAAGGTCACGTTGTGGCTGGTCGTGTAAAAGAAGCCGTCTTCGAAAATAGCCTGAACATCCTGTTCCCCGCCCAGCCATGTCGTCGCCTGGACGTCAAACACGGTTCCCCATCGCCGGCTTGCAGGTTAGGATCGGCGGACATCGACGTTTCGTTGATGATCTGACCATCCACGAAGAACTGATCGTTGCTGTCTGGATTAAGGACAATGACCGCAAACTTTGAAATGTCGATGGAACCAAGTCCCAGCACGTCGACCGTCAAAGCGGCAAAGCTGCTGACCGTCAGGCCTGACACAGTGACGGCCAGGATGCCCGCCGGGTTGAACCAGTTTTCGTTGGCATCGCCGTTCGGCGAGACCAACGAGATGATGTCCGCGCCAAGCCCCCCCCAGACGATGCGCGGTCCTTCGCCGAAACCGTAGCTGATGTTGAAGGTATCGGCGCCGCTGCTGCCCGCGGCCATCAGCGGGCCGGTGGCATCGTCGAAGGTGAAGGTGTCCGCGCCGGTGCTGCCAATGACGGTCTCGATCTCGGAGTCGGTGAAGCTGAATGTTACGCCAGCGACACCGGCGGCGAGGGCAACGTCGCGACCTGAGCCTCCGTTGATGGTTGTGTCATCGGCGTCGAAGAAGATGAGATCGTCACCGCCGCCGCCATAAAGTTCGTCTTCGCCTTGCCCGCCAACGATTATGTCTTCGCTAGAAGTACCATTTACGACGTCTGTGCCTTTCCCTGCGATGTAAACTAGACCGTTCAGGGCAAGCTGAAATTGGGGCATAAGGAAGGATTAGGGGCCAACACTCTCAAATTGCTTTAGCAAATCTATACCGGCGGGTGTTACCCACTGAGAGAATGTATCGTTATCGTCGGTTCCGTACACAACCAGCTTGTCTGCAGCGACGGCGACCGTGATTCCATCAGAGAAAGTTGAATCAAAGATTGCTTGAGTTCCGCTTTGAAGCTGCAACTGCCTTGGTAGATTCAACTCAAATTGCGAATATCCAAGCTCGCCAAACTCCTGAACACTATCCCAATAATCAGCCTCAGTAAAAGTCTCACGGGCGATATCATCGACAAATGCAATATTCACTTGTCGGCCAATCCCCGAAGGATCGATTGCATGCTGAGACACATGCTGAGTTTGCGTTGTCGTTCCGTCGCTTGAAACAAAGTCGAAGTTTTCGCCGGTATCCAAGCGCGGCAGAACAGCAAAGTTCTCAATACTCCTGGCGTATGTGAAGGTTCCGTCAGCCTTCATCGTACGCGTGACAACAAACTCTGCATCAGAAATCTGAAAAGAAGTCTGGCCCCAAAGGAAAACTCGCTCTGCAAAGTTGTCCATCCCATCATCAAAGTCTTTGTGGTCAATGGAAAGTCCGTACGATTCGAGCCCTAGCGCATTTGCCCACTGTACCTTTGTTAGGCGGACTTCATTGCCAGTCTGTCCGATGAACAGCTGCGCAACGTCGTATCCTTTTACCTCATCGAAAAAATCGCCAATGATCTTGAATGAAGATGCAAGCGCAAACCGGCCCGGTCCAGACATGAATTGCTGAGCGCTGACGTCGGAGATAAGAGTGGTCATCCCACTGCTCCTGATCAACTCCTGATCGACGAAATTGTTCGGAACAGAATATGAACCATAGAGGTACTTCTTGATAACATTGCTCACGCTTGGTACCGTCATATGCAGGTCTCCTTTGCCTTTCTAATTGTCATCGTCTATATCATACCAGATAGCTTTTCCGCAGGTAGTGATCGCCACCAATCTGGTTGAGGTGACTTCGTTCTTTCCATCACCATTCTCTACGCGATATGCCTTGAACCTTGCGTTCACAAAACCATAAAATGAGTTTTTTTCTTGCCATTCTGGGGAAGGGACAAAACCGTCCTCGCCACTGGGCGCGAATGTACAGCACCCCGGGTTGCGCGCGACGAAGTCTTCAATCCCAAGATAGGTAACGGGTTCTAAAGTTCGACCGTCAACAGTCGAATAAGACGTACCCGCATGAGCTGCATAAATTGCTGAAATGCCCGCCTCCAGCGCAATTTCTGGCTCGACTGGATTCATACAGTCACTGTCCGCGTTTACGGAACTCGCAGCAAGCAAAAGTCCAATTGAAACGTAAGATAATGATCGAACTCGCATGAACCCTCAAAGAATCAATTAGCTCGTTTAGATTGAATTCCGCCGGAGGATAACAACCAAGGGGGGGGGCGTCGTCAAGGCCCCACAGCTTCGAAAATTCGATCCATATGGTCAGGAAAACAAGGCCTTGCGTAACAGTTCCATGACGCCCCCCCTCTCACTCCCTGAAATACCGGCTGTCCTTGATCTGATCCCAGGCCCAGACCACCTCTTGCAGGCGATCCTCATCACTCCGGTCCCCGCCATTCATGTCGGGATGCAAATCCTTGACCAATGATTTGTACTGCTTTCGGATCTCGGTCTTGGTCCAGGTATCGCGGGCATCCAGGATTTCCACCGCCTTGCGCTCGGTGGGCGGCAGTTTGCGGGTGGCATTGTTGGCCGGGGCGCGACCGGGATTCTGCGTGGCATTTGACCCCAGGATCGACATCGGATCGCTGACGCCCAGACGTGCCCAAGCCCGCCCGTCATCCTTTTGGCTAAAGGGTTTGGTCTCGCGCTCCCACACTCGGTCCTTGTCCAGGACCTTTTGAAACTCTTCGTCGGACGCCCCCTGAAAGAAGTTCCATTTCAGATTGTATTCCCGAATGTGGTCCTTGCAGAACCAAAAGAACTCATCCAGCAGGTCAGGCGATTTCGGCGCGCGGTAGGCCCCGCGCAGCTTGCAGCCCGGGAAGTCGCAAGGACGGTTCAGGTCCGGTGCCGCCGTCGCGCCGCGCCGCCCGACCTTTTTTCGGGCTTTGTCGGTCGAGACGCGGATGTCAAACTCAAAGGGTGGGCGGTTCGTCATGCAGGGCGGCCTTTCCGACTCGGGGCCATAAGTCTAAGGGTTTCGAGGCAGGATTGAAAAGGGGACCTCGGCAGATGCGCATTGCTTCAGAGATGGAAAACCGACTGCGTGCGGCGTTTTCCCCCGATCGGCTGGAAATCATCAATGAAAGCCACAAGCACGCCGGGCATGGCGGCGACGACGGTTCTGGCGAAAGCCATTTCAAGGTGGTGATCCGTGCCGCAGACTTTGCGCCCATGTCCCGCGTCGCGCGTCACCGGGCCGTGCATCAGGCGCTGGGTGACCTGAACACGCGCGTGCATGCTATTGCTTTGGATATCGGGTCGTAGGGCGACCCTTTCGGGGCCGCAAAGGGGCGCAACGCCTGCCGGTCATTGTAGGGCGGAAAAATACCTAGAAAGCTGGCTAAGTGTTGCCTTGCAAACCGCATTCGGCCGTGATACTTAGTGATATGGCTAAGTATGAACCCGACCTTTCCGTCATCTTTCAGGCGTTGTCCGATCCGACGCGACGGGCAATCCTGTCGCGACTGTCCCAGGGACCGGCAGGTGTCAGTGAACTTGCCGACCCCAGTGGGTTGCGCCTGCCCACTGTGATGCGTCATCTGGCGGTGCTGCAAGAGGCCGGGCTGATTGCGACGTCCAAGGGCGGGCGGGTCCGGTCTTGCATGATCGTCCCCGCAGCACTGGAACCGGTTCGAGCCTGGCTGGACGAACAGCGTGCGGTCTGGGAAGCGCGGACCGACCGGCTGGAAACCTATCTTGAGAACCTGCAGAAAGGCATGCCTGAATGACAACCGCCCTGATCCTGAAGCGCGTGCTGAAGGCACCGCGCCACCTGATTTATTCCTGCTGGACCACGCCGGAGCATATGGTCCACTGGTTCATGCCAAAGCCGCATGCCATCAGCGACATCGTGATTGATCTGCGTCCGGGCGGTCAGTTCGACAGCACCATGCATGTCGACGGGGCCGCCATCCCCAGCCGTGGTTGCGTTCTGGATGCCATCATGGACCGCCGGTTCGCGTTCACCGATCTGATGATGGCGGATTTCCAGCCGGTGGCCGAGCCGGGGCTGGGGTTCACGGCAACTATTGACTTGTCGGACCACGAAGGTGGCACACTATACCATGTCACCGCTCGGCACCGAACCGAAGCTGACGCCAAAAAGCACGAAGAGATGGGCTTCACCACTGGCTGGGGCACCGTGGCAGACCAGCTGGACGCCTATGCCCAGGGATTGAAATGATGATCGACACATCTGACCGCACGCTGGTCATCTCGCGCCTGATCAAGGCTCCGGTGGCTCTGGTCTGGGGGGCCTGGATGGATCCCGAAACCTTGCCGAAGTGGTGGGGGCCGGATGGTTTTTCCTGCAAGACCAAACGGATAGACCTGCGCGAAGGGGGCGAATGGGTGTTTGACATGATCGCGCCTGATGGAACGGTTTTCCCGAACCACCATCGCCTGGTCCGCGTCGTGCCCTACGAACGGATCGAATACACGCTGCTTTGGGGCGAGAACGGACCCAAACACGCCGATGCACTGGCGACATTCGAACCCGTGGGGGACGCGACGAGGTTGACCCTGAACATGGTGATGAACACCGTCAAGGAATACCACGACGCCAAGGGCTACCATGCGGTCGAACTGGGCCTGCAGACTTTGGGCAAACTGGCGCGCTTTATCGGCGCTGAGTGATCTGAGAGGGAGATGGCAATTGCGCAAGATCACTGGCGGCGTATTTCAGTCGTTGGACGGCATCATGCAAGCACCCGGCGGCCCACCCGAGGACCCCACCGGCGGATTTGATCTTGGCGGGTGGGCTGCAACCCAATGGGATGACAAGATGGGAGAAGCCATGGGCGGCATCTTCGCAGCGCCCTTCGATTTGCTGCTGGGCCGCAAGACCTATGAAATCTTTGCCGCACATTGGCCCTATGTGCCAAAGGACGATCCCATTGGCCCGGCATTCACCAAAGCGGCGAAGTATGTCCTGAGCCGGGGCAATGACATCTGGGAATGGGAGAACAGCCACCGCTTGGGCGACATCGACGCTGTTCGCGAGGTCAAGGCAAGTTCGGGCCCTGATCTGCTGATCCAGGGCAGCTCCTCGCTTTATCCGCAGCTTCTGGCCGCCCGTCTGATCGACCGCATGATGATCATGACGTTTCCCGTTATCCTTGGATCGGGCAAGCGGCTGTTCGGGCAGGGGACGCCATCGGCGGGAATGACGCTGGTCGACGCACAGACCTCGTCAACCGGCGTGATCATCGCAACCTATGAGCCGGCGGGGCAAGTGCCGCTGGGAACCTTCGAGCTGCCGAACCCAAGTGCCGCCGAACTGAAACGCCGCGAACGCATGGCGCGCGAAGGCTAGGTTCGGCAACAGCAAGGGGTGCAGGACCAAGACTCTTAGGGCGCTTGGCCAACCGACTGGCAAATTAGGCCCGGTCAGTTGCCGGGCTTGTCGACAGGCCGTTTGCCCTTGGCCGCCCGACACCGGTCGGAGCAATAGCGCACCTCGTCCCAGACCCGGGCCCAGGCCTTGCGCCAGGCAAAGGGCTTGCCGCAGGTCGCGCAGACCTTGCTCGGCAGATCGCCTTTCTTGACCATCTTTGCCATGTCAGATGTCCAGTACCATCTGCGCCGTTGGAGCAGGTTTTCGCTTGCGTCCGGTAGGTGCCCTGTCATTGACGAACCGGCCCGTTCCGTCAACGCGGCTGGCATGGCGATCGACGATGCGCGCGGCGTCTGCAGCAAAGGCGGGTGCCTTGCGGACGGCCCAGACCGCATCTCGGGCCGCGCGGGCGGCTTCGGCCACGTCGATGACGGGTTCGGGATAGCGATAGCCCAGAAGGCCGCCTGCGCCCGACCATTTCCATGGTTCTTGCAGAAACGCATCCGGCACCAGTGCAAGTTCCGGGCACCACCGGCGCGTAAAGACGCCCTTTGGGTCCTGGTCCAACCCCTGCTTGATCGGGTTGTAGATGCGCGGCGTGTTGATGCCGGTGCTGCCCGATTGCATCTGCACCTGTGGCCAATGAATGCCGGGCTCATAGTCGGTGAAAAACCGCGCCAGCACCGTCCCCGTAGCCCGCCAGTCGAGCCAGAGGTGATAGGACGCGACCGACATCACCATCGCACGTGCGCGAAAGTTCAGCCACCCGGTTGCCGCCAGATAGCGCATGCAGGCATCGACAAAGGGAAGGCCAGTTTCGCCCGCCGACCAGGCCGCAAGGCGTGCGGCGTCTGGGGTGCGGGGGCGCAAGGCGTCGGTTGCAGAGTGCAGCGCGCGACGTTCGATGCTGGGCTGATCTTCAAGCTTTTGGATGAAATGGTCACGCCAGGCGAGGCGGGACTGGAAACTGCGCAAGGATGGGCCGAACCCGCCGCCAGGGCGCAGTGCCTGTCGTGCAGCCGTGACCTGCACAACCTCACGCATGGACAAAGCTCCAGTAGCAAGTGGCACCGAAAGCCGCGAACAGGCGCGTTCGCCCGTCAGAGGTGACGACATGGCGGCGCGGTAGGGCCCGGCGCGCAGGTTCAGGAAACTTTCCAGGGACGCCAGACCTTGGACGCGCCCTCCGTTCTGGCGATGGGGGCAGGGATCGGGGCGAAGGTTCAACGCCTTGGCTGTCGGGATCGGGCCCGGTTCGATGCGTTGCACGAATGTTAGGCCGTCCATCCCCGCAACATCGTCTCGCATGAAAGCGTCGCGCTGGGCGGCCCAGCCATCACGGCTGCGCAACCTGCGCACGACGCCCGATTGCGGCACCTCGTCCCACGGGATGCCTGCACCGCGCGCCCAGGCTGCAACGCGGCGATCGCGGCCATAAGTCCAAAGGTTGCCAGTTTCCTCGTGGCTGACGATGCGGCCGACAAGGTGCTGGCGGCAGAGCCTTTCCAGCACATCGACCGCATCGCCGGTGCGGATCACCAGCGTGCCATCGATGGCGGCAAGATCGGCGCGCAGGTCGGCCAAGCCTTCAGAGACGGCTTGCCACTGGCGGGCAGCGGTATCGGGCAAGGCCCAATAGTCCGGTTCCACGATATAGACAGGCAAAACGGGACCGAGCGAGGCCGCCCTGGCCAGCGCCGCATGGTCAACTACCCGCAGGTCGCGTTTGAACCACATTAGAACATTCATGGAACATGTATGTAGCGGCTCGCGCGGATTCGTAAAGCCAAGGTTGCCCGATCAGGGCGTATTCGTCGTAGGGGCGGGTACGGGCGGGATCTCGACATCGGGGGCGGGGGTCGGGATTTCCACCGGCGGCAGGTCGCTGTCGGGGGTCGCGGGCAAGTCTCCCGGCGGGGTGTCGCTGCCGGGTACGGGTTCGCCGGTCCGACCGTCAATTTCAGAGGCACCGCTGTCTTGCGGCGTACCCTCGTCGGCCACCTTTACCATCTGCCAGAACAACAGCCCCAGCGCAAAGACGACGACCACGGTCATCCCGATGAGGGGGGCGCGATGCCAGCGCTTTTGGGTCTCGATGTTGGTGCGTGGTGCGGACATTGGGGGGAATCCTTTGCATTGCGTTGAAGCTGGCTTCTGAGCGGGGTAACGTTTCCCCGCCACATCCGGTTCCAGCAAGGCAGGCCCCCCGTGTCCGATCTTTCCCCCAAAACCATCCACCTATCCGATTATCAGCCTTATCCCTATCTGGTGCGTCAGGTCGCGTTGACGTTCAAGTTGTCGCCCGTGGCCACGCGGGTTTCGGCGCGGATGGAGATCGAGGCGAACCCGCACGGCGTGCACGGGGCAGATTTACGGCTGGACGGCGAAGGATTGGGCCTTGTGTCGTGCCAGATCAACGGCGTCGCGGTAACGCCGCAGGTCGATGCAATATCTCTGACCATCGCCGCGAAAGATTTGCCCCATGGTCCGTTCGTGCTGGAAACCGAAGTCGAGGTCGCGCCCGAGGCCAACACGGCCCTTGAAGGTCTTTATATGTCGCGCGGCATGTATTGCACGCAATGCGAGGCTGAAGGTTTCCGCAAGATCACCTATTATCCCGACCGCCCGGATGTCATGGCGCCGTTCCGTGTCCGCGTCGAATCCGACCTGCCAGTGCTGTTGTCCAACGGCAACCTGACGGGGCAGGGCAAGGGATGGGCAGAATGGTCCGATCCCTGGCCGAAACCGGCTTATCTTTTCGCGCTGGTCGCAGGCGATCTGGTCGCGCATTCAGCGGGGTTTCGAACAAAGTCATGCCGAGATGTTGCGCTGAACATCTGGGTGCGAGACGGCGACCAGGACCGCTGTGCCTATGCGATGGACAGCCTGATCCGGTCCATGGCCTGGGACGAACAGGTCTACGGGCGGGAATACGACTTGGACGTATTCAACATTGTGGCCGTCGATGACTTCAATATGGGCGCAATGGAGAACAAGGGGTTGAACATTTTCAACTCGAAGTACGTTCTGGCGTCGCCCGAGACCGCCACCGACGACGACTTCGCCCGGATCGAGGCGATCATCGCGCATGAGTATTTCCACAACTGGACGGGCAACCGGATCACCTGCCGCGACTGGTTCCAACTGTGCCTGAAAGAGGGGCTGACGGTCTTTCGCGACCAGCAATTCAGCGGCGACATGCGCAGTCATGCTGTCAAGCGCATCGAGGATGTCTTGACCCTGCGCGCCCGTCAGTTCCGCGAGGATCAGGGGCCGTTGGCGCATCCGGTGCGTCCCGACAGCTTTGTCGAGATCAATAATTTCTACACGGCGACCGTCTACGAAAAAGGTGCCGAAGTCATCGGTATGCTCAAGCGGCTCGTGGGCGATGCCGACTATGCCCGCGCGCTCGACCTTTACTTCACGCGCCACGACGGGGATGCGGCAACCATCGAAGACTGGCTGAAGGTTTTCGAGGATACGACGGACCGCGACCTTTCGCAGTTCAAGCGCTGGTACTCCGAGGCGGGAACGCCCCGTCTGAACGTCAGCGACGACTGGCAAGACGGCACCTATACGCTGACATTTACCCAGGAAAACCCGCCCACCCCAGGCCAGCCGGTCAAGCATCCCAAGGTCTTGCCCATCGCCGTCGGGCTGTTGAACCCCAACGGGGACGAAGTGGTGCCGACTAAAGTGCTCGAGATGACCGAGGCGCAGCAAAGCTTTGCTTTCAGAGGCCTCGCCAGCCGACCGATCCCGTCGATCCTGCGGGGATTTTCCGCGCCCGTGGTGCTAGACCGGGTGGTCAGTTCCGAAGAACGCGCGTTCCTTTTGGCCCACGACACCGATCCCTTCAAAAAGTGGGAGGCAGGTCGGGCGCTGGCCAAGGACGTTCTGCTCAGCATGATCACGAAAGGCACGTCCCCTGGCCCGGACTGGCTGTCGGCGCTGAACCGGGTGGCGCTGGACGAAGCACTTGATCCTGCCTTCCGTGCGCTATGCCTGCGTCTGCCCTCAGATGACGACATGGCACAAACGCTGCATGAAACCGGGCATGTCCCTGACCCTGCGGGAATATTTGCCGCGCGCCGGACCGCGCGGCAGGCCATTGCCCGACATCTGGCCCCAGGACTGCCGGGGTTGGTCGAGATGATGGCCGAACCGGGACCATTCAGTCCCAACGCGCGTGCTGGTGGGCGGCGGGCGCTTCGTAACGCGGCGGTGGCTTATCTTTCGTTAATCGATGACGGCGTCGCAGCGACACGGCTCTTTGCTGGCGCCAACAACATGACCGATGAGATCGAGGGAATGGCGAGCCTTCTCGATATTGGCAAGGGACAGGACGCGGTGGCCCAGTTTGCGGCGCGCTGGTCCGACAATGCCAACGTCATGGATAAATGGTTTTCAATGCAAGTGATGTTCGCCGCGCCCGACCAGGTGGTGGCGGTCGCGCAAGGTCTGACGAGGCATCCTTTGTTCAATTGGAAGAACCCCAACCGTTTCCGGTCTTTGATCGGGGCAGTGTCAGGCAACCACGCGGGTTTTCACCACGCAGGCGGTTCGGGCTATCGGTTCGTTGCCGACTGGCTGATTAAGCTTGATCCCCTGAACCCGCAGACCGCCGCACGCATGTCGACCGCGTTCGAGATCTGGCCGCGCTATGATGTCGTTCGCAGGGGGGCCATGGCCGACGCGTTAGGCCGCATTCGCGCCGTTCCGGGTCTTAGCCGTGATCTGGCCGAAATGGTGCAGCGCATGCAGGCGGGTTCTTGATGAATTGACGCCATTTTACGGCCATAGTGATTTTGCAGTTTAGGCCGAGCAGACGAGGGGATCATGCCGTTTATTCTGGGACTATTGGCACTGATCGGGGCCGCCTATTTCTGGGTACAGCGTGCACGCAACGCGGCCGAAATCACCCGCGAGCTTTCGGGTGTGGCGTCTGATGTCGCAGCGGCCGCGCGGCGATTTGGATTTCGTCGTCGCCTGAACATTCACCCGGTCGAAAGTCTGGACGACACCGACATCGCGGTGGCCGGTGCTGCGATGGCATTTCTGGAACTGGGCGGCTTGCCCAGCATCGACCAGCAAAACAGCCTGGTTCGCAGCCTGCAGTCCCGCCTGAACATGGACCACGACAAGGCCAAGGAAGCGTTGATCCTTGGGCGTTGGCTGGTAACGGAGTCCCACGGGGCGCAACCGGGCTTTACACGGCTGGTTCGGCGCTATGCCAAGATGAAAGGGGTGGCGGGATTCGAGACCATGATGATGGTCTTGCGCGACGTCACAGAGGCCAACAGTGGGGTACTGTCGGCGCAGCAGGGCGATGCACTGGACGAGGTCAAATATATATACAAGCCTTAGGCGCGAGGCGCGTCAGCCCTGGCAATAGCTTTGCGCGCGGGTCCATGCCGCCATGTCGGCCATTTTCGAATCGGCCCGGAACGGTGCCCAGTCGCGCCCAAGTCCGCGATTTCCGCTGCCAGCGACCAAGCCATCCTTGGCCACCTTGTCGGCGGCAATCTCGACCGCGCATTCCAGATTTTCGGCACCGTCCTTCAATTCCGAAACGGTCGTCGCCTGGCACCCATGGCCGCGCGCGGTGCTGGGCGCGATCTGCGTCAGACCGATCCATCTGCCGCCCCCGCCCGAGGCCTGCGGGTTCCAGGTGCTTTCGTGCTTGGCCAGGGCCGACAACAGCGCGACCCAAAAAATCCTGCGTTCCTCTAGGCTTGCTTTGGCGTAGCCGGGGCACCACGTGCCGATATCGGCGGGCACATCGTCTGCCAGGGCCGTGTCGTGGCGCGCCACGGCGTTCAACGTGGCAGCAGTCCATTGATCCGCCTCGGGCCGGTGATCCCAACGCATGACCGGCAACACTGCCGTCTGAGAACCCGAGCCACCCATGCCGCCTGCACCAACACATCCCGCTGTCAGGGACAAAAGAAAGGGGGCGATAAGGGTGGAAAAACGCATCATTGTCTCATCTGGCAGCGCCGCAACCAGTATGTGCGACCCACCCTCACTGGCCGTTGGCTATCGTGCTTGCAACCTTTCCGCCTGACAATCGGCAGGGATCCGCCACTTCTTTCCCTTGCCGCAGGAGGCTCGGCTTTGTAATGCAGGGAAAACCAGCAGGGATGCCGCCATGCTCGACCTGACATATACTGCCCCAAAACCCCGTGTGATCGCGGGGGCAAAGCATGACTGGGAATTGGTCATCGGGATGGAAATCCACGCCCAAGTGGCGTCAAACGCCAAGCTGTTTTCCGGCGCGTCGACCACTTTTGGGGCGGAGCCCAATTCCAACGTGGCGTTTGTGGACGCGGCGATGCCGGGGATGTTGCCGGTCATCAACGCGTTTTGCATCGAACAGGCAGTACGGTCGGGCTTGGGGCTGAAGGCGCGCATCAACCTTGTCAGCGCCTTTGATCGCAAAAATTATTTCTATCCCGACCTGCCGCAGGGCTATCAGATCAGCCAGTTGTATCACCCCATCGTGGGCGAGGGTGAAGTGCTGGTGGAACTGTCCCCCGGTGTCGCCCGGCTGGTGCGGATCGAACGCATCCATCTGGAACAGGATGCGGGCAAATCGATCCACGACATGGACCCGACGATGAGTTTCGTCGATTTCAACCGCACTGGCGTCGCGCTGATGGAGATCGTCAGCCGCCCCGACATCCGCAGCGCCGAAGAGGCGACGGCTTACGTCACCAAACTACGCCAGATCCTGCGCTATCTCGGCACCTGCGATGGCAACATGCAGAATGGCAACCTGCGCGCGGACGTGAACGTGTCGGTCTGCCGTCCGGGCCAGTACGAGAAGTATCAGGCGGCGCAGGACTTTTCTCACTTGGGAACGCGCTGCGAGATCAAGAACATGAACTCTATGAGGTTCATGACGCAAGCCATTGATTATGAAGCCCGTCGCCAGATTGCCATTCTGGAGGATGGCGGCAAAATCGTCCAGGAAACCCGCCTTTACGATCCCGACAAGGGCGAAACGCGCAGCATGCGGTCCAAGGAAGAGGCACATGACTACCGCTATTTTCCGGACCCCGACCTGTTGCCGCTGGAAATCGAGCAGGCCTGGGTGGACGACATTGCGGCGTCCATGCCGGAACTGCCGGATGCGAAAAAGGCGCGGTTCATGGGTGACTATGGGCTGACCGACTACGATGCCAACGTGCTGACCGCCGATCTGGAGAACGCGGCGTTCTTTGAGACCGTCGCCAAGGGTCGCGATGGCAAGCAGGCAGCAAACTGGGTGATCAATGAACTCTTCGGGCGGCTGAACAAAGAGGGCAGGACGGTTGCCGACAGCCCGGTAAGCGCGGCCCAGCTGGGCGGAGTGCTCGACCTGATCGGATCGGGAGAAATATCTGGCAAGATGGCCAAAGACCTTTTTGAACTGGTCTGGACCGAAGGCGGCGATCCGGTAGAGCTTGCCGCGAAGCACGGGATGAAACAGGTCACCGATACCGCCGCGATCGAGTCCGCTTTGGCCGAACTGATCGCCGCCAACCCCGACCAGGTGGCAAAGGCCAAGGTCAACGCCAAACTCGCGGGCTGGTTCACCGGACAGGTTCTGAAAGCCACTGGCGGCAAGGCCAATCCGGCGGTCGTGAACGCGCTGGTGGCAGAGGCGCTTGCCAAAGCCTGAGACGCGCCGCCGCCGATGCCGCAAACGCGACTTGGCGCGGGGCCAAGCAGAACTTATTCTTGCCTGTCACTTCAGGCGTCACAAGGAATGCCGATGTCCGCTCAGAACTATGAATACAAGGTCGTGCCCGCGCCGCGCCGTGGTGAAAAGGCGCGCACCGCAAAGACGACCGAGGACCGCTTTGCTTATGCAGTGCAGTCCTTGATGAATGGCCTTGCCACCGAAGGATGGGAATATGTCCGCGCCGATACGCTGCCTTGCGATGAGCGGTCGGGGCTGACGGGGACCAAGACCAGCTTTCAAAACCTGCTGGTATTCCGCCGGTCGCTGGACGACGGCAAAGCGATACCGGCGTTCATCGCGACGGACCGGGCCGCGCCTGCGCCAGACCCGATCCCGCGGCTTGGTGCTGCCGAGGCCCGTGCCGGGGCGGCTCCGTCGCTAGGCCCCGCCTTGGGGGAACTGCCACCCCTGATGCTAGACCGAGGCCGCTTTTAGCGCCGGGCCCAAAGCGGTTGCGAATACATCAAGCGCTGCATCCGGTCCCAGGCTGACGCGGATGCAGCGATCCAAGGGGGCGATGCCGGGCATCCGGACAAAGATGCCCCGCTGCACGAGTTCTGCCAGCACGCGGCGCGCAAAGTCGCCGTTGCGCCCGCAGTCCACGGCGACGAAGTTTGTGGCCGATGGCAGGGCGGCAAGCCCATGGTCACTAGCAATCGCACCCACCCGCGCCCGTGCCGCGATAATTGCCGCCTGCACTATTGCAAGGTGTGCCTGATCGCCGAGTGCCGCCGATGCCGCCGCCTGCGCCAATCGCCCAAGCCCGAAGTGGTTGCGCACCTTGTCAAAGGCTTTGGCCAACGACGGGTTTGTCAGCGCATAGCCAACCCGCAAACCCGCCAGCCCGTGCGCTTTGGAAAAGGTGCGCATCCGGATCACGTTCGGCGTGTTGGGGTCGATGACCGGAATTGCGCCGGGCGGGGCAAGATCTGCATAGGCCTCGTCCAGGATCAGCACCGTGCTTTCCGGCAGGGCGCGGATCATCGCCTCCACCGTCGCGGCGGAATGCCAGCTGCCCATCGGATTGTCAGGGTTGGCAAGGTAGGCGATCTTTGCCGCATGGGTTCGTGCCGCATCCAGCAGCGCGGTGGGGTCTTCGTGATCATTGCGGTAAGGCACCCGGACCAACCTGCCACCAAAGCCCGCGACGTGAAAGTTGAAGGTGGGATAGGATCCTGCCGACGTGACTGCGACATCCCCCTCACCCACCATCAGGCGCACGGTCATGCCCAAAAGGCCGTCGATCCCTTCGCCCACCACCACATGGCCCGGGGTGACGCCGTGATGTGC
>JANPBI010000306.1:0-2256 GCA_031430315.1 Rhodobacterales bacterium | reverse complement strand
GCTGTCGATCCTGCGCGCGGTGACCTTGTATTCCAGCATGAGAGACCTCCGGTGCCTGTCGTCGTCGCCCATCCATAAATGGCATGTAGTGGGATGAACGTCCCTGATCTGCATCAAAACCACAGTCGGACGGCCACCGCGCGAGTTCAGGCAATTTGCCAGGGTCGGGGGTGCCGCATTTTTGGTCGGGACTGCAATCGGACGTGCCAACCACACTGGGTCGACCAGCGATTGAGGCGTTGCCCCAAGCCGAGGCAAGAGGTTAGCCTTTGCTTTCAGGGAGGCGGTGGACCGATGCATTGCACACGACGAGCGTTTCTTGCTGGTTCGTGCGTTCTGGCTGCTCCGGTTGTGCATGCGCAATCGCCGACGGCTGTCAGGTTTGCCCTGACCCCGGTTTTCCTCGACAACGACGCTGCCGTGATTTCCAGCCTTCAGTCAGCCCTTTCCGAAGGGATGGGACGCGACATCGACCTTGTACAGCGCCGGACCTATCAGGAAATCACCGGGGCCCTGCTGGATGGGTCCGTCGATGCGGCCTGGACCTGCGGCTATCCCTATCTGCAGCACCGGGCCGAGCTATCGCTACTGGGCGTGCCGGTCTGGAACGGGCAACCGCTGTATCAATCTTACCTCATCGCAGCGGCAGACGACCCGGCGCAGGATCTCGGCGGCCTTCGCGGCGGCACGCATGCCTTTTCCGACCCGGACAGCAATTCCGGCTTTCTGGTTACCGCCTCTGACCTTGCAGGTCTCGGTGAGAGCCCGGAGACGTTCTTTTCCCGCACGATCTTCACCTTCGGTCACCGCAATGTCGTGCGCGCGGTGGCTGGCGGGTTGACGCGTTCTGGCAGTGTGGATGGCTATGTCTGGGAGGTGCTGAGCAAGGTCGAACCCGAATTGACGGCGCGCACCCGGATTATCGCCCGGTCCGAGTGGCTGGGATTTCCCCCGTTCGTCACCCGCGCTGATCGAAGCCGCGATCCGGTCGTGGAGGCTTGCGGGTCCGCGCTGCTTGGCCTTTCGGAAACACAATCTGGTCGCGCTGCCCTCGCCCTGCTGTTCCTTGATGGAGTCGTGCGCGCAGTACCATCGCTTTTCGACGGCATCGCAGAACGCATGGCGATCCTGAAGGGCAACCCATGAGCCCCGCCTGGTTCCAGAACCTTCCGGTCACGTTGCGCGTTCCGGTCGTTACCGCCACCTTGATGATCGTGCTTGGCCTCGTGGCAAGTCAGGGCGTTCTGACCGCCCTGCGGCGGGTCCAGGATGCCCGTCTGGTCGAAACCGCACAGTTGCATGTCGAAGGACTGTCGGTTGCCTTGGGGCCGTTCGTGCTGCGGCAGGATGTCTGGGAAGTCTACGACATCCTCGAGCGGGCACAGGCGGCATCAGGCGGGCAGCGTCTGCTGCAAACGGTCGTCGCCGACGAACGCGGGCGCGTGCTGGCCGCAAGCGATCCGAAACGTGCCCCGGTCGGCAGCGAGATCGGAACCTATGTGGCAGGTGCGGTGAGGCCGGAGGCGGTCACGATGACCGGCGATCCGGTGTTGCGGGTGATGTCGCCCCTGAAGTACCAGGGACGAGATGTTGGCCGCATTGTCACCGAACTGGATGTGACCGACCTTCTTGCAGAACGTCGCCAGGTCTCTCTTTGGCTGCTGTTTGGCAATGCCGCCGCGACCGTCGTGCTGACGTTTGCAGGCTGGCTCGCTGTGGCCCGTATCCTGCGCCCCGTGGGCACGCTGGTTCGCGCGATGGATGCCACCGAAGGCGTGCCGCGCCCGATTGCCGAGGCTGATATCCCGCGCGGCGATCCCGGCCTTGCCCGGCTGATTACCACCTACAACCGCATGACCACCGCCGTTGAAGCACGCGCCGAGGCAGAGCGGCGGCTGGCAGAACGCGAGCGGTTCGTGAGCCTTGGCCGTCTGTCCTCTTCGCTGGCACACGAGATCAACAATCCGCTGGGCGGGTTGTTGAATGCCGCCGATACCATCGTGACCTATGCCGACCGGCCCGAAGTCGTGCGCGAGTCCGGCAATCTGATGTTGCGCGGCTTGAAACACATGCGCGACGTGGCGCGCGCCATCCTTGACCAGAACAGGCTGGACCGGACTGGACAGCCTCTGAGGACCGTGGATTTCGAGGACCTGCGCCTGTTGTTCGAGCCAGAGGTGGCCAGCCGAGAGCAGACCCTCGATTGGCGGATTGCGGCAAGCGATGCGACGTTGGCGGTGCTGCTCGCGGCACCAG
>JANPBI010000305.1:0-5616 GCA_031430315.1 Rhodobacterales bacterium | reverse complement strand
AGGCCGGAGCGAAGGCCGTCATGCAGGTCGTGATGGGAATAGGCGACGTCATCTGAGATTGCGGCCACCTGCGCCTCGGCGGACGCATGGGTCGACAGTTCCAGGTCCCATTCGGCATTCACCTCGGCCAAGGCATAGGGCCAGGGACCAGCGTGCTTTTCATCGGCATTGGGGCCGGTGACCGGGCCGTTGTGCTTGGCGATGCCCTCGAGGCTCTCCCAGGTCAGGTTCAGCCCGTCGAAGTCGGCGTAGTGGCGTTCGAGGCGCGTGACGATGCGCAGGGCTTGGGCGTTGTGGTCGAACCCGCCATAGGGGGCCATCAGCGCGCCCAACGCATCCTCGCCGGTATGGCCAAAGGGCGTGTGGCCGAGATCGTGGGCAAGGGCGATGGCCTCGGCAAGGTCGGTGTTCAGCCCCAACACGCCCGCGATGGTGCGCGCCACCTGCGCCACTTCGATCGTGTGGGTCAGGCGCGTGCGGTAATAGTCGCCTTCGTGTTCCACAAAGACCTGCGTCTTGTGTTTCAACCGCCGAAACGCCGATGAATGGATGATCCGGTCACGGTCGCGCTGAAACGGGCTGCGAAAAGACGACATGCCTTCCGCATGCAACCGGCCACGTGACCGTTCAGGTTGGCAGGCATAGGGGGCAAGCGTCACCGGCATCCGTCCTTGTTGAAGTGCTTGGCTTTCCCTATATTCATTGCAGACCCTTATGGATAGGGATGATCCCCGATGACCACCGCCACCCTGACCCTGCCGCCCCGCGTGACCGACCGTGCCTATGCTCGTTTGGCCGAAATTGCCCAGATGACCGGCCAGACCCGCGCCCTGCGCGTCGCGGTCGAAGGCGGCGGCTGTTCGGGGTTCCAGTACGAGATCAAGCTGGACGACCCCGCCGAGGATGATCTGGTGCTGGAACGTGCCGGGCACAAGGTTCTGGTCGACGCGGTCTCGCTGCCGTTTCTGGCCAATGCGGTGATCGACTTTACCGACGAGCTGATCGGCGCGCGGTTCGTTGTGGAAAACCCGAACGCAAGTTCAAGTTGCGGCTGCGGCACATCGTTTGCGATGTGATTTTAGAAGTTTAGGGCTTCCTGCAACAGCGGAAAGACATTGGCGTCTGTCCAATAGTCAGTATGGCCGTTGATAGCGACAGGTTTTTCCTGCGGCCATTCAAACTGGGGTTTATCTGGCAGGGAACTATTGTTCCTCTGTGCATCAATATGCGTGCCGACAAAGTCATCAACGCGGAAAATATTGATCCAGAACGCAAGACTTCCCCCAGCAGTGGCTGGCCAAAGGCTATCGTTTTCGCCGTGACGCGTCCGATGCGCAACAAAGCTTTCAGGAAAATACCAGTTGTAGATATGGGTATAGGGCGAACCCATGGTCACAAGGCCTAGCTTCCCCTGAGACTTCAGTTTGGCACGCCAGGCCGCACCTTTGCGTGCAATCACGTCCATTGCGATCACTGTTCCCTGACTATGGGAGACGATCACAAGATGGTCCGGACTTTCGTTCTGGATCAACCGGTCGACAAGAACGGATAGCCGATCCTGGATGCGGTGACGCAACCAATAACCTTGCGGTTCTGTCTGCGGTGGAGGGGACGTCCGCAATCCTACCCAACGCTCGAGAAATGTTCGTGTTGATGTCCCTCTTCTTACGGGTACCCCGTTGGCTGCGTAGGCGACGATCTCGTTGGACGACCACGAGTAATCGTTGAGATATGTGAGGATGTCCGTCGCGATATCGATCCCGCGCGCCAGAGTCCGGGGCCCAAAACTGACGGCAATCCCGATGACGCCAGCAATCAGGCCCAGCATGGGACCAGTCAATGTCACCAGTCCATTTCGTGCTTCGACGATTTTTGCGAGCCCCAGTGTTTCAATAAGTGTACTCGCCCACACGCTATGCTGTTCAGCGGCCAAGTACGATCCGACGATCAAAACGGCGATAAGCCCAAAGAACAAGGCGAGCAGCCACAGAGAGGCTCCGGAGAAAATGAGTCGCCCTTGCTCTGCGCGGGTGTCGGCGGACCCATCCAGATAAGTCAGCGGATCTAAGGACGCTAGCTGCCGACGTTGGTGAAAGTAGGCGACTGAACTGACCAGTCCAACCAACAAGAGCGCGCAAATTGCCGGGATCAGCGCCCGCATGACCGAACTGACGAGAATTCTCGTCGGGTCTGTCGTTTCGATGGCGACGTCTGAAACCAAGCCTCGTGAAACGGCATCTGATGGAATAGCCTGAAGCAGCGTCCCCCAGACGGCTCCCAACACCAAAATCCACAATGCCGACATCAAAGCCAGCGCTTGCACGGCGACCGAACGCGACCGCGGAAATGGCAGTGGCCCGATGCCTTGGACGAACGTCGCCCAGCCAAGAACAATGGCCGCAACAAACACATAAAACCAGCAAAAGATCATCAGAGATGTCAGGCGCATCCCATGCAGGAAAAACCCGGTAAGGCTTGCCTTGCAGTTGGCGAGATGCTCGCCCGTCCACGCGCAGTTCAGTTGGCGCGCCAGGTCATCCAGACTTGCGATCAGTCCGAAGATGTCGAAATCCAGCCATTCCAAAAGCATGGACAACGCCAGCATCAGTCCACCAAGGACAAGCCATCCGCCAAGATGGCGCGTCAAGAAGATTGATCCTTTGATCAGGAATGAACCCCCAGCGGCGATAGAAGCCACAATGACCGAGCTGACCGCGATGGCTGCAAACGCGCCGTCCGCTCTTATCGGGCTGTCTGCTGCAAACTCGTGCGTCCATAGCGCAACACAAAGTCCGGCAACGATTATGGCAACGATGACGGCCACCAGGCATTGCAACCACAGGGGCGCTTTCCTGAAAATCAGGAAAAACAGCAGGCCGGATACGGAAAGGCCCAGAGCGGATACGACGTTCAAAAGTGCCTGGGCAGGATCATCGTGCGGCGATAGGCCAAGTCCGTTCAGTCCGCCGGGCAGAGAGACCAGCAGGAATCCGAACACAAGCATGATGTTCAACGCAAAAATCGGGCCGTGTATGGTCAGGGCCGCCGTTTCCGCCCACCAGCGCAGCCGTCGGTGTCGACCTGTCAAATCCGGAAAGGATGACTGTGCATTTTCGCGGACCGCATGGGCCAAACCAAGGATCAACTTAAAGAACCCAAAAATCACACGGAGCAGACTAGACCCTGTTCCCGAGATATCCCCCCAGTAGTAATCGGCGATGATCCGGTGGTCCGTAACTTTTCCAACCGTTCGCTCCTGCCTGCGCTTGTGCGCGCCAAACGGTTTACGCAGTGTTCCGCGGCCATATTCGGCCGGTTCCAACAGGGTCAGATCATCACTTGATTTCAACGTCCAGACCGACGGATCAGCTGCAACCAGACCGGCTGAGAGGCTTTCGGTCAGCGCCGCAGACAAATTCTGCGTGGCGACCCCCGCTTCGCGCACACCTACGCCGTGCACCACGACGATCAATTGTTTTTTCATGGCAAACCCTGAAATCCAGCGTGTCAGCAAAGGTCAAAGGAAACAGCAATATTGGCCAAGTTTACCGCGCCGGAAGCGTAGAGCAAGTCCAATACTGCCTGCCATTGCAATGGCCTGATGCCGGTGCTCCTCTGTGGCATTCCGCCGCCAACAGACAACAGCACTTTCCTGTGCGATCGCCCGCGCTATGTCGTCGTCTCGGAAACCATGAAGGCCTGCTGCAATGTCCATCGTTCTCCTGCTCGGCTCTGGCCCCAATGTGACACTGGCCCGACATTGGCCGCGCGCACCCTTTGACCAGGTCGTCGCGATCAACAACGCCTGGCGCGTGCGCCCGGACTGGGACGCGCTGGTGCATCCGCAGGACTTTCCCGAAGACCGCCGCCCTTTGGCGGGACCGGGACAGGCGATCGTCACGCATGACGACTTCGTGCCCGCCCAGAATGCTTATGGCGGGTTTGTCTATGCCGGGGGCACCATGGCCTTTACCGCGGCCTATTGGGTGTTGCACACCTTTCGCCCGCGTGTCCTTGCGGTCCTTGGCTGCGACCTGCACTATCCTGCAAAGGGTGCCACGCATTTCTACGGCAGGGGGACGCCGGATCCATTGCGCGCCGATGTCACTCTGCAATCGCTAGAGGCAAAGTCCGCACGGCTGATGGTCCATGCCGCCCGGCAGGGCTGCGCCGTGGTCAATCTGTCCAGTGGGCCCACTCGGCAAGTCTTTCCGCACACTGGCCTGGGCGGTCTGCTGACGGCGCTGCCCCTGCCCTATGACACTGGTCTTGCCGCCCGGGCGGATGCCGCCGAGGCCGAATTGGGCTACATGGTCGCATCGGGGCGCTACTGGGAAGAACTGGGCCGGTTCGACCCTGCAGCCCTGCGCGCAATCGACAATCTGTGGCGGCGCGCGGTCGGCCCCTCTTTAGCCATGACCGCGTGATCTTGTGCCGGGCCGCCGTGCCGCCTAGGTTTTGCCAAGCGGAGGGTTCCCCATGAAAATCGCCACCTTCAACATCAACGGCATCAAGGCCCGGATCGAGGCCTTGCCCCTGTGGCTGCGCGAGGCCGACCCGGATGTCGTCTGTCTCCAGGAGATAAAATCGCAGGACGACGTCTTTCCGCGCGAGATGTTCGAAGGCATGGGCTACCAGGTCGAAACCCATGGCCAAAAGGCATTTAACGGCGTGGCGATCCTGTCGAAACTGCCACTAGAGGATGTGACGCGGGGCCTGCCCGGCGACGAGGCGGATGAACAGGCGCGCTGGATCGAAGCCACGGTGCTGGGCGCGAAAGCTGTCCGCGTCTGCGGCTTGTACCTGCCCAACGGCAATCCGGCCCCGGGGCCGAAATACGACTACAAGCTTGCCTGGATGGCGCGCATGCAGGCGCGGGTGGTGGATCTTCTGGCCTTGGAAAGGCCGCTGGTCCTTTGCGGCGACTACAACGTCATTCCGCAGCGAGAGGACGCCGCCAAGCCCGATGCCTGGGTCACGGACGCGCTTTTTCTGCCGCAAAGCCGTGCTGCGTTCCGTCGGTTGCAAGCACTTGGCCTGACCGAGGCGTTTCGGGTGCGTAACTCTGCCCCCGGTCAATATACGTTCTGGGACTATCAGGCCGGCGCGTGGGAACGGGGCAACGGCATCCGCATCGACCATCACCTGCTCAGCCCGCAAGCCGCAGACCTTCTGAACGATTGCCAGATCGACAAGGCCGTGCGGGCAGGCGACAAGCCATCGGATCACGTGCCGGTCTGGATTGACCTTGCGGCCTGACCGGCCTTTCTGACTGCGCAAAGTATCCCGGGGACGGAGTGCATCGCGCGCCGGGGGCAGCGCCCCTAACCTTTGGTCACATCGTGACGGTAAAGCCAGTCCAACCGCCGCAACATCAGGCCTGGGGCGATCGCCCCGACGGCCCGCAACCCCGCATGGCCTAGTATGCGGGGCAAGCCTGTCAGGTGATAGGCGCGCGCATTGCCATTTGCAGCGGCGACGATGCGGCTGCAGCGCGTGCGCCGTGCCGCCTGAAAGGCCGCGATACCTGCAGCCGCGGTGTCTGCCCCGGCGAGCCGCGCGGCAAGGACCCAGGCATCCTCCAGCGCCATGTTTGCCCCTTGCGCGAGGAACGGC
>JANPBI010000304.1:0-12174 GCA_031430315.1 Rhodobacterales bacterium | reverse complement strand
GGTGCGCGGTTCGCAGGTGCGCACCCTGCGTCTGAGTGCGCGCCCGCAATCTGATCAACACCGCGACCGTCCACAATCCCTGCCCTGCCCCGCCACGGAACCGCCTGACCCAGGCGTTTCCGACCCCGCCCCACCTTGTCCGGCCCGGTGTTCATCACCGGGCCTTTTTCCATGTCCGGAGATCGTCCATGAGCCACGCTGCCACCAACTGGGCCATCCAGCAGCGCGGGCTGAAGCCTGCCACCAAGATCGTGCTGTGGTTTCTCTGCGACCGGCACAACCCGGATTTCGGCTGTTTCCCGACGCAGTCGCGGCTCGCCGAGGACGCGGAAATGTCGATCTCCGCCCTGAACGATCATCTCGCCACGCTGGAGAAACTGGGCCTGATCCACCGAACCCGCACCCAAAATCCGCACAACCACCGGCGTCTGCCGACGCGCTATATCCTCGGGTTCGAGCAGGGATTCCCGCAAAAGCCAACTCCGGAATCCGGAGACGGCTTTGTTGAAATCATGGAAGAAACCGGCTCCCCATCTCCGGAATCGCCAGATGGAGCCAACTCCGGATTTCCGGGCGTTCCATCTCCGGATTTTCCCCAAAGCCATCTCCGGAATCCGGAGTATAACCTTGTAAGAGAACCTTTAACTAAACCTGTAAAGGAGGAGGAGGATGCGCAAGCGCGCGAGATCGTTTTTGATCGTTTCTTCGCAGTGCTGCTGAACGCGCTGGGCATCGATCCCATTGGCTCCCTGCCCGTCTGGTGGCAGGGTTGGCCCGCCAAAACCCATGTGCGCCGCTGGATCGACGACCTTGGCCTCACCGAGGACCGGATCATCGAAACCGCCACCGAAACCCGGAGGGACCACCCTGCCCCGCCCGATGGGCCCAAGGCCCTCGACCGGGCGATGGAACGCACTGCCAAGCGCGAGGCGCAGATCGCGGCAGCCTCCGCCAAGCCCCCGATCGGCAAACGGCAGCCCAGCCGCGATGACGCATCCCGACCCAGCGATGACGAAAAGGCAGCCTTCTACGCTCACATGGTCAACTCCGACCGGTTCCTGCCCGCCAACACCATCAGCAACACAATCCGCGACGCCATGCTGTCACGTGGCCTCGTCACACCGGGGAGCGGTTGCGGGCGCGGGGTGTGCATTGAGCCAATCCTGAACGTCGGACAGTCTGGCGGGTTATGTGGACTGATCGTTTCGGCAACCTCTGGCGAAGGCGAGCGCCACCCCTTCAGTGCAACATTTCCTCCAGCACCAACGCAACGAACGCCGCCTTCATCGCCGGATCAAACCCTGGATCGATCCGCGCCGGTCCATATCCGTGCGCCCGGTTCTAAGCATCGCTCTCTCGCAGTTCCGCAGCAAACTCCTCAGGCGACGCGGCCTTCTTCAAGGTGGTGTCGCCCTCGCAATAGTTGAAGATCATCAAGCGGGTCGGGTTGGCCCATGTTCCAAAGTACGACGCGTCCTGCGCCGTATCGACCTGCGCCCAGCCCTTGTCGTAGCTACAGAGCCCGAAATCATAGACGTAGCGATCGCCGGGGCAGAACTCGCGGGTGATTTTCATGCGGTCACCTGCGCGCGGGCGGCGATGGCGATCACGCAGAGGTCGCGCTAGCGCGCCATGGCCTTCGGGCTCGACGAGACCGGGTTGATCTCGAGGGCCTGCAGACCGGCGATGTCGCCCGCCTCGGCCAAGGCCACGATCTGGGCGAGCTTGGCGCGGAACCGGGCGTGGGTCGGTTTGGAGAAATCCGGGGCCTGCGGCAGCGCGCCGGTCTGCGCCTGATCGAGAATGGCTTTGCGCTTGCCGACAACCGGAGCGGGCGCAGCCTTCGGTTCTTCCTCTGCTGCCGGGGCCTGCTCGCCTGCAGGATCGGGGTTGCCGTAATCGAGCACCAAAGTCAGTCGGGCCTCGGCCTGATCGAAAGTGTCTGCGGTCAGGATCGAGGCAAAGGCGACGGCCGCGCGCTTGGCGCCGATCCTTGCCGCCAGCAAGCGGGCGAAGTTGTCGCCCGCCTTCTTGGCGCTGGTGGCCGGTTCAATCGGCGCGTCGGAAAGGCGCTGGGCAAGCGTGTCGATCTGCGCGGCGGTGAGGGCTTTGGTTTTCAAGATCGGCTTCCTTCAGGCGTTGGTGATGTGGGCGGAATGCCCGAGGGTGGTGACCGCGTAGATCATGGTGCGGCCGTCGCCGATCGCGGCGCCAAAGGCCTGCGCCTCGGGCAGGGTCGCGAATTGCTCACGGCTGCGGGTGGCGGGCGTCCGGCCCCGGGCGGCGACAAAGTGCGCGGCGATCTTCAGGCAGAATTCTTCGAGGGTTGTCAGGGGCTTCATGGAGGCCTCCATTGCGTTGCGATGGCTGCAGACAGCGGTTGAGACCAAAAGAGAGAAACTCCTAAGTCACTGACTAAGCTGTATTTTACCTCGATGCCGAAAGGGCAGTCATCGGGCTTTTCATCGGAAGCCAATCGCCTTTCCTCTTGTGGCGGAGATTGATGCGGGTGCTACTTGGAATTAATTTCTGACAAAGAGAGTCCGCGAAATGACGGTAAAATCAACAATCCTGTTGGCCGACGAACAGCACCGTTTCGCCAAGGAGCAGGTCGAAGCCGGGCGTTATTGGCGTTCATGTTTATCGCAGCATATGTTGGTAAGTCATGTCTGCGATGTGGATATTGACGACGTTCGTTGCGGATACTTGGCTTTCATTCTCAATAGCGGATTACCGTTTCCCAAAGCGGGCCGCCAAGCAAAGCAGCTTCTGTAGTCCCTGCTTCAACCGGCCGCCCCGGCCAATTGCCAATCGGGAATTAGCATCAGACAGGTAGGCCTATCGCTCTGAACCCAATGTGCTTCAACACAATTCGCATCAGATTCGTGCGCCGTGCCCAAGGCGCGCTTCGATTTGCATCATCGCATCATAGATCAGCACGGCAAACAGCCCCACGATCAGCCCGCCCTGCAGAACAAAAGCCGTGTTGTTGGTCAACAGCCCCGCGATGATCACCTCGCCCAAAGTGCGGGCCGCGACAGTTGATCCGATCGTGGCTGTCCCCAAGGCGATGACGACAGACAGGCGAATGCCTGTCAGGATGACCGGCAGCGCAAGGGGGATCTCTACGCGCGTCAGGCTTTGCCAGCGTGACAGGCCGATCCCGCGCGCAGCCTCCATCGTGGCACGGGGCAGGTTTGTAAGGCCGGTGATGGCGTTTTCCAGTATTGGCAACAGGCCATAAAGGAACAACGCGACCAGAGTTGGACCCGACCCGAACCCCAGGCTCGGCACAGCCAGAGCAAGCACCGCAACGGGCGGAAAGGTCTGGCCCATGTTGGCAATGCTGCGGACCAGCGGACGAAAGGCAACCCCGGCCGGACGCGTGACCAGAATAGCCAGTGCCACGGCCATCAGCGTTGCCGCGCCCGATGCCGCGATCACAAGACCCAGATGGTTCAACGACAGCGACAACAAAGAGGCGCGTTCATACATCACCGGCCCACCTGCGGGGGCAAGGGGCGCAAAGACAACCACAAACCACTGCGGGCGGACAACCAGTGCAACCAACAAGACCAGCACCGCCAGACGCAGGGCATTTGCAACCCTCACGGCCGAAATTCCGCGCGCCCACGGATCGCATCAAGCGTTACATGACCGATCTGCACGCCATCGCGTTCCACCGGGACCGCTGAGCGACCGGTCCACAAGCAGGCGGACAACGCGTCGCGCAGGCTTGCGTCTGACGCGATGGTAGCACCTTCGGCAGGGCCATCGGCCACGATCTGTGACACCGGGATCAGCGACAAAAGCCGCAACGGGCGTTCGACATCGCCCACCATGTCAGCCACGAAATCGGTTGCGGGGTGGGTGATGATCTCGGCGGGGGTGGCGTATTGAACCAAGCGTCCGGCATCCATGACTGCTATCTTGTCGGCAAGGCGGATCGCCTCATCCATGTCATGGGTCACCAGCATGATCGTGGACCCCAGTTTTTTTTGAATGCGGCGCAAGTCATCTTGCGCGCGGGCCCGGATGATCGGGTCCAGCGCGCCAAAGGGTTCATCCATCAGCATCAGGTCGGGTCGGGATGCCAGTGCCCGGGCCACACCGACGCGCTGCTGCTGGCCACCGGACAGATCAGCAGGATAGCGGTCCCGGAACTGAACCGGGTCCATCGAAAACAACTCCAGCAGTTCATCGACGCGGGCAGCGATCTTGTCACGCGGCCAGTTCAGCAGGTTGGGCACGGCGGCGATGTTGCGCGCCACGGTGTGATGTGGGAACAGCCCATGCCCTTGGATGGCATAGCCGATGCGACGCCGCAGGATGTGTGACGGCACCAACAGCGTCGATGTGCCGTTGATGCGAACCTCGCCCGATGTTGGTTCTTCAAGCCGGTTGACCATGCGCAAAAGCGTGGTCTTGCCGGACCCCGATGTGCCAACAATGACGGTGATCGTGCCGGTTTCCACCGTCATGGTTACGTCATCGACGGCTTTGACGTCACCATATATTTTGGTGAGGCCTTTGATTTCAATCATTTCGGGCATCCGGCACTGTGCGGGTCAGGTCAACGATGATGTCCATGAAAATCGCCGCCGTCAGCGCAAGGGCCACAGTCGGCAGCGCACCCAGCAGGATCAGATCGGTCGCCGTCTGGTTCAGGCCCTGAAAGACGAACGTCCCATATCCGCCACCGCCGATCAGCCCGGCGATGACCGCAAGGCCGATATTCTGCACCAGCACGACGCGCAGCCCGGTCAGGATGATCGGCAGGCCCAGTGGCAGCTCTATCCGCCACAGGCGCTGCGCCTGCGTCATCCCCATGCCGCGGGCGGCGTCGCGTACGGCCTCGGGTGCGGCGGCAAGTCCTGCGACCGTGTTGCCCACCACGGGCAGCAGCGAATACAGCACCAGCGCCAAAAACGCCGGGGCAAAACCGATCCCGGCGATCCCCATCGCCTGTGCGCCCGGAACCGTCGCCCCAACCCAAGCCAGGATCGGGATCATCAGCCCGAACATCGCAAGCGATGGAATGGTTTGCAAGAAACTGAGGATCGGCAAGGTCGAACTCCGCAACTTCACATGGTGGTGACACAGAATACCCAAGGGGAAACCGATCACCGCCGCTGCGGTCAGCGACCCCAAGGCTAGACCCAGATGTTGCCATGTTGCGGCAACAAACGCCTCCCGGCGGCTGGCGTATTCTTGCAAGATGGACAAATCCGACAGCACGCCGGACCATAGAACTGCCGCAAGTGCGCTAAGTGCCGATGCCAGCAATCCAGCCCGCATCAACGGGCCCGGTGCCATGCCAGCCAAAACATCTGCGGCCAGCAGCAAGAATATGCCAAATAGGCACCAGAACCCAACCGCTGGCGAGACGCGGGCGTAGGCACCGGCGCCTTGCAACAGCGCCGGGGCCCCCTCGATCAGCAGCAACAGCAATCCCGACAACCCCAGCACCGCACCCGCAAGTCTCGTGTGCGTCATCTTGTCGGGCAAACCAAACAACAGCCCCGCAACCACAGCCGTCACACCCGGCCAGATCACTGTAGGGGCGGCAAGATCCCAGACCCTGATCCCGTCACCAGCAACGATCCGGTTGCTGGCGATTGTCATATAAGGAACCAGCAACGCGCCCATGCCCAGAGCAGCGAACAGCACGCCGGGCGCAGACAGTACCTGATGCCGGGGGGCAAGCATCATTGTCCCAAGGTCAGTCAGCAGCCGCTCGGCTGAGAAAGTCACGCGCGACGGCCTCAGCAGGCTCTCCGCCCACCTGAATGCGCCCGTTCAGCTCTTGCAGCGTGACAAGATCGAGGCTTTCGAAAATCGGTTTCAGCACATCTGCAATCGCTGGATATTCGGCAAGAACCTCGGCCCGGATGATGGGCGTGGGCGCATAGACCGGCTGCACCCCCTTGTCGTCCGCCATCACGACCAGACCCGTGGCCGCCACACCGCCATCGGTGCCGTAAACCATCGCCGCATTGACGCCCGACGTTCCACGCGCTGCCGCCTGAATGGTTGCCGCCGTGTCGCCGCCCGACAGCACCACGGTCTGGTCCGGGGTCAGTTTGAAACCATAGGTGTCCTGCATCGCGGGCAAAACCGCCGGAGAGGACACGAATTCGGTCGACGCGGCCAGCTTGACCTCGCCCCCGCCCGCGACCCAGGCCCCGAAATCCGACATCGTGACGAGAGCGTTCTCTTCTGCCAGTGGGCCGGTCACGGCAATGGCCCAGGTGTTGTTTGCGGGCGACGGGGTCAGCCAGACTACTGCGTTTTGGTCAGCATCCAGTTCGGCCGCACGGGCATAACCGCCTTCCGCATCGTTCCAGATGTCCTGATCAGCCTCGTTGAAAAAGAAAGCCGCATTTCCGGTGTATTCGGGATAGATGTCGATCTGATTGGCCAACAAGGCCTCGCGCACCACCTGAGTACTGCCCAATTGCAGCCGGCGTTCCACCGGAAGCCCTGCAGATTCCAGCGCTTGTGCGATGATATTCCCCAACAATCCACCTTCGGTATCGATTTTGGACGACACGACAATGTCTGGGGACGCGGCCGAAGCCATCGCGATGAACATCCCCACAGTGGCGGGAAGAAAGTATGGCTTTATCATGTAACTCATTCCTGATGCGAGTGATTTGGGCTGGCGGTAAGATACGGAAGCACTTGTTCCTTTGGTGGTGCGAGCCCGGAGGCCAGATCGCGGGTGAAAACGTCGGATCTCGCTGGCTGTTCCCGAGGCCTGAATTGGCTAATTTTGTTGGCCTGAGTTGTTCGAAGCCGCCCGAGGACGGTTCCCTGCCGTTCTGATCCCAAGCCTCCAACGCATGGCAGAGACATTCGTTCCATGGTGACGGTGGCAAACACGGATGACAGGCTCAGGTCTGCGGCATCTGCGACCCCGCGTCATAGCAGCATCAGCCCCAGTTAAGCCTTCGTCACGCGGCGCAAAAAGCTTTCCGTGCGTTTGTCTTGCGGCGCGTCAAAGATTTGCTCAGGCGGTCCCTGCTCGACAATACGCCCACCGTCCATGAAGATCACCCAGTCGGCAATCTCACGCGCGAACTGCATCTCGTGCGTGACGATCAGCATCGTCTGCCGCCGTTCGGCCACACGGCGCATCAGGTCCAGCACCTCGCCCACCCATTCGGGGTCAAGCGCCGATGTCGGCTCGTCGAACAACATCAGTTCCGCGCCCAGCGCCATTGCGCGGCCAATTCCGATGCGCTGTTGCTGCCCACCTGATAGGGCCGCCGGATAGGCCAAGGCTTTGCCCGCCAACCCGATCTCACGCAGGATCGCATCCGCGCGCGCATCCGCCTCTGCCCGGGGTTTGCGCTGCACGGTGAACAGGGCTTCGGCGATGTTTTCGCGCGCGGTCTTGTTGGCGAAGAGCGCATAGTTCTGGAACACGAACCCGGTGCGACGGCGCAGTGCAAGGATTTGTGCCGGCCGCGCCGTGGCAGCATCAACCGTCAGGTCCCCGATCCTGATCACGCCGCTGTCGGGGCGGTCGAGGTAGTTCAGGCAGCGCAGCAGCGTCGATTTTCCCGTGCCGGACGGGCCGATGATCGCCACCCGCTCACCTGCCGATATGTCGAGGTCGATGGCGTCCAACACCGTATTTGTGCCGTAACGTTTGGTCAGTCCGCGGATGCTGATCATCGGACGAGCGCCTTGTTCAGGCGAAGTTCCAGCCGCTTTTGCAGGAACGACAGCATCTCGACAATTCCCCAGTACAGTACCGCCACGACAAGAAACGCCTCAAAATACAGAAAGCTGCCAGCGGCTTCCTTTTGGGTCGCGCCCATCATCTCGGTCACGCCAAGGGTAAACGCCAGCGATGTGCTTTTGATCATGTCGATGAAGTAGTTGACAAGCGTCGGGGCGGCGACGCGTGCCGCCTGTGGCAGGATGATGCGGCGCAGCGACTGGGTTTGCGTCATGCCGACGGCCTGCGCCGCCTCCCACTGGCTGCGGTCGACGCCCAGGATCGCGGCCCGGATGCTTTCTGCCATGTAGGCCGAAAAATGCAGCGTCAGCCCGATGATCGCCGCCGTCACGCCGTTGATCCCGGCCAGAACCGGCAGGATCTGCGGCAAGCCGTAGTAGAACAGGAACAACTGCACCAAGAGCGGCGTGCCGCGAAAGAAGCTGATGAACAGTTGCACGAACTGGTCCAGCACCGGCACGCGCACCACGCGTTCGACCGCCATCAGGCTGGCCAGCACCAGCGCGCCCACCATAGCGACCATTGCCATGCCGATGGTCAGCGGTACATAACCAAGGATGACGGGCACCAGACCCAGCATGTAGTCAAGATCAAGCCCCTGCATGGTTCAGCCCGCAGGCGCTGTCACGTCAAGGCCGAGCCATTTCTCGGAGATGCCCCGCAAGGTGCCATCGGCTTTCATCTCGGTCAGTGCGGCGTCCAGCCGGTCGCGCAGCGCGAGACCCTCTGCATCGTTGCGGAACGGCAGAGCATTCTGGATCTCGCTGAACGGCGGGCCTGCCAGTGCCAGCGGCAGCGGGCTTTCCTTGATCACCTGCGCCGAGGATACCCGGTCCATCACGAATGCATCGACCCGGCCAAGTGCGGTGTCCTGCTCGATGTTGCTCTCATAGGTCTTGATATCGATCTCGTCGGCAAACGGCAGTTCGCGCAGCAATTGCTCGAAGTTTGAGCCAAGATTGACCGCAACGGTGCGGCCACGAAGGCTGTCGACGCCGGTGATCTCGGTCTCGCGGCCCAGCTTCACCACCACCTGCGCGCCGTCATAGACATAAGGCTGGCTGAAGGCGAATTTCGCTTCACGGTCCGGCGTGATGGTGATTTGATTGGCAACCGTGTCAATGCGACCCGCTTCCAGCGCGCCGACCAGACCCGAAAACGACATGGTTGAAAACTCCACCGTATCGCCAGTTCGGTCGGCAAGGGCGTTCATCAGATCGACCTCAAAGCCTTGCAGCGTGTCCTGCCGGACAAAGGTGAAGGGGAAATACCCGCCCGACATGCCAACGCGGATGGTATCTGCAGCGGCGGGAAGGACAACGGTCACCGCCAGCAGCGCAGCAAGTGATGGGGATTTCAGCATCGGATACTCCTGTGTGTCCAGCCCATCGGGGCATACGCGAAACGCGTGGACAGCAGGTTGCGTTCCAAACCAAGCACGACATGGCTTGATCGCGGCTGTCTGCCATGCGCCCGCAATCTTTCGCCACACCAAGGCTTCCGATGGCAAGCCGCTGGTCTCGGGCCACAATGTCACCGGGTTCACCAACACCGAAGAGGCTGCAGCTGGCTTGGCCGATGTGGTGCCGTTTCTGGTTGAGGATTTGCTGGTGGCAAATGGTGGCATCTACTCGAAGGCTGCCGACTGGGCGTCGCATGTCGTCGTGGATGGCAACCTGATCACCGGACAGGAACCGGGATCCTCGAAAGAGGCCGCCGTGGCCTTGGTGGCCCTGCTGGCCTGAGCCATGACTGACCTTGAGGTCCACCCTGGTCAGAAAAGATCAAATTCAGTGCGCTACAGACACATTCCCCGGGAACCCGGATATGCAGAGGCTAGTAATGGCCGCACTTCCGTTTGACGATGCCGAGATTGAGGAACTGGTGTTGATGTTCAACGCCGTGACGGCGAAAGTGGGGATGGACATTGACGATCTTGGCGGGAGTGCGACCGACGACGAGGTGGCCGAAACCTTGCAGGAAACGCCCAGCGATTTGAGTCGCGACGAGATCACACAAGAGATCGAGAGCATGAATGACGAACAAAAGGACGCGCTGGTCACCTTATTCTGGATCGGTCGCGGCAATTCCGAACCCGCAGAAAGGGAGGCGACCAAAGCCCTGGCCCGCCAATAGCATGACGGCCTTGTCAGCCGCTCCCTGCTTGGCCAGCCCAAGGTGGGCGAGGTGCTGACCGATGGTCTGGAGAAGATGCTGGAATACCGGGTTGAGTCACTCTGATGTGATCGGCCCTCACCAGATCGCGGGCTTGTGGGGCATTGGCCATACTACTTGGGCAGCGCGACCGTTCCAGTTTTCATGTGGTGCGGACTGCCCGGCGGGACGGTGACAAGCCACCGAAAATGAGTGGCTTGTCTTCTTTGCACGTCTTTCAGCCCCGATATGCAAAGCCGCCAAAGATGCGGTCCTCGTCGCGGTGTCGGCTATCACGGATAGCTCCAATATAGGCCGCAGTCGCAGACACCAGCGCGGCGGATGCCAAAAGGAAGGCGGACAGGATCGCACTGACCCGCGCCACCTCTGCCGCTTCGATCGCAACCACCTGCACGTCGGCGGCAAGCTTGTCAGCCTCTGCTTTGACATCGGCCAAGCCTTTTTCGGCATCACTGCGCGCCGTTTGGGTGGCCATGCGGTTCAACGCGTCGGGTTGGCACGGAATGCGCCAAGTCAGGGAACGTTCGGCCCTTTTGGGGCGTTCCTGTCAGGAGCCACAACGCTCGTGATCGACCCAAAGGAGAATAGCCAGATGGACCATTCAACACACACTCAGCTTGTCGACAGCGAACTCAACGAAGCGACCCTGATGGATGCCGTGGTTTACGGCGCGGATGACGAGAAAATCGGCACCGTGGCGCATGTGCACGGCATGGGGGCAGCGACGCAAGTGATCGTGGATGTCGGCGGATTTCTTGGCATGGGCGCAAAACCGGTTGCCCTGACGACGAACCAGTTGAACTTCATGCGCGATGAAGAAGGCGACGTTCACGCAACTACTTCGTGGACGAAAGAACAGATCAAGGCGCTGCCGGAGCATCATCACTGATCCTCGGGCCCTGCAAAGCAGACCCGCCCTTTTACTCATTCGGGTCAGCGACAGGCATCGCTGGCCCGCCCCAATCAGAGGGAAAGTGATGGCGAGAACAGTTCTTCTCACGTTTGTTGCCACAGCCTTGACCGGGACCGGGATCATCTTGAATTCCGGTGAAAGGGCAATCGTCAGTACGCAAGCAGGGTGTGGCACAAACTGCGCCCTGCCTGCGCCAAACCCGGGTCCGATCCCGACGGTAAACATTGTCCCGCCTGTCGGCTGACCGGATGGCGCGACGCCACCCGCGGCGTGCGGGTTTACGGTGACTGACTTTGCCAGCGGGTTCGATCATCTCCGGTGGCTGGACGTAACGCCAGATGGCCATGTGCTGGCCGCCGAAGGTGACGCCCCCGCTCGGCACAACACAGGGGTAGGTCTGAACGTCTGCGTTAACAGCGTGTGGCGGGTTGAGCCGGATGGAACGATCCCATGAGCGTCCTGTGCGACATGCTGACCAGCCGGTGTTTGACCGTCGCCGCTTCTGCGATTGGCGGAATCCCACTTATGCCGAAGCTAAGCCGGGAACGTCTGTGGATACGGGACGTTGATCTCGTGCGCGTTCCGCGCGGACCAGAGGACGAAACCGCTATGGCAAACACCAAATCCAAGAAGCCTGCACTTCACGGTGCGGCTGCCGCTTCGCACAGCAAGGCCGAAACTGCAAAGGATCAGGCCAAACCGTCGAACGCAAAGTCCGCTGACACGGGCCGCCCGGCACCCGACGCGGGCAGCAAAAGCGACAACGGCAAGAAATCCCGCTGAATCTGGCCGGGCAATGCAGGACCGGTTCAGGCCGGTCACCATGACCGATCTCATAAACCAAAGGACGCCCCATGAAAACGCTTGAAGAAGCCTTCCACCACACCCTGCAAGACATCTATTATGCTGAAACCGCACTGACCAAGGCATTGCCGAAGGTGGCAAAGGCCGCTGGCAATGCGGAATTCAAGGAACTGGTGCTGGCCCATCTGGCCGAAACCAAAGAGCAGATCACCATCCTTGATAAGGTTTTCGCTTCGATCGGGCAGAAGGCAGTGGGCATCAAGTGCGACGCCATTGACGGTCTGATCAAGGAAACCGACAGCATCATTAAGGACGCCACCGGCATCGCCTTGGACGCCTGCCTGATCGCCGCCGCACAAGCAGTCGAGCATTATGAGATCGCCCGTTACGGGGCGCTGCGCGAATGGGCCCAGGTTCTGGGTCAAACCGAGGCGCAGGATCTGCTGAGCCAGATCCAGGACCTGGAGAAAGCGGCGAACTCCAAGCGGACCGGCGTGGCCGTCAGCGCCGTCAACCGGGCCAAGAAAGCGGC
>JANPBI010000303.1:0-3948 GCA_031430315.1 Rhodobacterales bacterium | reverse complement strand
TTTGCACGTTCTTGACCGACGTTTCGATGAAATCCGCTTGCCGGAACAACACCTCATCGGCGCGCATCCCGTCTGGCAGAGCCGCGGTGATTTCGGTCAGTGCGGCCTCGACATCGCGCGTCAGTTGCACGGTATCAACGTCGGGCTGCTTTTCCACGGAAATGATCACCGCGGATTCACCCATGTACCCGGCCTCACCGCGTTTCAGGCGTGCACCAAAGCCCACGTCAGCCACCTGATGCAAAAGGATCGACCGGCGGCCATCACTTTGGACGACCCCCTTGCGCAGATCTTCAAGGCTCAGGGGGCTGCCGATGTTGCGGATCAGAAACTCACGCGCATACGGGTCGGTAAAGCCGCCGCCGGTGTTGGCCCCAAAGGCGGTAATGGCAGCCTCGACCTCGGCCAAGGTCACCCCAAGGGCGCGCAGGGCGGCGGGGTCTGGCGCCACGCGGAACTGGCGCACCTCGCCCCCGATTGGGATGACCTGTGCCACTCCCGAAATCGTCAGCAGGCGCGGACGCACGATGAAATCCGCGGCTTCGCGCAGCTCCATGGGCGAGACACCTTCGGGTGCTGTCATTGCCACCAGCATCACCTGCCCCATGATGGAACTGATCGGCCCCATTTGCGGCACTACGCCTTCGGGCAGTTGGGCGGCCACCAGCGTCAGCTTTTCCGCGATCTGCTGGCGGTTGCGGTAGATATCGGTGCCCCAGTCAAACTCGACATAGATGATCGACAGGCCCACGCCCGAAACGGATCGCACGCGGTCCACCCCCGGCAGGCCGTTCATCTGGGTCTCAATCGGGTAGCTGACGAGTTGTTCCACCTCGGGCGGGGCCAGACCTTCGGCCTCGGTCATGATGGTGACGGTGGGGCGGTTCAGGTCGGGAAAGACATCGACTGGCAGGCGCATCGCGGTGAATGCACCGTAGCCCATCAGAACGACCGCCAGCACCAGAACCAGCACCCGGTTGCGCAAGGATTGCGTGACAAGAAATGTAAACATGTGCCCGGGCCCTTATCGCAACTGATTGAGAAGTTCGGCACCCTGGGTGACAATGCGGTCGCCTGCCGCAATTCCAGCCACGATGATCACCCGCCCGCCATCCAGGGGTTCGGTCCGCACAGCGCGCGGCTCGAACAGTTCTGGGGCGATGTGGACAAACACGATATCCTCACCGTTGGGCCCCCGGATCACTGCCTCGCGCGGGGCTGCGATGCCCTTGGTCACGGATGCCGTCTCGGCAAACACCGTCACCCGGTCGCCCACGTGCAAATCACCTGCGGCCTCGATGCGGAAATGGACGGGCTGCGCCTGACCATCCTCGGCAAAACCTGCACCAATCAGGCTAAGCGGGATTGCCGCGCCGTCCTCGCCACCAATCGACGCATTGCCTGAAACCGGCTCGCCGCCGAACGACAGCGCCTCGACCCACAGTTGCGCGGGGTCGATGATGTGGAACACTTCGGTATTGGTGTCGGCGATCAGACCAGGGGCCGCGTTCGCCTTCGAGATGACGCCCGCAACCGGCGCCACCAGAACCTCCGGCTCCATCCGTATGGAATCCAACGCAGCGCGGCGTTCCCGCAGACCCTGCAGCGTCAGTTCTGCGCCTTCCAGCTGCGTCTGCGAGACGGTTCCGCTGGCGGCCAGCTTGCGAAAACGCGCAACTTCGCGTTCCTCCAGCGCAATCTCCTGATCCAGTTCCGCCTTGGATTGCCGGATCGACGACTGATCAGCCGCCGCCAGTGATGGCTCGACCAAGGCCATCACATCCCCCGTCTTGACCACCGCCCCCAACGAGGGAAATCCGCCAGGTGGCGCAAGCAAGCGGCCACCGATGGCCGTTTGCACGAAACCACTGGCATTTGGGTCAGGCACCACACGGCCTGCCATCTCGACACTGCGGCGATGCTCAGCCTCAATGGCCCCTATGGTCAGGATTGCCAGAATGCGCTGCGCCGCCTTCGGTGCGAACACCCGGCCATCGGGCAGCCGCTGTGCCACGTCGCGGATCACGGGTGCGCCCGGTTCCGTTTCCGCAAAAGCTACCGATGACCCCAGAACCAGCGCCAGTACTGCCGCCAGAACCCCAGCCGCCATCAACCGCCGCCGCATCAGTGCCATCACCAGCGCACCGCCCAAAAGGCCAAGCAGCCCGATGGCGATCAGTGCCGGATCAGCGTTCCGCAGGCGATCAAGGCCCGACGCCATCCCGGCGCGCAGTTGCCCGGCAATGACAGTGGCCGCTGGCTTTGCCGCCACTGGCGCTGCCACCAGCGGTTCTGGGATCGTCAGGGTTGCGGTCAGAAAATCAATGTCCGTCTCTGCGGCGATCGTGAACAGCAGCTCATAAGTTCCGGGCTCTGCAGCCCAAGGGGCCTCCAGCAGGTAGACCTCTCCATCTTGAACCGCACTGGCTGGGCCTACCGGGGTTTCGACGTCCACCATCGCGCCGATGACCGGGGCATTGGTCTCGAACCGGTCCAGATAGAGCACAAGTCCTGCGCCATTGGCCACGGCCACCAGTTCAAACAGTGGCGAAGCTGCAGTGGCACGGGGTGCGGTCTGCACCGTTGGCGGCGGGGCTTCATCGCCGTGCACATGACCTTCATGTGCAAATGCGGTGCCAGCAAAGGTGATGCCCAACAGGGCCACGAAAAAGCCCAAACGAAATAGTGCCATGAGACGCCTCAAGATGTTGCCGTATCCAGATGTGCTGCGACCGGTTCCGCAGCGATTCCCGGATCAGGCTCTTGGCGGGCGTTTCAACGTACTTTGTGGTGACGGTTTGGGCGCGGTGTGGCCCGGCAATGCAAAGCGGTCGTCGATGGCAACGGCGGCGATGCCGGGATGTGCCGCACTCAGAACAGCCGCTGCGCATCCGGTGGCCGAGCAGCAATTCACGCCGCAGCCGGTTTGCTCGCTCAGGGCTTCGGCCTCGCCCTGCGACACTGTGCTTTCGGTCCAATTCGTGGGCATTTGCGCTGTCAAACCGGCGTGGAAACCATGGGCCCGGGCCTCGCTTGCAAACGGGCCAAAGAACAGCACGGCAACCAGAACGAGCAAAGCGCCGATCCGCAGCAACACACCGGACGCGTGGCACTGACCGACGCGGCGCAGTGCCGCCTCGTTCTGCCATGCCACATGTGCAGTGCTGTTAACCAATCGCCCGCGCCCAATCTATTGAAGGTTCCATGCTTTCAAATAGCTTGGGAACTGGCCGATGGCGAGTTCAAAACTGCGTGATGTTGCAGACAGCAAACCTGTATCAGTACTTCAGATCACCAGAGGTGTACGGTTCGCCTTTCACCCCGTATGGCGCGATTGTTTGCCCGGATCCGGATCAGCGCTTGACCTTCCAGCGCTGGAATGAGGAACAAATCTGCAGTTGGCGCGTTGGGTTAAGAGCAATAGCAATGCTTAAGCGTTGCCGGGATACGTGCGCGTTTCATTGAAAGACCCCCAAAATGCCAATCACACCTGATCTGCAGACCAGACATGATCACCCGGCGGCGGACACCATGCCGCCTCAAGTGGCGGCACCATCCGGGGCTGCGACGGCCACTGACCCCGTGTGTGGAATGACCGTCACGCTGAAGGCTGACACGCGGACCGAAAGCTTCAGCGGCAAGCCGTTTCACTTCTGCTCCGAGAAATGCCAGACGAAATTCAAGGGCGACCCCTGGTTCTATGCCGCCGGCAATGCAGCCAAGCGCGGCAAGGTGGCGGCGGTGGGTGTGCAATACACCTGCCCGATGCACCCTCAGATCATCCGCGACGCACCTGGCGCTTGCCCGATCTGCAGCATGGCGCTGGAGCCAGTGTTGCCTTGAGAAGCCCTCAGCGAGGAATTGACCGACTTTACCCGGCGTATGTGGATCAGTGCCGCCGTTGCGGTGCCGCTGGTCGTGCTGACGATGGGACCGCTGATCGGCTTG
>JANPBI010000302.1:0-2139 GCA_031430315.1 Rhodobacterales bacterium | reverse complement strand
ATCCCGTGTTATCTTTGTGCCAAAGCAGAAAGGTCCCGCGATGCGCAGCCGTCTTCCCCTCTTTATCGCCGCGATGACAGCCGTCATCCTTGGTCTCATGGCGTTCGATCTGTCGCGCGAAACCGGGCCATTGGATTTGACCGAGGTTGCCGCCGATTTGATCGAGAAACTGGTGCTGGTCCTTGGCATGGCGCTTGTAGCTTGGACGGTCGCGGGCCTGCGCGATGTGCAGGAAGGACAGGCAGCGCTGGCCAACAATCTTGCCCGGACGGTTGCGCAGGGCGAAGAGTGGCGTGCGGCGCGACAGTCTGAAATCGCCGCGCTTGGCCGCGCGATCGAGGACCAGTTCAAAGCCTGGCAGTTAACGCCTGCCGAGATCGACGTCGCCGGGCTGATGCTGAAAGGCGCGAGCCTGAAGGAAATAGCACTTGCGCGCGACACGTCGGAAGCGACGATCCGCCAGCAGGCGCAACAGGTCTATCGCAAGTCAGGGCTGTCGGGGCGGGCGGAACTGTCGGCCTATTTCCTCGAAAGCTTGTTCGAGACGGCAGAGGATCGCCGCAATGGTGCCGGACTGACGTTGGTGAAATAGCGCATGTGCCGATCAGTGCGGGATGGTGCCTGACCGGTCCAGTTCCTTGCGCTGCGGCCAGACCTCCAGCGCGCCCGCAAGTACGACCAACGCGCCGCCGGACAGTTCCAGCGGCCCCAGATGCTCGCCCGCAAAGATGGCAGCAGAAGTGCCGCTGACCAGAACCTCTGCCATCAGGAGGATGCCGACGCGGGCGGGTTCCAGACGGGCGGTGGCCCACATCAGCCCGGCCATCGACAGCCCCCACCACAGCCCGCCTGCGGCCATGGCCCAGAGGACCGCTTGTCCGGGATGGGCCAACATAGTCGGCAGCGGCTCCAGCAGGGGGGCAAGGATCAAGGTGCCAAGGGCGGCTCCGGCGGCGAAGACAAAGGCGGTTTCACCCGGGCCGGTATCAGATTTTGCCTTGATGCCGGTGGTGGCCACCGACCACAGAACGCCCGAGACCAGCGCCAGCCATTCCCCAATTCCGCGCGGGATGGGGACCTCGCCATCCGCGCCGAGGATCAGGAAAAGTCCGGCCAGGCCGACGGCCAGTGCCGCGATGCGCATCCAAGGCGTCGGCCAGCCCATGACGAAGCGACCGATCAGGGTGCTCCACACCGGGGTCAGGAAAAACAGGATGACGATGATCGCGACGCGGCCGTAGAGAAATCCGATGGAGTAAAGCGCAAAGGCGAAGCCGCCGAGGGCGACCGACATAAGGCCAATCCGGTTTGCGGTGATCAGGCGGTCGCGGGCGCGCCAGGCAAAGGGGGCAAGAAGGAGTGCCGCGACCAAGCAGATCGCAAGCGTGCCCCATGCTCCCACCAGCCCAAGTTCAGCCAACTGACGCACCGGCACCCAGTAAGAGCCCCAAAGCGTGCCAGTTGCGACGACGAACAGGGTTGCAAGCGCGGTGGTCCGATTTGTCTGCATGTCGGTGGTCTAGCGGGTTAGGCGCATGGTGAAAAGCGGTCCGCCGACCGGCCCTTGACGATACCAGCCGCCGGGTGCAGTCATTGCGCCCCGTTTGAAGGAGCTGCACTTGCCTCAGTCCGACAACCTGCGCGGCAGCATCCTGATGACCGCCGCAATGGCCGGGTTCGCCGTCGAGGACATGTTCATCAAGGCCGCGTCCAAGGCGATGCCGCTGGGACAAATTCTGCTGACGATGGGAGTCGTCGGCGTCATCACCTTTGGCCTGATGGCGCGGGCGCGGGACGAGGCGGTCTTTGCGCGCGCGTTCGTCAGCCCGGCGATGCTGGTGCGGTCGGCGTTCGAGGTGGTGGGGCGGCTGTTTTATGGGCTTTCCATTGCGCTGACGGCCCTGTCGACGACTTCCGCCATTCTGCAGGCGACGCCTTTGGTGGTGGTGGCGGCCGCCGCGCTGATCTTTGGCGAAAAGGTCGGCTGGCAGCGCTGGCTGGCGGTGATCATCGGGTTTGTCGGGGTGCTGATCATCCTGCGCCCCGGGTTGGAGGGGTTTTCGCCACTGTCGTTGCTGGCGGTGGTTGGCCTCATCGGCTTTGCGGGCCGTGATCTGGCGACGAGGGTGGCACCAAAGG
>JANPBI010000301.1:0-2444 GCA_031430315.1 Rhodobacterales bacterium | reverse complement strand
GCTGATCACCGGGGCCACATTCGACGCGGTGGACGCGCGCACCCGCACCGGACTGGCCGCGAACGGGTTCGGCGTGTTGACCGAAATCGACGTGGCGGCCACGATGAAAAAGAAGATCGACGTGGATATGCCAGCCTACCTTATCCTTGGGGCGTGCAATCCGAACATGGCCTGGCAAGCCATCGGCATGGAGCCGCGCGTCGGCACCATGCTGCCGTGCAACGTCATTCTGCGAGGGGTCGACGGCGGTGTCGAGGTCAGCGCGGTTGATCCGGTTGCGTCGATGCAAGCTATTGATAACGAACCACTGCACGCGGTGGCGGCGCAGGTCTGCGATCTTCTGGCGCGGGCCGTCGCGGCAATCTGAGGTGTTTCGCCCGGGGCTTCGGACCTGACCGAAATCTGGTTTTATAGCCAATACGGGTGGACGAACATGATCGATCCGAGCCTACGCAATAACTCGGGCTCGGCCGCCACACCCAACCGGGTCATCCTGCCCGTGCTGATGCTGGCGGTGTTCACGATCTCGCTCGGGTTCGGGATATCGCTGCCACAACTGCCAGCGCTAGTCGAGCGGTTATCGGGCGTCGGCCGCACGAATGCGCGGGGTGCCGCAGCCTGTGATGTGGATCACGCGCGATGCCGCAACCATGCAAGCCGAGGGCTGGAGCCAAGCTGATATCGATCAGCATCAGGCCACGATGCGGGCGGCGTTCGAGGATGTTCAGGATTCGCGGTATTTAGTGCGGATGCCGGGCATGTTCCACGCCAATCTGACGGACGCGCCGTTCCTGTCGCCGCTGTTCGGGTGGCTGGGTGTCACCGGGCCGATTGATCCGTGGCGCGCGCACGCGTTCATCAACGCCTATACTCTGGCGTTTTTCGACCGGCACTTAGGTGGCCGTCCGGCACCGCTGTTGGACGGGTTGATACGGCCCTATCCGGAGGTATCCCTGGAACGACGCCCATAGGCACAGACAAATCTACACAACCAGAACAGGCGCAAAGCCGCCGCCCGGGGTGCGAAAATTGGTCGTCTGGCCCTGATAGATACGGGCGGCCACAAGCAGAGGTTGTGCCTTGTAGGTGTAAAGCCGCACATCGACCTTGCGCAGCGTGGGCACGCCGTCCAGCCGGATCATCCGCTTGCCGGGGGCGGCAATGGTCTGCGCCACATACTCAGCCGCCAAAATATCGGCCCAGACCGATTTGGTCAGCTTGTCGCCGCGATACACCGCCTTGCCGCCATGCCCCGAGACCGGCTTGAAGAACAACTGCCGCCGTGCGGCCCACAACTCATCTGCGTTCCGGGGCGTCACCATCCGGGTTTGTGGTATCCCTGCCAACTGCCCGATCATCGCCGCCGGGACCCCAAGCCCGGCCAGCGCCAGCGGGTCTGACAACACCGTCAGGTTGCGCTTGTGCGCCAACAGCGCGTGATTGTGCGGGTTCGGGGTCAGCACCACGGTGGCATCCTGATAGGCGCGGCGCAGTGCAGCTTGGTCGGGCTCCTCCAGTGCGAAATCGACCAGCCGGTTATAAACCAGATCGATCTGCAAATCGCCCAAGAACAGGCCAGTGTCACGAGCCTCCAGCGCGCCGGGGTCGCAGATCACTGCGTCAATCCCGGCCCCGATCAGCATCTGCTGCGCCAGCACGAATTCGGGATACAGATACTGCGCCTCGGGGGCATCATCGACAATGGCGATCCGGCGCAGCGACGCATCGCCGCGCTGGCGCTGCCATTCGGCGCGGAACATCTCCTGGACATGCGCCTCAAACCCAAGCGTCAGCCCATCCTCGGGGCGGTGCACCATTTCGGCGCAACACAACGATTGCGCACGCGCCAGCAGAGCGTTGAGAAAGGCACCCCCTGCATTGGTATTCACCTCGATCAGCTTGGGGCCGTCGTCGCCCAGATGGAAATCATAGCCCATCAGCGCGCCCGCTGGGCCGGGATCAGCCTTCGAAATCTCGGGTGCCCACGCCATGACGGCGTCGCGAAAGGCCGGGATTTGCGCCACCGCCTCGATTACTGTGACGGTAGTTTGCATGTCCTCCAATGCCGCAGCTGGCAAAAACACCGGTACGTTGGAAAACAGATGTGGATGGCTCTCAGCCATCTGAAAGGACAGACCCGGGTTCCCCGAATCGGTCGCAAGAGCCCGGTCCAGTTTCGCCTGATCAATTGTGTTGCAGAAACAGCTCTGATTCAGGTCCGCCGGGACCAGACCGGGCGTGCCGTGAAGCAAAGTGTCACACAGGAGGGGCATCTGGTTTCCTAATATGGCTTCAGCTGAAAGCGGGAACGGATGGTCACTCTGGCAGGCAACACTCATTTCCCAGCATATCCCATCTTTTTCCTCGCGAAGTTGATCGAGGTCAACGTGGTTGGCTTGCAAGGCCTAGGCTATGTTCATCTGCCGCCATCGGCGCGATGACAC
>JANPBI010000300.1:0-1502 GCA_031430315.1 Rhodobacterales bacterium | reverse complement strand
CACGAAGAATTCTGCCTGAAGAACGCCGCCCACTTTGTCGCCGCCCGGGGCCGGACGCCCTCGACCCGCACCCGCCAACAATTTGCGACCCTGCCCGAGGCGCAGGCCTTTGGCGCCGCGATCGGCGACGGGCGCACGATGATCTACGCGGTCACCACCCTCGGGCATTCCGCCCACATCACCAACGCCTGAAGGAACCCCATCATGAAAACCAAAGCCCTCACCGCCGCGCAGATCGACACGCTTGCCCAGCGCCTTTCCGAAACCCCGATCGAACCGGCCACCAGCGCCAAGAAGGCGGGCGACAACTTCGCCCGCTTGCTGGCGGCAAGAATCGGCGCCGAACGCGCGGCACTCGCCTTCACGTCGATCATGACCGCCGACACTGCCGATCAGGCCGAGGCCCGGCTGACCTTGGTGCTCGACTACGGCAACCCCGATCCCGCGGGGGAGCCGATCACAGCGGCGGAAGAAGAACCGAAGGCCGCGCCCGCTCCGGTTGTCGGCAAGCGCCAAGCCGTTCTCGATCAGGCGCAGACTGGAGCGCTGCCGAATGCCCCGGATTTCTCCAAGCCGACCCACGCCCGGTTCCGCGCCAAGCTGACCCAGATCGTGGCCTTGGCCGAGGCGGGCGACATCGCCGCCCTGCAAGCTTTCGAGATCAACCCGGTCTCGTCCAGCCCGAAGGCCATGGCGCGCTACCGCGATCTTTGCGTGATCGCCATCACCGCCCGCGCGCAGGTGCCAGCATGAAGATCACCCGCGAATTCGCCCCCGCCGATCGCTACCTCTACGATTTCGGGCTCTGCAGCTACGAGAACGGCTGGGCGCAGGTCGATACGGCGCAAGATGCGTCGTACTTCGGCACATGGGCCAACCCTACCCGGCTGCTGATCTTCAACTATTGCGAGGGCGACACGACCTTGAAAGAGGCCGCGTCGCCCAAGGAGTTCGCCGCCGAACTGCGGGAGATCGATGCTTGGAACCGGGCGCATGGCTACGGCCCGGCGCGGATCGATCCGGGGTATGATCCGGCAATGAAGGCGGCGTTCGTTGCGTTGGGTCTGGAGGAAATGTTGCACTGAATGTGCGGCGCTTCCCTTGGCCGGAGGTGCCGAAACGATCAGTCCACAGCACCCGACAGACTGTCCGAAGTTCAGGATTGGTTCAATGCACGCCCCGCGCCCGCAACCGCTCGGGCGTGACCAGACCGCGTGACAGCATGGCGTCGCGGATTGTGTTGCTGATGGTGTTGGCGGGCAGGAACTTGTCCGAATTGACCATGTCGGCGTAGAAGGCTGCTAGTTCATCGGCGCTGGGCCTGGCGCCCTCCGTGCGCTTGGGCTGGCGTTTGCCGATCGGGGCCTTCGGAGAGGCTGCCGCGACCTGCGCATCGCGTTTGGCGGCACGTTCCATCGCCCGGTCGAGGGCTTTGGGCCCGTCGGGTGGGGCAGGGTGGTCCCTCCGGGTTTCGGTGGCGGTCTCGATGATCCGGTCCTCGG
>JANPBI010000299.1:0-8792 GCA_031430315.1 Rhodobacterales bacterium | reverse complement strand
ACCGAGCGCCGGGAAACCGGCCGCTGGTCGAACAATCGCGCCGAGAACTCTCATCAGCCATTTCGAAGGCGCGAGCGTGCGATGCTGCGGTTCCGACGCATGCGAACGCTGCAGAAATTCGCCTCCGTGCACGCCTCGATCTAAAACCATTTCAACCATGAACGCGCCCTCTACAGTCGACAGAATTTCAAGACCAACCGTGCTGCCGCTCTCGCCGAGTGGCGCGGCCTTCTCGCGGCCTGACGCAACGGCGGGGTAGGGGAAACGGAGACAGGTTCGCATAAGTCTGACAGCACCCAGCGGCGCGATCGCGTCGGGATCACCCATCTTGCGCCGCCCCTGCCGCATCCCGACCACTTTCGCTTCGACATGAACCGAGGGACGGTGAAGATTCTCGGTCCCAAGACCCGCGAGGAGAAAGTCATCTATGATGACGCCTATGGCGAACTGCGGCGGCTGGTGATCCTGCGGGAGCTTTGTCGCGACGAACTGATGACCGAGACGGATCCCGACGAACGGGTCGAGCTTGTGCGACACATCGACCTCGCCTGCACCAGCATCACCCGCTACCGCACGGTGTTGGACGAGAGCGTCTATCCTGTGACGATCGACGCAAAACTCCGCGCGGACATGCGTAGACTGCGCAAGAAGTGGAGCACAATCATCGCCGCCGAAATCGCCGCCGAAGGGTGGGATGGCAAGGAAGGTGATGACGCGGAGGAGGGGGGCGATGGCAGTGCGGACCTTCTCGCTGCGAAGACGGGGGCGTGAGGGCTGTCCGCCGACAGGAGATGGGACAGGAATCAATGGTCGGGATGCGGCAAGGGCGGCGCAAGATGCGTGATCCCGGCAAGTTCGCGCAGCGCCAGTTCCCCCTCCCAGGGGTGTTGTCAGAAGAAAACGATCTGCTAGAGTTCCGACGAGGAATTTCAGTGGCGGTCGCGGCGGCATGCTTGGTAATAGCTAAGCAAACGATGCCTATTGATCAACCGCCAAGCGAGGCGGGCGGTGAAAGGCGTCGCCCCAGTTTTCTTCTGACAAAGCCTCGGGTACGTTTGGTCCCTGTCAATAGGGACAAATCCGGCCGCCCGAACATCAGCCACGCCAGTATGACCTCGACCATAACCGTGCCTTCGAGGACGAGTTCCAGGGTGTCAGCAGGCGTTCTACCGCAAAGACCAACATGAAGCTGACAATACCTAGCACGGCAAGGAAGGCGATTGCAGCGAAGGTCCCGGCCGTGTTCAGCCGCGAATTGGCCTGCAGCAGGTAGGCTCCTATCCCACCGCTGGTCGAAGCCGTCCACTCAGCAATGACGGCGCCGGATACGCTGAAGGTTGCGGAGAGCTTGAGCGCTGAAAAGAGCGGCGAAAAGGTCGCGGGGAGCTTGATATGACGGAAGGTGTTGAACTGCGTCGCCCCCATAGATCGAGCGAGGTTCAGGACATCCTTGTCGACTGAAGCGAGCCCATCGAGGACGTTGACGACAACAGGAAAAAATACGACCAGCGCCACGATGACCAGCTTTGGTGTCAGGCCAAAGCCGAGCCAGATCGTCAGGGCCGCGGAGATGGCCACGATCGGGATCGCCTGGCTCAGGATCAGGATCGGGTAAAGGATGCCGCGCGCCGAGCGCGACATATCCATGATGACGGCGAAGACAAAGCCAGTGCCAGCCCCAAAAATGAAGCCCAGAAGAAACTCGAGGAAAGTGATCGCAAAGCCGCGGACAAGGGCGGGCCAGTCATCGACAATATGCTGAGCTACGGCCATGGGCGACGGCAGGACGTAACGCGGCACATCATAGTAGGCGACGAGACCGCCCCAAACCCCGATAAGCAGCACCATGGCAAAGATCGGATAGAATATCCTCAGAAACAGCCTGCCTCTTTGCGTTCCGTCATCCATTCGCGATCACCTCGTCGGGCTCAACCGAAGCATTCTGGTAGATGATATTCAGGATGCGCTGCTTCAGCGCGACAAATTCTGGCTGGATCAGGCTCGAGACCGGTCTGGGGCGGTTGATCTTTACATCGATTATCTCCTGAATCCGTCCAGGGCGGGGAGTCATAACCACGATGCGATCAGCAAGGAAGATGGCTTCGTCGATGTCATGCGTCACGAATATGATGGTGCGATTTTCTCGCTGCCAGACGCTGAGAAGCCATTGCTGCATTGCCATTCGGGTCTGAGAGTCGAGCGCGCCGAAGGGTTCGTCCAGCAGCATGACATCGTGATGCATCGCGAGCGTCCGCATCAGCGCGACACGCTGGCGCATCCCGCCGGAGAGAGCTGAAGGGTAGTGATTGATGAAATCACCAAGCCCGTAGCGAGTGGCGAGGGCGACGCCTTCTTCGCGCTGTGCCCGGCTGGCACCGCCCTTCAACATCGCTCCCAGAACGATGTTTTCTAGAACAGTGCGCCAAGGTAATAGTAGGTCCTTCTGAAGCATGTAACCAACATGACCTGAACGGCCCGTCACGTCCTCGCCATCTATGAATACACGGCCGCCGCTGGGTGCCAGGACTCCAGCGATGATGTTGAAAATGGTGCTTTTGCCACATCCAGACGGGCCAACGACTGACACAAACTCGCCCGTGCCGACTTGGAGAGCAGTCGGAGACAGGGCGGTAACGTCACCGAAATTCATAGAAACGTCATTCAGACGAAGCTTGGGAACAGTCTCACCGGTCATTGGTTGCGGCCGAGTCAAAGTGTGATGCAACGGTCACGGCCGAACCATACAAGATCCTCCACCTTGACCGCGACGCCGTCACGTGCCGCGAACGGTTCGATCGCCCATGCGCCCCACATTGGCGTCGAGTTGCCCGCGTCTATGAATTGATGCAGGTATGCCGCCCCGGCAGTCAGCGAATGTCCTATGTTTCCGAGTTGGTCGAGTAGGACGTAGCCTTCCGTAGTCAATCGGTCGTGGCTAAGACCAAAGAGCTCATCAGCCCGCATTCCAGGACGGCATTTCTCCAGCGTTTCGTAGTGAATACGCTCAAGATCAGCGAGCGCAGCCCTTGCCTCAGGGTATTCGCCAATCACAGCGCAACGCGTGCAATCGCCCCATGAGCCGTCCCCGGTAATCGGATGAACATCGACCATCAAAACGTCTTTATCAACCGCTCTAAGCGTGGTGGGAGGGTTGGTTGGAAAGCACACCAAAGTGTTCTTCCCCAGGCCGACATTAGTGATCGTCCAGACATGCTCAATTCCTTGCGTAATCAGATAGGCGCTGATCACGAGTTCGACGTCCTGTTCGCTGACACCTGCCGCAGCGGTGGCGATCCCCGCCTCCGCTGCGCCCTTCGCGACTGCCTGTGCCTTTACAAGACCTGCCGGTGGGCTGTCCGAAACATCGGGGCCTGGGCGATAGGTCCATGCGGGAACGATGCGCCGCGTCGGGGAGGTGCCTGTCATTTCGTGCCCCTTTACTCGGCGAGGTAGTCGTTGGTGAAGTAGGCGGTAGGTGCCAAAACCTCCTTCATCACTTCGAACTTCGTCAGCGCTGCAAGAAGCGCTGTCCAGTCAGCCACGTCATTGACCATCATGTCGGGGCCGATGTCGCCGAAAAGCGGGATGGTCTGCTTCCATTGCTGGTCAATGAACTTGCCGTCATAGGCCTTGGCATAAAGCTCAGCGAACGCGGCAATGGCTTCATCGGGGTTGGCAACAGCATAGTCGATGCTCTTTCGGGTTGCACGGAGGAATGCGCGGGCGACATCCGGATTACCCTTGAGCCATGTCTCGTTGGCGGCGAGCATGAAGATCGGCGCGTTTGGCACGCCATGATCGATGGCAGGCAGAAACTCTGCTTTCTGGTTGCCCGCGGTCATCATGCCGGTGCCTTCTGCGTTAGTGATGCCGGTGATGGCATCGACCTTGCCCTGCAACAACAAGGGAACGGTATCATCGGTCGCGGCGACCATCTGGACGTCGTCGAGTGTAAGGTTGGCATCTGCCAGCATCATGGAGAGTTGCGCCTTGGTCCATGCATCATTGTAGATACCGATCGTCTTGCCCTTGAGATCGGCAACCGTCATCGGCTTACCTTCAGGGCTGAGAATACCCCAATTGTTGCTGCGTCCATAGCGCGCTATGGCGACGACTGGAGCCTCCTGCTCTTTGGCAAATATGATGTCCATCGAAGTAGTAAAAGCGACCTGCGCTGTGCCGGTCCCGAGGAATTTCATGGTGTCGGCCACCGTCGGCGGCGTGACGATTTCGAGCTCGATACCTTCCTCAGCGTAGAACCCCTTCTTGCTGCCAATGATCCAAGGAATCCAGAAGCCATCTGGCACTGGCCATTCTTGAATGAATGTAAGCTTGGTAAGCTCCTGCGCGGAGCCCATGGTTGGCGCGACTGCGATCGCAGTGAGGGCAATCGTCGCGACGGCTGCGAAACCGCGTCGAGTCATTCTCGTTGGCATAGTCTCAATCCTCTCATGTTGGTTGACGGTTCTCTGCTATGCAGTCTGGACGTTTTCCCTTTCGGGTTCGACGACAGCCGAGGGAAGCTCGAATGTCAGTACAGAAAGGGCGTTCTGCATGGAGTGAAGCAGGATATCGGCGCCGATTTCCACGAACCGGGGTTCGACATACTCATTCTCATTGTGGCTCACACCATTCCGGCAAGGAACGAAAATCATTGCCGCCGGAGCGATCCGGCCGACAAACAAGGCATCATGAAAGGCGCCTGACACCAACCGCGTTGAGGTGGTACCGCGATCTCTCACGGCACGCTCAATACAGGACATCAACGTGTCGTCGAACTTGGCAGGTGCCAATGAGAACAACCGGCTAAGTTGTACTTCGCAGCCATAGGTCTTGGCGGCATAGTGAAGAACTTCAGTGACTTCGCCCTCGACTTCGTCCAAGCGGTCAGCGTCCGGATGGCGCAGATCGATGGTGAACGTTACGTCGGTGGCGATCGCATTTATGCTGCCGGGCTCGGCCATAATGCGGCCCACAGTTAGACGAGCGTCAGGATCGGCTGGCATTATGGTGGCAAAGAGTTGTGACAACGCCGCCGCCGTTGCCTGCATCGGATCTCTACGGGCGGAAAGCGGAGTTGTACCTGCATGAGCCGCTTCACCCACAATTCTGACCTGAAGCCAGCGCGTGCCCTGGACCGCCGTGACGACACCTACAGGAAAGCCCTCGCGTTCGAGTATAGGACCTTGCTCAATATGAAGCTCCAGATAACCGCTCGGACAGCCTCCCAGGGCGCGCATCTTCGCGGTCGGCAATGCGAGTAGTGTTGCCGAAAGCTCTTCCGAAAGTGAAGCGCCGTCCGCCCCCAGGCTATCCGCGGGAAGAGCGCCAACTACGTAGGCTTGAGACCCCATACTGCCTGGCGCGAAGCGGCAGCCTTCCTCATTAGTCCAGACGACCAGTTCAACAGCGCATTCGGTCTGGATGCCAAAATCTTCGAGCGTTTCGAGAACTTCCAATCCCGCAAGTACACCCAGGGCGCCATCAAATCTCCCTCCGGTAGGCTGAGTATCGAGATGGCTTCCAATGAGAAAAGGGGGCCGGACGTTGTCGCGCCCCGCCCTACGGATGAAAAGGTTGGCAATGCTGTCCTGAAAAACGTCGAATCCCCGGGCTTGAGCTAGTTGGGCCAGCGCCGCGCGTGCTTCTCTATCAAGCCGGGTAAGAGCCTGCCGGTTGACACCTCCGGCCGGAGACCCGCCAATTGCGGCGAACTTGTCAAGCCGAAGCTGCAAGCGACGTCTATTGATTGAAAATGGCACAGTCATCCGCCCGCCCAGTCAGACACCTCCAAGAGGCAAGTCACCCGGATACATACCCTCCGAGTGAGATGGAACCGATTGAAGATACGCCAACGCCCGTCTTATCGTTCCCCTCACCCAAATTGTGAGCCACGCAGCAGGACCACCCTTCGATCCTGCAGTGCAGTTTCTTATTGTTCAAGATGCTTGAACTCATGTCAATGCCATTGAATTGCATTCTGTGGGATTTTGGGAGATTGTCCGTCGTGTTGGACCCAGACACGCGGCTTCAACGTCGGGCATGGACCTTGGGAAGAAGATGAAGAGCGTCAAACTGAAACATCCTGCAGAGTCCGAAGAATCTCCGAACGCCTCCCGGCTCGGCGTGCGTTTGCGACTTGCTCGGCAGATGAAGGGGATGACCCTCAGGGCGCTCTCGGATGCGGCCAACTGCTCGGAAAGTCTGCTGTCGAAGATCGAAAACAGCAAAGCTTCGCCGTCACTTCCGATGCTGCATCGGCTCGTGAAGGTTCTTGATGTGAACATCGGCTGGATGTTTGAGGAAGCAGATGGTGAAGAAGGGATCGTGTTTCGGAGTGGGACGCGACCCTTGATCGCTCTCGATCCACTCCGGCGAGGTGAGGGAATTTCACTGGAGCGGATCATCCCCTATTCGCCCGGTCACCTGCTCCAATGCAACATCCACCACATCGAAGAAAACGGAGAGAGTGCCGGCCCTATCGAGCATATTGGTGAGGAAGTAGGTTACGTGCTGAACGGTGAGATCGAAATGATCGTGGCCTATCAGGTGTTTCGGTTGAAGCCCGGTGATGCCTTCGTCTTCAAGTCCGATCTGCCCCACCACTATCGCAACATCGGCACCGGTCGGGCTAGTATCTTCTGGGTTAACACGCCACCAACCTTCTGAGGGCGAGGAGGTTTTCAAGCTACTTGACAAGGCTTCAAGTAGATTTCACCGTGAGCGCCAGTCGGCCGCTGGCGGTGTCGCAGCGAAGTGACCGGCGTCGACCTGCTCAAGCTCGGAGGTGTCCTAATGTCGAAATACAAGGTTCTGCTGGCAGGGGAATCCTGGGTCTCAACTGCCAGCCATGTCAAAGGCTTCGACCAATTCACGACGTCGACTTATCACACTGGCGCAGATGAGTTGTTGACCGCGCTGCGCGGTGGACCACTGGATGTCCGATTCATGCCTTCGCATGAGGCGCAAACGCACTTCCCGCAATCCCTTGCGGCGATGCAAGACTATGATGCGATTGCCCTGTCGGACATCGGTGCGAATACACTGTTGCTGCATCCCGATACATGGCTGCGGTCGCAGCCAACTCCAAACCGTCTGCGCCTGCTGCGCGACTATGTCCGCACAGGTGGAGCGCTCTTGATGTTTGGCGGCTATTACAGCTTTCAGGGTATCAACGGCGGCGCACGTTATCACAAGACTGCGGTTGAAGAGGTGCTACCCGTCACTTGTCTATCGGTCGATGACCGCGTCGAGGTGCCGGAGAGTTTTCTGCCAGTAGTCTGCGGGGCTGCCAGCCATCCGATCCTAGCCGGTCTTGGCACTGACTGGCCGATGTTGCTTGGCTTCAACGAGGTTGTGGTGAAGGCTGGTGCCGAGGTGTTGGCGACGGTTTCGACAGACTACGGTTCATTGCCTCTCCTCGTTGCAGGAACCTACGGGAACGGGCGTACGGTCGTGTGGACTTCGGATGTCGGACCGCACTGGCTCTCACGGGAGTTCATCGCGTGGAAAGGGTACAAAGCGCTGTTCGAACAGCAGATCCTCTGGGCAATCGGAAAGAGCTGAATGAGCTTGGCGACGGAACGTTGGCTAGAACAGAGGGCAGCATGGCAAAACGGGTGATGGAAGCAGGGTTGTCTGTTGCCAGTGTCCAGATGGAACCGATAATCGGCAACACGACTGACAACGTTGCGCGGTCGATCGTGCTTCTGGAGCAAGCTGCGGCAAAAGGAGCGAAACTCGCCGTTCTGCCTGAGCTGTGCAATACGGGTTATGTCTTTGAGAGTAGATCGGAAATTCGTGAGCTAGCTGAGGAAATTCCCGCCGGCCCATCGACACAGAAATGGATCGAGGCGGCCGCGCGGCTCGGAATGCATATTGTTGCAGGCATTGCCGAGCGGGATGGAGAGAGGTTCTACAACTCAGCCGTGGTCGTCGGGCCATCGGGCTACATTGGACGCTATCGCAAGGTACATCTCTGGGGAGAAGAGGCGCTTTACTTCACCCCTGGTGATCTCGGGCTTCCGGTATTCGATACGCCCGTGGGCCGAATTAGCTGTTTGATCTGCTATGATTGTTGGTTCCCCGAGGCGTTCCGTTTGGCGGCTTTGCAGGGGGCGGAACTTATGTGCGTACCCACCAATTGGGTGCCGATCCCCGGCCAAGACCCCAAGCGCGAAGCGATGGCGAATATCCTCATCATGGCGGCTGCCCACAGCAACTCGCTGTTCATTGTCGCCGCTGACAGGATCGGGGTTGAGCGGGGACAGCCGTTTATCGGACAGAGCCTGATCGTTAGCCAGACAGGGTGGCCAGTCGCAGGCCCAGCAAGCTATGACAGCGAAGAAGTTTTGATTGCAGAGATCAACCTTGCTGACGCCCGTCGCAAGCGCAACTGGAACGATTTCAATCAGGTCCTGCGTGATCGCCGCATTGATGTCTATGACCGCATGCTTGGAACGGGATACCAACCTGGCTGGTACTAAACCTGGCGATTGCGGTGTTAAGTTGGGCTCTGATCATTCGACCGCTTCCGAAGGTGTTGTCAGAGCAAATTCCTTGAGGTGGGCTTGTTGGTCGCCTAGCCTTCCCGAATGACCCAACGTTCCCCGTTCCGCTATTTCAAGACCAGCCCAGAGATCATCCGTCTGGCGGTTATGCTCTACATCCGCTTCCCGCTGTCGCTCCGCAACGTCGAGGATCTCCTGCATGAGCGTGGCATCGAGATCAGCCATGAGACCGTGCGGTACTGGTGAAACCGGTTTGGCCGGTACTGTCAGAGTATTCGTATT
>JANPBI010000298.1:0-15589 GCA_031430315.1 Rhodobacterales bacterium | reverse complement strand
CGGCGAAAGAGACGGTGACGAAAGACGATTTGCGCTCGATCAATATCCGGCTGCGCATGTCGGCTATGATTGCGTCGGGGGTCATTGCGGGCTGTGCTTCATGGATGCCGAAGCGCCGCGACAGATCAAGCAGGTTGGCCCGGGTGCTGAGCCGTTGTTGCACAATGCGCAGTGTTTCGGGCACCTTTGCCTCGACCGTGGTGGCCGCCAGATCGCCCGGGATCTGCGGCGACTCGACCAGAAGCGTCGCCTGGGCGCGGTAGACCGGGGGTAGCACATAGGCCAAAGTGATGCCGACCGCGGATACGGCGATGGCGATGACCATGAAATAATGCAGGCGCCGCAGAAACCGGGAAAAATAGAACTTTAGATCGAAATTCATTTCGCCTGTCTCTCTTGCACCCGGGCGCCACCACCAAAGAACACGCCGTCATCCAGCACCCGCTGCACCGTGATCCGCATGACACGCTTGTGGTTGCCGGTAAAGGCGTAGACCAGCGCCAGATCGCAGAGCTGGTTCACAAGCCGGGGAATGCCCCCGGTCGCCTGATAGATAAGCTCGCTTGCCGCCATGCTGAACAGCGCCGTCTGACTGCCCGCAATCTTCAACCGGTGCGCGATATAGTGGCGCACCGTCGGCTCGTCCATCGCCTTGAGGTGAAAATGCGCCGAGACGCGCTGTGCGAATTGCGTCATGTCGGGACGCAGGACGATGTCGCGCAACTCCGGCTGGCCGACCAGCAGCAGTTGCAGCAGTTCGTCCTTGTTCGAGTTGATGTTGGTGAACATCCGCAATTCTTCCAGTGCAGAGCGGTTCAGGTTCTGCGCCTCGTCAAAGATCAGCAGCACCCGGCGGCCTGCCGCATATTCCTCGATCAACCGGCCCTGGAACTGCGCGAAAAGATCGACATAGGGCGTCGCCGGATCGACCGGCCAGGACAGCGACATCAGCACCCAGCGCAACAACTCGCCCCGGTCGCCCTGCGCGTTGGAGACGAGGCCAACTTTCAGATCGTCTCCCAGCGTGCGCAGCAGGTATTGCAGCAGCGTGGTCTTGCCAGCCCCCACCTCGCCGGTGATCAGCGTGATCGGTGCCTTGGTCAGCAGGCCATATTCCAGCATCGTGTAGGTCCAGCGATGCATCGGTGACCAGAACATGAAATCCGGGTCCGGCTGCAGCGAAAAGGGCCGCTCGCGCAGCCCGAAATGCTCGTTGTAGATGTCGAGGGAACTGCCCATGTTACCTGAAAAAAGCCCGCTAACCTTGCCTGCCATCCACGTGTTAACACCCCTGTCCCGTCGAGCGGAGCCTGCGCGTGCGAATCCAGCATCGCAGTATCCGTTTTCGGGATGGGGAGCACCCTCCAATTACCAGGCCAGACAGATAGCCCCGGCCCTGATATGGGGGCAAGGATCGTCTTGCACCATTTTCCAATCAACTTTTCTACAGGCAGGTCAGTCTTTGGGCTGTTCCGAGGTTTCGGACCGGCCTTGGTTGTCACGGGGCCGAAACCCATTTTCCGGCGGTTTGCGTTGTGGCCGTGGTGGTGGTCACAGTCGAGGCCGCCGTCGTGGTGCTGCCAACCTCATAGGCCCCCCGGTCGGGCCCTTTGCCGGCCGGACGAAGGTTGTTCAGGATGTCGGCTTTCGGTGCGATCTCCACATTGCCGGTGTCGATGAACCCGCTGTCCACCTTGGGCCGGTAGTTGAATTTGGCGACATCCGTCAGAACCTTGGCCGGATAGACAATCACCGAATTGTTCGCCGCGGTCTTGTTGACTGTCGCCGCAGTGCCGGAAAACTTCATGGCCAGGTTGTTCGCGGTCACGATATTGCGCGACGGTGTCCCGTTCTTGTGGCTGAAAACCGCAATCCACGGATAGCCGGTAGGCTGGCCTTTGGCATTCACGACGGTATTGTTCACGATGCTGACGTTGCGCCCGCCATAGACGGAAATCCCGTGATAGGCCGTTAGCGAGAGGACGTTGTTTCGGATCACGACGTTGTCGTAGAAACCGTCGAAGAAGCCAATGCCCTGTAGCTGGCAGCGATACGGGTTTATCACGGCACTGGACCATTCCAGAATGGTGTTGTTCTCGATCAAAAGCCCGTCAACGGGTTTTCCGTCCACCGACCAGGACTGAAGCGCATCCGGGTGATTGCCATCGATCCGAACGCAGTCAGTGACCTTGTTGCCGCGCACGATGCTGCCGTTGCCGAACACCCGCATCCCGTCATTCGAGAAACCGGACACTGTATTGTTGAGGATGCGGGAGTCTGCCCCCACGGTCTGAACGCCAGGCCCTATCCCGGTGAAGGTGCTATTCTTGATCGTGGTACGCGCCCCGCGCGCATAGAACCCGTTGAACGACCGCCCCGCCCATTGTGCCTTGGTCCAGCCCGGATATGAGGCCGCATCCGGACCACTGCGCACGTCAAGCCCGTCGAATACGATATCGGTCGCGCCTGTTCTCGTTTCGATCAGTTTGCGCGATGAGACAACATTGGACGGATCCGACGGCCAGACGCTCAGGTTCTGAAACACCAGATTGCGGGTATCGCCATCCAGCAGGATCCAGCTCAGCCGCGCCTTCTTTGCGTTCAGTGACCGGATGGTGACGGGCGTGTCGAAGGCAAGATTGTACACCTTCAATCCGTAATGCGGCCCGTCCATGAGCAGGATCGTATCGCCGGCCTTCACACGGGTCAGCGCCAGATTGACGGTGGGCCAGGGGCGCGTCTTGCTCCCATCGGCGGTACTGCTGCCCGCGACGGCATCCCGAGGGGCGACATAGTATGTCGCGGACCAGGACGGTGTGGCCGCAGCCATCGCAAGCAGGGCTACGATCAAGGTTTGGCGCAAACGCATTCGAAAACTCCTCAGGCAGGTTGACTCAAAGCCAAGTCACACGAATTGTCCCGAAAACAAGAACAACCAGACAAGGCCACCTCATGGCAGGTTTGCGACATTTCAGCGGCTAGTCCGCTGAGTTTCGTTCAGCCGGGTCACTGACCGGGGGCTGCGCGTCCAGCCACTGATTCGAAAGACCCGGCAGCCATGGGTCGGTGACCATGCCCCTATCCTGGTTAATCGCAAGTCATAGCCGCGAACAAAGGCCGACAGCTTCGGTTATTAGCTGTCGAACACGCAACAATTCGCCCGCCATACCCTCGTCCGGTAACCATCCCTTGCGATGAAGTATAGCAGCCGCAGGATCTTAACGGGATTTTCATTGCGATTTTGCCTAAAGAAGTGTTAAGTCAATCTAGGAATATCTGTTCCGGTGTTCTCCAGAGAGGTCTTTTTGTAAGGGCAGCACTACGGCTTATGATGCTGATTTGAAATAGTTTTCAGGAAATAGTGAGAGATCGTTGATGACTGCCCATTACCCCGACCTTGCCGAAAAGGCACACTCTATCCATGTTCCCGGCTTCGAATTGCGCGGCCTTGAACGGCGCGGCTTTTACCGTATCGGCATCAAACGGGGCATCGATGTCCTGGCGGTTCTGGCCACCGCTGCGGTCACCTTGCCGCTGATCGTCCTGATGGCGCTCTGCATCAGCCTTGATGGCAATGCGCCGCTCTATTCACAAAAACGCGTCGGAAAGGGTGGGCGCATCTTCACCCTGTGGAAGCTGCGCAGCATGGTTCCCGATGCGGATGCGCGGCTTGAGGCCCATCTGGCCGCAGACCCCGCCGCTCGGGCGGAATGGAACCGGACGCAAAAGCTCAAGGACGATCCGCGCATCACCCGCATCGGTCGGCTGCTGCGCAAATGCTCGGCGGACGAACTACCGCAGCTGTGGAATGTGCTGAAGGGCGAGATGAGCCTTGTCGGTCCGCGCCCGATGATGCCGGAACAGGCCTCGCTCTATCCCGGCACCGCTTATTATGCGCTGACCCCGGGGATCACCGGCAGTTGGCAGGTGTCCGCGCGCAATGAAAGCTCCTTTGCCGATCGCGCCCGGTTTGACAACGACTATGACCGCCGGATCTCGCTGGGAACCGATCTGGGGATCCTCTTGGCCACGGTCCGCGTCGTACTGCGCGCTACCGGCCACTGACCTGCAGCCTGCCTGTCGCTGTTGCTCTCACCGCCCTGTGCGATCATGATGTTCGGGCCGTACCCATCCGGCCCGACATGGGGCCAAACACCAATATAGAGTAGTCCCTTGCGCCCCACTGCACCGCTGAAGACACTTCTTCTTGTCGCCCTGCTTGCGCTTTCGGCCTGTGACAGCGCCGAAGAACGGGCGGAGAAATACTATCGCTCCGGCATGACTCTGCTCGAGGCCGGCGATGTTGACCGTGCGCTTGTCGAATTCCGCAATGTCTTCAAGCTGAATGGCCAGCACAAGGAGGCACGCACGGCCTATGCCCGCGTCCAGCGTGAACGCGGCGAGCTGCGCGATTCCTACGGCCAGTACCTGAGGCTGATCGAACAATATCCCGATACGCTCGAAGCACTGATCGCGCTGTCCGAGATGTCGATCGAAAACGGCGACTGGGCCGAGGCCGAACGCCATGGCCGCGCCGCCCAGGCGCTGGCCCCCGCCGAGGCGCCGGTCCGCGCCATCGTCGCCGCCCTCGACTATCGCAAGGCGTTGCTCGACAAGGATGCCGCCGCGACGACTGCCGCCGCCGCCCAGGCCGAAGCCATCCTTGCCGATCTGCCCGGCAGCCTGATCGCCCGGCGCGTGATGATCGACCATCTGGCCACCACGAATGACTTGGCCGGCGCACTGGCCCAGGTGGATCAGGCGCTGGCCCAGGCCCCCGACCTGATCGAGTTTCACATGGTGAAGCTGCGGATTCTGGGCCAGCAGGGCGACGCGACGAAGATCGGCCCGCAGCTTGAAGACATGTTCGCCCGCTTTCCCGAGAATGAGGAAATCCGCAGTCTGCTGATCTCGTGGTACATGCAGCAGAAGGATATCGACGGGGCCGAGGCGCTGCTGCGGCAGCTGGCCGAAAAGACCCCCGGCGATCATGGTCCTTGGCTGACACTGGTGCAGTTCCTGCAACAGACCCGGGGCCAGGACGCCGCTGTAGCCGAACTTGACCGCCTGATCGCCGCCGGGGGGGACAAGATCACCCTCTACCGCGCCACCCGCGCCGCGATGAGCTTCGAGGCCGACCGCAACCCTGCCGCCATCGCCGAGATGGAAACGATCCTGCGCGATGCCCCCGCCACCGAGGAAATCCGCAGTATCAAGCTTGCGCTGGCCAAGATGCTGGTCGTCACCGGCAATACCGTGGGCGCACGCGCGCGCGTCGAAGAGGTGCTGACCGAGGATGCGAGCAACGTCGAGGCGCTCAAGATGCGGGCGGCCTGGCTGATCGAGGACGATAAGCCAGGCGACGCGATCCTGGCGCTGCGCACGGCGCTTGACCAGAACCCGCGCGATCCCGGCATCCTGACCCTGATGGGCGAGGCGCATGAACGCGACGGCAGCCGGGAACTGGCGGGCGAGCGGTATGCGCTGGCGGTCGAGGTGTCGGGCAACGGTGTTGATGAATCGTTGCGCTATGCCACCTATCTGATCGCCGACGACCGGATCGGTCCGGCGGCCTCGGTGCTGGAAGATGCGCTGCGCACGGCGCCGCAATCCGTGGCGCTGCTGGTCTCACTTGCCGATGTGCGGATGCGCCAAAGCGACTGGGACCGGGCCGCAGGGCTGATCGCCCAGTTGCGCGCGATCGGCAGCGAAGAGGCGGCGCGGGCCGCCAACGGGCTTGAGGCCGGGCTGATGCTGCGCCAGGAAAAGGTCGATGAGACGGTGGGCTTTCTGCAAGGTCTGATCGACAGCGGCGATGACGATGCGGCGGTGGTGGCCACAATCGTGCAGACCCGCGTGCGCAGCGGCGATCTGAAGGCGGCGCGCGATTATCTGGCCGAACAACTGGCCAAGACCCCCGCCGACCCGCAGCTGCGCCTGCTGAGCGCCGGGCTTGCCGTGCTGGAAAACGACCCTGCGACGGCCGAAGAAACCTATCGCAGCCTGATTGCCGAGTTGCCGAAGGAAGAGGCTCCGGTGCGCGCGCTTTATGCCCTGCTTGTCTGGCAGGGAAAAACCGATGAGGCAAGGACCCTGCTGGATGCGGCACTGGTCGAAATGCCCGCCTCACCCGTGTTGCGCATGGTTCGCGCCGCCGAGCTTGAAAAGGCCAATGACATCGACGGCGCCATCACGATCTACGAGGCGATCTATGCCGAGAACAGCAGCAACATGGTTGTCGCCAACAATCTTGCCAGCCTGATCGCCACCCACCGCTCCGATCCCGAAAGTCTGGAGCGCGCCTTCAACATCGCCCGCCGCCTGCGCGGGCTGGACCTGCCTGCCTTCCAGGACACCTATGGCTGGATCGAATACCGCCGGGGCAATTTCGAAGAGGCGCTGGCCAGTCTGGAACCCGCCGCGACCGGCCTGCCGAACGATCCACTGGTGCAATACCACCTCGGCGTCACCTATGTCGCCCTCGACCGCAAACCCGAGGCGCGCCTGGCACTGGAACGCGCACTGGAAATTGCCGGTGACAGCCCGCTGCCGCAGTTTGTCGAGGCGCGCAAGACGCTGGAAACCCTGCCGCCCGCGCCCTGATCCCGCACCCTGACCCGCAGGCGGGGTCAGTCCGGCACGCCGCGATGGCCCGCAATCTTGCGCAGCAGCGTCGTCACGATGGCCCCGCCATTGCCCGGATGCTGCCCCAGCCAGCGCCCGAACCGCGGCCAGTCCCGCCGCCGCAGCGCCGTCCAACCGTAAACCCGGTTCTGGCGCAGTGCCTTCGCGTGACGCTCGGTCAGCAGCGCTGCAAGCGCGGGCGTCAACTCGCCCGCCGCCGCCAACTCGGCGGCAAAAGCCTCGTTCTGGCGGGCCAGCGCGCGGTAATCCACCTGTGTCACGCTGCCCGGAGAATAGCGCCCGCTGATCGCTCCGATCCGGGTCGAAAACAGGTAATGCGCCTCGCGGAGCAGGCCAAAGGCCACACCCTGGCGCAACAACCCCGCATATAGCTGATGATCCTCGCCATGACGGATCGCCTCCGGGTAACGCAGCAGCCCGCGCGTGGCCAGATCCCGCCGGAACATCGGCTTCATCAGCCCCAGATCGAGGCCTGTCTCGGGGTCCGGTGACAAAAGCCGCGCCAGATCCAGCCGCGTCACCCCGCCCGAGGCGATCAGCTGCGTCGGGGCCGGGGCATCCGCCGCCAGATCGAACAGCACCGGCAGATCGGCCACAATCTCAAGCCGCTCCTGCCCGGCCACCGCGATCAGCCGCGCCAGCCGACCGGGGACAAAGGCATCATCGGCATCCAGCACCGCGATCCAGTCGCCTTTGGCCGCGGCAATCCCCGCATTGCGCGACCGCGCAGGCCCGCCGTTCTGCGCGTTGCGCAGCAGCACGATCCCCGGATGCAGCGCCGCAAGCCCCTCGGCCACCGTCACCGTCGCATCGGTCGAACAATCGTCGATGATCAGGATTTCCACCGGCCCCACGCCCTGTTGCGCCACAACGGACTCTACAGCCCGGCTCAGGAACCCCGCCGCATTGAAGGCCGCGATCACGACCGAAACCTGCGGGTGATCGTCGGGGCCGGTCATGTCGGAACCCCCTTCGCCGCGATCACGTCCAGAATTTCCTGCTCCAGTGCCTGCGCCATTACCCGCGCATCGAACCGCCCCGCAAGACGGCGCGCGCCCGCGCCCAGACGTGCGCGCAGCGCCGGATCGGCGGCCAGCCGACGCATCAGCGCCGCCTGCGCCGCCACATCGCCCTGCGCAAAGAGAAATCCGTTCTCACCTTCTGTGATCTGATCCACCAACCCGCCCGAGGCACTGGCCAGCAGCGGCAACCCAGCCGCCCCCGCCTCGGTCAGCGTCACGCCAAAGCCTTCGACCCAGCCGCCTACCTCACGTGAATGTTGCAGATAAACCTGCGCCGCCGCCAGTTCCCCGGCAATTTCTACCGGCGAAAGCCGCCCCGTCAGGCGGATGCGCGCCGCAAAAGCACTGGCCGCCGCGAGGTCACGCAGGCTGTCCAGATCGGGACCGAAACCGATCAGAACCAGTTCCGCCTGTGGGAAATCCGCGGCAATCGCCTCGAAGGCCCGCAGGCTTTCCCGCATCCCCTTTTCGTCCGAAATCCGCCCCACCGAGACGAACCGCAGCGGCCCGCCCGCCGCCTGCCGGGGCAGCTGGCCTTGCGCGAACAACTCCAGCGGCGCACCGCAAGGAATGACCCGCGCCCGGTCCGGCACCCCGTAAGGGGCGAGGCGGTCAATCTGATGCCGCCCCACCGCGATCAGCGCATCCGTCCGCGCCAAGAGCCGACGCATCTCCGCGCGGTAGCCCGCCCCCGCCATCAGCGACGAGACATCGCGGCCATGCACATGCTGGATCAGCGGCATGTCGCCCGGGATCGCCTGCGCCACCACCATCCCCGTCCAGGCGAAATGACAAAGCACCGCCTCCACCCCTGCCGCCTCCAGCGCCGCGCGCAAGGCGCGGCCCTGCTCCGCAGGCACCGCCAAAGCCCCCGGCAGTCCCAATCGCCCCATCACACGGCGCGCAAGGCTGCGCCTTGCCCCGAACCGCCCCGGAATGGTCCGCACCTCAAGCCCCGCCGTACCCTCCCAGGCCGGATCGCGGCTCCAGCCCATCAGAACGGGGGTGATCCGCGTGAAATAGCGGCATTGCCGCTCGATCCAGACCTCGGACGGAATCCCCAGGACCGGGGCGATCACCGCCACACGGGGCGCCCTCATGCCCCCCACAGCCGCACCTTGCGCTCCAGCCCCAGCAGTCCGGCGAGCATGCGATGCCGCCACGTCCCGCGATGCGTCAGCGGCCCGATCGTTGCCAGCACCCCAAGCGCCTGCCGCCCGACCTGCGGCCAACCCCGCACGAACGCCATCCGCGCCGTACGATACAGCGCATCCTCAAGGCTGTCGGTCTTGTCGGCAAAGGCGGTTCCCCTTGTCATCGCCAGCAGCCGCGCCAGCGTCTCAACATAGTTGGCCTCCTTCGCCGCCGACTTGGATGCGGCGAGCGAGGCCGGATTGCGGACATAATAGATGCCGTAGCCGCGCGGATTGCGGCCCACGACTGCCCGGTTCAGAAACGCCCGTAGCGCCAGTTCGCCATCCTGCTGGATCATCACGCGTTCATCCCAGCCGCCGATCTGCACGACAAACTCGCGCCGCCACAGCATCGCCGAAGGATTCACCTGAATCCCCAGCAGCCAGTCCCGGAACAATGCCTCGCAGCCCAGATCGCCCACCAGCCGGTCGCGTGCCTCGATAACCCCCAGATCCGTCCGCAGGATCATCGGGCTGACGACCAGATCCGCGCCCTGCGCCTGCGCCACCTGCACCCCGTGCAACAGATGATCCCCCGCCAGCTCATCATCGGCATCAAGGAACATCACATAATCCGCATCCGTCCCGGCCAGCCCGCGGTTGCGCGCGGCACAGGCCCCGCCATTGGGCCCGGTCAGCACCCGGACGCCAAAGCCCTGCGCCACCGCCACGCTGCTATCGCCCGATCCGTCATCGACAACGATGATGGCACCCGGCGCCACGCCCTGTGCCAGCACGCTGCGGATCGTGCGCCCGATCGTGGTTTCGGCATTATGGCAGGGGATCACCACCGCAACCGTTGGTCCCAAGGCAGCTTCCGGCACGCGCGGCCCCCTTCAGGTTCCGACCATCCGGCGGAAGGTCTCGTTCTCGGCCTGCAGCGTGTCATAGCTACCCTGGCCGACCAGCCGTCCCTCTTCCAGCAGAAAGATCGTGTCGCAGTCGCGCACCGTCGTCAGGCGGTGTGCGATCATGATGACGGTCTTGGCGTGGCGCAGGTTATGCACCGCCTCCATCACCGCCCGCTCGGTCAGGTTGTCCAGCGCCGAGGTGGCCTCGTCCAGGATCAGCACCTCGGGGTTGTGATAGAGCGCCCGCGCGAACCCGATCCGCGGGCGCTGCCCGCCCGACAGACGCACGCCCCGCTCGCCCACCGTCGTGTCATAGCCCTGGGGCAGTTCGGTCATGATGAAGTTGTGCAGATTGGCAATGCGGGCCGCCTGCTCGATGGCGCCATGGTCCCAGTCTTTCTGGGCGACCCCGAAGGCGATGTTGGCGTTGACACTGTCGTCGATCAGGAAGATCTGCTGTGGCACATAGCCCAGCACCTTTTGCCAGGCGCGCAGATTGGCGGGTGTCACCGGCACGCCGTCCACCAGCAATTCGCCCGATTGCGGGGTCAAAAGCCCTAGAAGCACATCCACCGTCGTGGTCTTGCCCGCCCCCGTGCCGCCCACGATGCCGACCGTGGTATTTGCCTTGATCGTCAGCGTCAGGCCCCGCAGGGCCGCCCGCTCGGCCACCGGATAGCGGTACTGCACATCCCGCAGCTCGACCCGGTCCCGGATCTGCAGCGGGGTCACCGCTGTGGCACTGCGCGGTGCTGCGTCCTGCGCCAGCGTGGCCATGTATTCCGCGTGAAGCGAGGTCAGCGTCGGCGCATTGGTCCGCAGGCTGGCAAGGCTCTGATAGATCTGCTGCACCCCCGGAAAGATCCGAAGCCCGGCAAAGGCAAAGACGCCAAGCGTCGGCAGGATGTCGTTGATCGTGCCGCCCCCGATCACCAGAAGCGTCACGATCAGCAGCAGGATACCGCCGAAGGTGATGGCTTCCAGCACATGGCGCGGCAATTCGGCGATGATCTGGGCGCTGCTCGCGATCTCGGCGATCTTGCGGGACGGCGTCTGAAAGCGCGACAGATACTTGTCTTCAAGCCCCAGCAGCTTGATCTCTTTCGAGGCGCCGAAAATCTCGCTGGTGATCCGGAACCGCAGCCGGTTCGCTTGCAGGCGGGCTTCGCCAAAGCGGGTCAGACGCTGGCGCAGGGTCAGGAAGATGACCGTATAGGCCCCCGCAAAGATCACGATCGTGGTGGCCGCGACCGTTGGGTTGACCAGAAACAGAAGGCTGACCAGGAACACAAGCGTGACGCTCTGCGCGATGATCCGCATCGCAGGGATCAGCGATCCGCTGATCACCGTGCTGACCTCGTTCAGCACGGACCGGGTCAGTTGCGCGCTATGCTTGTTCAGGAACCAGTCATAGGGCTGGCGCAGATAGCCCGCCAGCAGACGGCTTGACAGGCTGTAGGTCCGCATCTGCGAAAACCGGGTCGTGGCATAGGTTGTCACGATCTTGACCATGATCCCGAAGATCAGCATCGCAAAGACACCAAGCCCCAGCACGATCAGAAAGGCCTGATCGCTTTGTACGCCCAGCCAGTCATAGGCGGCAGACATGTACGGATTGCGCTCGACCAGCGTCGGGTCGGCGACAACGGCAAGGAACGGCAGGATCGAGGCGACCCCGATCATCTCGACGAACCCCATCGCGATGATCATGCAAAGCAGCACAAAGAACCGCCGCCGTTCCTGTCGCGTCAAAAGATCGAAAAGATTGCGATAGGTGTTGATCATCCACGTCTCCTGCGTGCCATCCGGCACCCGCCGCCGTTCTTTCCCCGGAATGTGGAATGGTCAAGGCAGATCGAAGGACGGGCAGGCGAATACGGCTATCGCAACATGCTGCACAAGCATAAGACAAAGCCTCTGACGCGGCGCCTCTTTTTTGTTAGGCTTTGTACGGGTAATCCTTGGCCGCAATGAACCGCAACATGATCTCCGACCAGCCCTTCGGGCGCGCCCGCCCCGCACCGCAGCCTTCCGTGGGGGCTGCGACCGCCACGGCAGCGGCGGCCACGGCCCCGCTCCTTCTGATGATCTTCATCTTCAGCATCCCGCCGCCGATGTACTTCTTCGTGGGTGGAACGCTTCTCAGCGTCACGCGGCTCGTGCTGCTCGTACTTTTCATTCCGCTGGCCGTGCGGCTGTTCAGCGGGGCCGCAGGACGTATCCGGACCATCGATATTTTCATGTTCCTGTTTTCGGGCTGGATGGGCATCGTGCTGCTCTATCACGGCGGAATGGCGCAGCTGCCTCTGGCAGCAATGACTGTGGTGGAGATGCTGGGCGGCTATCTGATCGGGCGGACGCTGGTATTGAATGTGACCGATTACCGGTTGTTCGTGCGTTGCCTGCTCCTGGCCTTGCTCATCCTCTTGCCCTTTTCGGTACTGGAATTTTTCACCAACGTAAGTCTTCTGGGCGACATCTTCGGAACAGTGTTCAACAAGTACGACAAGCCGCTGACGCAATCCTGGCGGAATGGCTTCGCACGCGTGGCTTCGGGGTTCGAACACCCCATCCTTTATGGGATGTTTTGCGCCATCACGGTTGCCCCAATCTACTATCTTTATCGAGACAAATGGGTACGCGCGATCTGCTGCATCGTTCTAGTTCTAGCAATGACCTACATGTCCTTGTCGTCGGCCCCGGTCATCGCTGCGGTGATCTGCATTCTGCTGATCATCTGGGATCATGTGACCAAGTCGCGCTGGAAGCCGCTGGTTTGGCTTTTCATCTCTATCTACATATTCCTCAGTATCGCATCTAATCGTGGGCCGATCATCTTGATGATCGAGTACCTGACCTTCGACGCTCACACGGCATGGACACGTGTTAACACTTTCAAATACGGATCGGTCGAAGTGATGAACCATCCCTTCCTCGGGATGGGCCTTTTCATTGACTGGCAGCGCCCCGCCTGGCTGACCGAGTCGGTCGACAATTTTTGGCTGGTCATCGCGATGCGTTACGGGCTGACAGGGATCATTCTGCTGGCGCTGGCGTTGGGCGCCGGGATCTGGGCAGTTACGCAGGCAAAAAACCTTGACCCGATCACCACCGCTTGCAGGACGGGCTATGTAATTGCGCTGACGGGGCTCTATTTTTCCCTCACGACCGTTCACATCTGGGGGGATACCAGTTCGTTCCTGATGTGTTTCATAGGTGCGGGAATATGGCTCTCTGCGGCCGGAACTCCTGGAGCGCAGGCGACAGAACCGCCAAGCGACGGGATCAGGCGACAACCCGTTCCATCCAGGCCGCAGACAGCGCCGACCTTGCATACCCCCAGTGCCGCACGCGGACTTCCGACCACCCGTTTTGCGCAACATCACGCCCGGCCGAACCGAACTCAAAGCCCATCTGTGGAACATCCGCCGCACAGGGGGCTGAACCGCTAGGCTTTTCCCACACATCAGCACCAGCAGAAAAGACAACTCCATGGTGGGCAACGGCGATTAGGCCCCAATGACGGCCACGAAAAACCGGTGCAGATCAATCCGGCGCAAGCCAAAACCGCCCGGCCTCTCTCCGCCACAGAGAGGCCGGGCGCGGCTAAGCGCCTCCCTTGATCAGCCGTATGACAGGATTGATATCGACGCGGTACTTGCGCCTGAACTCCACGGTTCCCGGATAGGTGAAGTCTTCGACAACCTGCGTCCCGTCCATCCGCACGCGGCTGGCGCGGGCGGCGATGGTGCGCACCGCCAAACCCGCTTCGTCGATTGCATATTTCAACAACTGCTCCGAGTGACGGGGTCGGGGGCCTGCCGCACAGAATTGATGGGCACGCCGGATGCGCTGGCAATATGCCGCGATCGCGGCACGCCCCGATACGATCGCGAAGCGGTCATTAAGCGCATGCCAGGGCTGCCAGTAAGGCACCTGCACAAGATCCCCCCGCGCCCGCAGTGCGGCCCGGATCGGCCGGGCCAGGCTGTCGTGGTAGCGTAGGTCTGGACGGCAGAAGAGGCACTGCTCCGCCCCGTCGGCCAGCACGGCTTCGGTCACCTCATGCAGCGAATGCAACTGATGCACGAGGTTGCGCATCGAGCGGAAGCCGTCGTTCCAGTAGCGGTAATCGCCGTAGTGTTTGAGCCCATCGAAATTCCAGCGGGCAAGGCATGTGTCGGGCGCTTCCATCTGCAGCCAGTCGGGGGCCAACAGGCGATGCTCGGTCTGGTCAAGGGAACCCTTTTCACCACTGCGGGGGTTTTCGACCTCCTTTTGTTGAAAGAAATGCGCATAGACTTTGACCTGCCCCTGCGTGCGGGCGGGGACGAGCACATTCTTCTCGATCGAAGCGATGGTACGGGTCAGCGACCTCGTGATGCCGAAAAAACAGACGGCGACAGGCCGCCCGGCGTTACGTGTCATGCAACCCGCTCCTCGCGCACAGCCTTTGCGTAGCAGACAGACGGTGGCATCCGGTCCGCCAAAGCAAATGCCACCGACGCGGAACGCTGCACAATGTCAACCTCGACCGAACATACCCGAGCTTGAATCCTGTAGCGGCAGGACCCTTTCGCGCCCCGACCATCGGGCTAAACGTGGCGCGGCGCTGGTCCATCAGAAAAAACCGTTGCAGGGCTGGCCCGTTCGCGGATATTCGAAACCGACGACGTCCGTCTGTACAGAACCCCGCTCTGCATGACCTCGCCAGAGGGCCGCCGGAGCCATACGCACACGCGCCCAGATGATTGACCGGTCGCAGTGAACACGTTGCGAATTGAAGGATGCCATTTTGCCCATACCTAATCTGCTCATCGTTGGGTGCCAGAAATGTGGCACCTCCTGGACACATGAGACCTTGCAGAAATCCAGGCATATTTTCGCATCGCAGACCAAGGAACTGAACTTTTTCGTAAAGACCGAAGAGAACAGATCATGGGCGGAGTATCTGAACCAGTTTCCGGAAAAGCCCGGTGCTTCCTACTATATGGAAAGCACACCGCACTACTTCCAGCTACCCTCTAACGGTCATGATATTGCTGGAAATATTCATCGCGCACTCGGGCACCCAAAGCTTGTCGTCATCTTCAGAAATCCCGTGGATCGGTACGAGTCCGCCTATACGCACAATATGGATAAAAATCGCCTTCCCTATATACCGAAAATAATTGAATTTTCCAATAGCCACAAGATGTTGGAATTGGGAAAGTATGGAAGCATCCTGAAACATTGGAAATCCTACTTTCCTGATATGGGTACTTTTTTCTATGACGATCTGAAAGAAGACAAGGTAAAATTTATCAGCAAGATAATGTCTTTTATTGAAATTGACAACGATATCATGTCCGATGTGGTAAATCACAGAAGCAATAACAAGATATACAAGGCACGGCATAATCATCCAAATTGGAAGACAATACCGGTTTTGTCATCAGATGTCGCCGAAAGGCTGCAAAATTACTATCATGATGAGATACTTATGCTGGAGGAAATAACCGGAAGGGATCTTTCCTCCTGGCGGACACCGCGCAAGACCCGGTTCCTGCACGATACGGTTGGCCCCGCGGTGGCAAAATATATCCGTCGTGCCGTCAAGGGAAGGTGGATCTGATCAGCCCTGCTGCCGGTTTTCCCGGTATGAGCTAACCTCCGGGCGCAGTCCAACAGATACAGAACCGCACAAATCCTGCACTCACATCATCCCGGCCCTTGCAAATGGCCTCTATCTCGCCCCGTTTACGGGTCTTTGCATCGACCGCCGTTTCAGTCGAAAGATATTGTCTTGCCTTCAATCCCCTCTCCTACCCCCCTGCCCCCCCTGCCCCGGATCGCCGTTGTGATCCCCTGCTACAACGCGCAGGACTGGATCGGGCGC
>JANPBI010000297.1:0-2130 GCA_031430315.1 Rhodobacterales bacterium | reverse complement strand
GGGATCTGTTCCAGATTGAACTGGCCCAGGATCTTGTTGTCGGCCGCCATTTCCCGCTCCCCCTGGAAGCAGCGAATGGTGACGGCGTTCTGGTTATCCTCGGCAGTAGAGAAGACCTGGCTTTTCTTGGTCGGGATCGTCGTGTTGCGGTCGATAAGGCGAGTAAAGACACCGCCCAGTGTTTCGATGCCCAGGGACAGCGGGGTCACGTCCAGCAGCACCACGTCCTTGACGTCGCCCTGCAGCACGCCAGCCTGAATCGCGGCACCAAGGGCCACCACTTCGTCCGGGTTGACGCCCTTGTGGGGTTCTTTGCCAAAGAACTTGGTCACTTCCTCAACCACGCGCGGCATGCGGGTCATGCCGCCAACCAGCACGACCTCGTCAATGTCTTCCTTGCTGACTCCGGCGTCTTTCAACGCAGCCTGACAGGGCTTGATCGTCCGCTTGATCAGATCCTCGACCAGGTTTTCGAGCTTGGCGCGGGTCAGTTTCATCACCAGGTGCAAGGGTTGCCCGGTGTTGCGGTCCATCGAGATGAACGGCTGGTTGATGTCGGTCTGGCTCGAAGATGACAATTCGATCTTGGCCTTTTCCGCCGCCTCTTTCAGGCGCTGAAGGGCCATCTTGTCCAGCGTCAGGTCAACGCCGTGTTCCTTTTTGAACTCATCCGCCAGATAGGTCACGATCCGCATGTCGAAATCTTCGCCGCCAAGGAAGGTATCCCCGTTGGTGGATTTGACCTCAAACAGGCCGTCGTCGATTTCAAGGATGGTGATGTCGAACGTCCCGCCACCAAGGTCATAGACCGCGATGGTCTTGGTCTCTTTCTTGTCGAGACCGTAGGCAAGCGCTGCCGCCGTCGGTTCGTTGATGATGCGCAGCACCTCAAGACCGGCGATTTTCCCTGCGTCCTTGGTCGCCTGTCGCTGGGCGTCGTTGAAATAGGCGGGGACAGTGATCACGGCCTGGGTGACGGTTTCGCCCAGATAGCTTTCAGCCGTCTCTTTCATCTTTTGCAGGATGAAGGCGCTGATCTGGCTGGGCGAATACTTCTCGCCCCGCGCCTCGACCCAAGCGTCGCCATTGCCGCCGTTCACGACCTTGTAGGGCATGTTCTTGGCGTCTTTGAGGATCATCGGGTCGTCATGGCGGCGGCCGATCAGACGCTTGACTGCAAAGACGGTGTTAGTGGGGTTGGTCACGGCCTGCCGTTTGGCGGGCTGTCCGACCAGGCGTTCGCTGTCGGTGAAACCGACGATGGACGGTGTGGTGCGCGCGCCTTCGGCGTTTTCGATGACGCGGGGCTGCGCACCATCCATAATGGCGACGCAGGAGTTGGTAGTTCCGAGGTCAATACCGATGACTTTGGCCATGCTTTGATCCCTTTTCTTCAGGCGATGATCTGATCCGGGGCCCGTGGTCTTCGGCACCCCCGACCGATGGATGGAACAGCGGTCCCACCATGGGGTGCTGCGGTCTGGACGGGTATATAGGCAGGCCGTGGGGACCCTGCAACCGTCACAACTGCGCTGGTGCCATGAAATTTGGTCAATAGCGCTGCAAAAGCGCCAGGCGGACCTACTTGCCCGCGCCCCAGCTGATCGAGGCCTGATTGCGGGTGTAGTATTCGCCCATCAGTCCCACGATAAAGCAGGCCATCGTGACATAGATCGGATAGTCCATCGTGCTGTAGCGCGGATGGTAGTTCAGAAAGATGTATCCGCGCCCCTGGTCGATGGTGTGGAACAAGGGGTTCCAGTCGAACATGGCCAGAATGGAGGTTGGCGTCGCATTTGCCACCAGCATCTTGCCCGAGGCGATCATGTTGACGCGCTGGTAGACCGTGGTCAGGATTCCGACAATCCGGGGGTTCCACGGTTTGGCCGCCAGAAAAATCGTCCCGATGGCAACGCCCGAGGCCCAGGACAACAAGAACATGCCGACGGTGCCGACGGGTTCATGGATCGAAATCGGCTGGAACGCGGCGTGATAGAAATACAAGATCACCGCCGCCGACAGGACCTGCAGGTAAAGCGCGCCGAGGGCCGCCGAGGCAATCGACACGATAGTGTTCATGGGCGAATGTTTCATGATGGCCGAGGTCGGACCTTCGGATCCTGCCACAGC
>JANPBI010000296.1:0-1701 GCA_031430315.1 Rhodobacterales bacterium | reverse complement strand
CTCTATATCGCTCCTGAAGCACGCGCCACAGGCCTTGGGCGCAAGCTGATCGAGGCGGTTTATGCCGCTGCCGACGCCAATGGCACACCTGCGGTCTACTGGCTGACGCAAGACTTCAACGCCGCCGGCCGCCGCCTTTACGACCGCATCGGCAAACAGACGCCCTTCATCCGCTATAACCGCTGACTAGCCCCGTGCCTTGCGGTAGCTGTCCTTGACCGCAATCAAATCGCCGTCAAAGCCGAAAACATCGCAGCCCCGCACGTCGACCGGACTGCCATCCCGGCGGCGCCCGACAAAGCGCCAACTCGACAGGCCGGTGTCGCCCGCAACCACATGCATGCCATCGGTCCAGGCTGCCTCGAGGAAAGCCTCGAAAACCGCTGCTGTTGCCTGCCGCACGGCGTCGCGCCCGATGTGGCGTTGACCTTCCGCCTCGGGTCCGGCCGAAGCGTGAAAAGCGCAGTCCGCAGCCATGCAGGCCATGACGCCCTCAACGTCGCGTGCATTGAACGCAGCCATCATCGCGGTCATGGTTGACTGACGGAGATGGGCCAGCGCGCCATCCACCACCTCGACCTCCAGAAACGCCAGCGGGGCGCTGTCAGAGCCATTGATGACGTTATGCTCAATACCCTCACGCCGCGAATAGGGCACGCCTTGCGTGAGGATGGCCGTGGCTTTCTGGCCGCCCGGCAGGTCAAGCACAAGTTGGCCGTCACACAAGGGCACGATCACATAGTCATGGCCATGCCGATGCCAGCCGGTCTCCGCCCCCGGGGGAAACTGCCACTCGGTGACGCGAAACCGGTCATCGTCGATGTGGACAACGGGATTTGCGGCTGCGCGCATGGATGCACCTCTTCAAAGTCTCGGGTGACAACCTATTCCGGTGCTGCTTCAAGGGGAAGCATCTCAATGGCCCGAGTCTGCACAGGAGCGGCTGCCGATCTGGAGAGGCCCGCAAAAGGCAGGGAACCACGATCGATCACACCTTCAGATTCGGACTTTGCACATTCCATGATCTGTCTGCTTCTGTAGGTCGACATCTGTGGGGCGAACGGTCGCTATTGCACTTTCATAGAGAAGCACTGCCGCAAGACCGCTTTCAGCTCCCTGCGCAGCTTGGCTATCAGAGCGACGTTAAACGTCGTAGGGCTACATGCCCAATTCTATTTCGTCAGCGAGTTTCATTGAATGGTGAACGGGCCTCATGAGCAAGCTGATATCCGGGCAGTGGAATTCACCCCCGGGAGCGACGGCGAAAATGTGATCCTGCCAGACGTTCTCGACCAGATCCCCGAAGGTGAGGAATTCGGCACGGTGATCGCCGACGGGGCGTGTGACATCCATTTTTGGACAGGATGACGATAGACCGGCTGCTTGCGGGTTGAACGCTCCGTTGATCCGTTTTGGCGCGGTCGGCTGCGGGTTTGGCTACTAACGTGTTGGAATCCCGCGCAGTTTGCGCTGTTTTGTTGACCTATTGTTGACCTGGGATGCGGGCATGCAAAAGCCCCGCGGTGAGTCGGGGCGTAGGTCATTGTTTTATTTAAAGATTTTGGTTGCGGGGACAGGATTTGAACCTGTGACCTTCAGGTTATGAGCCTGACGAGCTACCGGGCTGCTCCACCCCGCGACGCTTTTCGACCATTGGTCGGCCGGGGCAGCCCGGGCTTTTCGGTTTGGCCATCCTCGCAG
>JANPBI010000295.1:0-9066 GCA_031430315.1 Rhodobacterales bacterium | reverse complement strand
GCCTCGACCGCCACGCCGGAATACGTGTCAGGCGTGGTGTTGGTGGCGATCTTCGCCTCGGTCACCGCGGGCATATCCCCGATCCTGACGGAGTGGGGGTGGCTCGGGGATGGCGGATTCCTTGGCGATCGCAAGACGCTGTTTCTCGGGTCTGCCACCTCGGCGCTGGACGGCATCACGTTCTGGAACTTTGCCCTGCCGGTGATGACCATCGCGCTGTACGGCATCGGCTATATCGCCCGGATGACCCGCGCAAGCATGACCGAGGTGATGACCCAGCAATACATCCGCACGGCCCGGCTGAAAGGCGTGCCCTTTGGCGGCGTGGTCGTCAAGCATGCCCTGCGCAACGCCCTGATCGCGCCCTTTACGGTGATCATGCTGCAATTTCCATGGCTACTGAACGGCGTGGTGATCGTGGAATCGCTGTTCAACTACAAGGGGTTCGGATGGACGCTGGTACAGGCCGCATCGAACAATGACATCGAACTCTTGCTGGGCTGTTCTGTCGTGGCCGTGTTTGTCGTCCTGGTGACGCAGCTGATCTCTGACATCGGCTATGTCTTCCTCAATCCCCGTATCCGGCTTAGCTGAGGAGACCCCGATGGAAGCGCTCACCTGGACCGGAACGGTCGGAACCCTCCTCAACCCCATCTTGTTCGCCGCATTGGCCGCATTGGCCGTGGCCGTTGTCGGGCAACTTGTTCTGGGGCTCTTTGCAGGCGCCTCTGTCAGCGCCACGGTGCAAGGCGACACGCTGGTCGCCCGGCGCAGTCTCTTCGATTACGCAACCCTTGCGGTGCGCTACATCGGCCTTCTCATCATCGGTCTGATCTTGATTTATCTTGTCGTCGGCATCGTGATGCCGGGCCTGCCCGCCAAGGGGATCATCGGCGCCGCTTCGATGCAGTTCCTGCCGGTCTGGGGCGCGCTGATCATCACTTTCGTGGTCTGCATCGTCTACAAGCGCCGCCTTGGCCTACTGGGCAAGCTGTTCGACAGTCCGGTTGGCATGATCGGTTTTGCACTGGTGATGTTCTGGGTGTTCACGGCGATCTTCGCTGACCTGATCATCACCATGGACCCGATCAAGCAATTCGGAAGGGTCAAGAACGTTGCCCCTGGCATGCCGCTGAAAGACGTGGTCGAGGGGCAGTATGGCTACTTCCTGCTCGGTGCCGACCACCTGGCGCGCGACGTGTTCAGCCGCGTCGTCATGGGCGCACGACGGGTCCTGACCATCGCCCCGGCGGCCACCGCCTTTGCCTTTATGGTCGGGGTCACGCTGGGTCTGCCTGCAGGGTATTTCGGCGGCAAACTGGATACGTTCCTGTCCTTTGTGGCCAACCTTGTGCTCGCCTTCCCGGTGATCTTGCTGTTCTACCTGCTGGTCACGCCGGAAATCCGCGTGACGGGCATCCCGATCTACCTGGCCGCCGTGCTCTTCATCTTTCCGATCATCTTCATGTGCATCCTGTTCCAGTCGCGCTACTTCACTGATCCGCCGAAACGCAACATGCTGGTCGGGGCGACATTGGTGATTGGGCTTTGGGCCTATTCGGGGCTTGCCTTCAACGCCGATCCGCTGGGCGTCTGGTCGATGGAACCGAACCTTCTCAACGTGTTCGTGTCGGTCGTGTTCGTCAATTCGCCCACCGTGTTCCGGATCGTGCGCGGTATTGTGATGGACCTCAAGGCGCGCGACTACGTGGCCGCGGGCATGACGCGGGGCGAAAGCCCCTGGTACATCATGCTGTGGGAAATCCTGCCCAACGCGCGCGGCCCGCTGATCGTCGATTTCTGTCTGCGCATCGGGTACACGACGATCCTTCTGGGAACCCTTGGCTTCTTCGGCCTCGGCGTCAGTCCGGAAAGCCCGGACTGGGGGTCAACCATCGATGACGGGCGCAAGCTCCTCTCGCTCTACCTGCACCCCGCCGTGACCCCTGCCCTTGCACTGATGAGCCTTGTCCTTGGCCTGAACCTGCTGGCCGACGGCCTGCGCGAAGAATCCTTGAGGGACTGATGTCCTTCACCTGTTCGTGAAATATCCCGGGGGTCCGGGGGCTGGTCCCCGGGTTCCAACATCCTACCCAAGCGCGAGGCCACCATGGCAGACTGGGACCCTTCTCAACCGATCCTCGAGATCAACAACCTGTCGATCAGCTTTTTCACGCGGTTGCGCGAAATCCCGGCCGTGATGGACTTTTCCTGCGCCGTCCGCGCGGGCGAAGCGATGGGTCTGGTGGGCGAAAGCGGGTGCGGAAAATCCACCGTCGCGCTGGCGGTGATGCGTTACCTTGGCAAGAACGGCCGCATCACCGGGGGGTCGATCAAGTTCAAGGGGCGTGACCTGACGCTCATGGACGACGAGGAACTGCGCCAGATTCGCGGTTCAGAAATCGCGATGATCTACCAAGAACCGATGGCGTCGCTGAACCCCGCGATGAAAATCGGCGCGCAGCTGGCCGAAGTGCCGATGATCCACCAAGGCATGTCCAAGTCAGATGCCTGGGCGCTGGCGCGACAGATCGTGGCTGACGTGCGTCTGCCCGACCCAGAGCGCATCATCAACGCCTATCCTCACCAATTGTCGGGCGGCCAGCAGCAGCGCATCGTCATCGCAATGGCGTTGATGTCGAAACCTGCATTGCTGATCCTGGATGAACCCACCACCGCACTCGACGTGACGGTGGAGGCGGGCATTGTCGATCTGGTCAAGGCATTGGGAGAGAAATACGGCACCTCGATCCTGTTCATCAGCCACAACCTGGGCCTGATCATGGATGTCTGTGACCGCATCTGCGTGATGTATTCCGGCGAGGCAGTTGAAACCGGCTCGGTCGTGCAAGTCTTCGACACCATGCGCCACCCCTACACGCAGGCCCTGTTCCGGTCGATTCCGTTGCCGGGGGCCGACAAGAATTCGCGACCGCTGATTTCCATCCCGGGCAACTTCCCCCTGCCCCATGAACGACCCAATGGCTGCAACTTTGGCCCGCGCTGTGATTATTTTCAGGCCGGGCGCTGTGATGCTGGCGACGTGCCGATGTCAGAGATTCCGGGCGATGACCGCCACGGATCGCGCTGCGTGAAATGGGCCGAAATCGACTGGGACGCCCCGATGGTCGTCAAGGCGCCCAAGCAAAAAGCCCCGCTTGGCAAGGTCGTCCTGAAAATGGAGGATCTGAAGAAATACTACTCTGTCTCGGGCGGAGCCTTTGGGGGCGGCATGAAAAAGGTCGTCAAGGCCAATGAGACCCTCAGCTTTGAAGCGCGCGAGGGCGAGACGCTGGCCATCGTGGGCGAAAGCGGCTGCGGCAAATCAACCTTTGCCAAAGTGCTGATGGGGTTGGAGACGGCGACATCAGGCTCCATCCTGCTGTTTGATGAAAACGTGCAGTCGACGCCGATCCAGCAGCGCAACACCGATACCGTCAGCCAGGTGCAGATGGTTTTTCAGAACCCCTTTGACACACTGAACCCATCAATGACCGTTGGCCGCCAGATCATCCGGGCGCTGGAGATCTTCAAATACGGGGAATCCGATGCCATCCGTGCGGCGCGGATGCTGGAACTCCTGGATCTGGTGAAGCTGCCCCGCGCCTTTGCCGAACGCATGCCGCGCCAGTTGTCGGGCGGCCAGAAACAGCGCGTCGGCATCGCCCGCGCCTTTGCAGGCGGGGCCAAGGTCGTGGTCGCGGATGAGCCGGTCAGCGCGCTTGACGTGTCTGTTCAGGCGGCCGTTACCGACCTGTTGATGGACATCCAGCGCGAGAACAAGACGACGCTGTTGTTCATCAGCCATGATCTGTCGATCGTGCGCTATCTGTCGGACCGCGTGATGGTCATGTATCTGGGCCATGTGGTCGAGATGGGGACCACCGACCAAGTATTCCAGCCGCCCTACCACCCCTATACCGAGGCGCTTCTTTCGGCGGTGCCCATCGCCGACACCAAAGTGATCCGCAAGCGCATCGTGCTGGAAGGCGATATCCCGTCAGCCATGAACCCGCCGCCTGGCTGTCCGTTCCAGACGCGTTGCCGGTGGAAGTCGCAGGTTCCGGACGGACTGTGCGATCGCGAAATGCCTCCTGTTCAATTTCTGGAAGGCGGCCATCAGATCAAATGTCACCTGAGCCGTGACGTCCTCGCGACGATGGAACCGGTGATCAAAGTTGCGGCGGAGTAGGGCTAACCCGAATTCGTTCGAACGAATTCGGCTAGCCTGTCCCTACCCTAGGATCGCCAACACATAGGCGGTCGTTTCGTCATAGGGCGGCACGCCGTCATGTTCCTCGACAGCACCAGGACCCGCGTTGTAGGCCGCCAGCGCCAGCCGCCATGAGCCGAACTTGTCGTACATGAGCCGCAGGTATCGCGCGCCCCCGTCGAGGTTCTCGGCAGGGCTGTTGATGTCGATGCCAAGGTGGTCCGCCGTCGAGGGCATCAGCTGTGCAAGTCCACTAGCGCCCTTTGGCGACACGGCACCGGGATTCCAGCCGGATTCCTGCTGGATCAGGCGCAGAAACAGATCTTCGGGGACGTTGTGTTTGGCCGCCGCGGCTTTGGCAACTTCCAGGTATTCGCCCTTGTAGCTGCCCGAGAATTTCGGCGCGGTGTCATTCGCGGTGACATCCGACTTTTTCTTTTTGGCGTTCGGGGTCAGGCGTTCCGAGCCACTATACTGCTTGGCCAGTCGTCCATCGAGAAGTGACGCCTGGCCGTCATAGATGGCATTGCGCGATTTAGACGACCCGCTGAGGTTGAGGCCCTCGGCCATGCCCGGTGCCGCCATCAAAAGGAGTGGCACACAGAACGCGATTGTCGCCCCAAGGCGGCTTGTTACCGATCTCATCCCACACCCAAAAGCGGCGGCCGCCGAGACGATGATGCCGCAGCAAGCTGTCACTATAAGGCATCCGATCCTGTTTTCCAGCCCCCCAGCAGAGGGATTCCCGCCCCCTGCGCGGGAAATGACCGCGCCGCACTTGCCAACCAGTGCTAGTTGAGGACCCGCTCGGAACGTTATAGGAATTTCGTTAACCAATTCCGGCGAGCCTGCCGGAGCCACGGGAATCAGGGAGTAGGTTATGGCAGGTTCTGTCAACAAGGTCATCATCGTCGGCAATCTGGGGCGAGACCCCGAGGTGCGCAGTTTCCCCAATGGCGGCAAGGTGGTGAACCTGCGGATCGCCACATCCGAGACCTGGCGCGACAAGGCCAGCGGCGAGCGCAAGGAACGCACCGAATGGCATTCGGTCGCGATCTTCAACGAGGCCTTGGGGAAAATCGCCGAGCAGTACCTGAAAAAAGGCTCGACCGTATACATCGAAGGCCAACTGGAAACCCGCAAATGGCAGGACCAGTCGGGTGCCGACCGCTACACGACCGAGGTCGTGCTGCGCCAGTTCCGGGGCGAGTTGACGCTGCTGGGCGGACGTGACGGCGGATCGGGTGGCGGCGGCGGGTATGAGGATCGCGGCGGCGGTGACGACTTTGGCGGGGGGCAGTCGTCAGGAGGCGGTGGCGGGTCACGTGGCGGGGCGTCTGGCGGCGGTGGCGGCGGCAGCCGTCCGGACCTTGACGACGAAATCCCGTTCTGATTGCGGCTGTCGCGCTGCACACTGACCGGTGCCAGGTAAGTACGGTCTGCGCTGAATAGCCCGCGCCAAAAGTCTGCTGGATTGCTCCGCAACGCGCCCCGCAAAGGGCGCGTTTTGCGTTTTGCCACCGCCTCCGCAGGGCCATCTGGACCTTGGGCCGGTATTTCCCTATATATTCACTCAGGAACAGCCGCCTGACCGTCGGCTGACATACCCGGGTTCTGTCCCGGACCGATGACCGGGCGAGAATGACATGACCCACCAGCCGCAGGAAAAGATCGAAGGCGCGCCGCTGATCCGGCCGTCGAGCACGGATCATCCACTTTACGAGACGGTCACCGATGCCTGCCGGACGGTCTTCGACCCGGAAATCCCGGTCAACATCTTTGACCTCGGGCTGGTCTACACGATCGACATTGATCCCGAAAACGCGGTCAACATCACGATGACGCTGACCGCCCCTGGTTGCCCGGTCGCGGGCGAGATGCCAGGCTGGGTTGCCGATGCGGTGGAATCGGTGCCGGGCGTCAAGCAGGTCGATGTCGCAATGACCTTTGATCCACCCTGGGGCATGGACATGATGTCCGACGAGGCCAAGCTAGAATTGGGCTTCATGTAGGTCAGACGGGGCAGTTCGCAGCACAGGCCGCAGGCCCATGCGCCGGTTACCAAGTCTTGCGCCGCCCGAAAAACGTCGCCCGCAGCCGCAGCCAGAACCGCCGACGTCGATGCTTGCGCCAAGATTGCATGACGGCTTGAACATGCGCCTCATCCGAGCCAAGGCTGCCATGCCTTGGTGGTCGGACGATTGGGTGAGATCCAAACATCGGGATGTTCCCTCTTTCCATTTTTGGTGACGCACTGCGATAAACACCTTAGAAAAGCGTCTTCTCAACCGCCAGAATTCGCAACAGGCGTTCCAGAAATGAAATCTGATCTCAGCCTAGATGACTTGATGCTGTTCCTGGCCGTCGCTGAGGCCGGCGGTCTGCAGGGGGCTGCGGCGGCCACCGGGGCGTCGGCCCCGACGCTGTCGCGGCGCATGGCAGACCTTGAACGCGCCACCGGCCAGCACCTTTTCCAACGCGGACCCCAAGGCTTTGCGCTGACCGCCGAGGGTCGCGCGCTGAGGACCGAGGCTGCACCGTTGCGCGATGTCCGGCGCAGGTTGGCCACCTGGGGAGCCAATGGCGCAAAGCCACCCCGCGTGCGTATCACCGCCGGGACCTGGACCGCGCGCCATATTGCCCGGCATCTGGGCGAGGTCTGGTCGCCCGGCGATCCTTGGGTGCCCGAATTCCTTGCCGCCAATGCCAACCTGGACCTTGCCCGGCGCGAAGCGGATATCGGCATCCGCGCGCGGCGCCCCGAACACCCCTGGCTGGCTGCAAAGCGTACCAACGCGCGGCTGGACTACGCGGTCTACGGCCGCGTGGACGCACCGGATGCCTTCATCACGCTGGACGAAAGCCAGGCCACTACCCCCGCCGAGCGCTGGGTGCGCGAGCTGCCGGATGTGCGCATCGCGACCGAGGTCAACACGATGCGCCTTGGTCTGGACCTGGCCCTGTCGGGGATCGGGCGGATCGTGATGCCGGTTTTCGCAGGTGCCGAAGAGCCGGGGCTGGTGCAACTATCGCCCGTCATCGACGCCATCGCGCATGAGGAATGGCTGGTCAGCCATGCCGAGGCCCGGCACGACCCGCCGATCCGCCGCGCGTTGATGGCAATGGAGCGGCTGTTACGGCGGCCTCGGGCCAGTGGCGAAGGCCCCCCTTGAACCGCAAGGCGCTTGGGATTACCTTTGCAATACCAAAAGGATGATCCCCATGTTCGGCATTCCCGGCAAAGCCGCCGTCACCATCACCCCCGCCGCCCGTGCGCAGATTGCGCGCCTGATGGCCAAAGAAGGGTCTTCGGGCCTGCGCATCGGCGTCAAGAAGGGCGGCTGCGCGGGCATGGAATACACCATGGACTACGTGTCCTCCGTCAATCCGCTGGACGAGGTGGTGGAACAGGATGGCGCACGGGTGATGATCGCGCCGATGGCGCAGATGTTCCTGATCGGCACCGAAATCGACTATGAGACCGAGCTTTTGTCGGCCGGCTTCAAGTTCCGCAACCCGAACGTCGCCGAGGCCTGTGGCTGCGGCGAAAGCATCAAGTTCAAGGATGTCGCCGCCGAATAGGCAGCGACTAACGGCCCATCGCGACCTGACCCCGCCCGAGGATGCCTCCGGCGGGGATATTTTTGCCAATCGGAAAGGGCTTGGGGTTTTCCTTTGGGCCTGTCCGCGCTAGGCGTTTGCGCGACATGAATGGGGTGACGCGATGCGCAAACTGGCAGCTGGGAACTGGAAGATGAACGGGTTGGCCGCAAGCCTGGCCGAGGTCAAGACGCTGACCGAGGCACACCCCGCCCCCGTTTGCGAAATGCTGCTATGCCCGCCCGCGACGCTGATCGCGCAGATGGCCTGGGCGGCCAAAGGCACGGCGCTGATGGTCGGCGGGCAGGATTGCCACCCCAAGGTGTCGGGCGCGCATACAGGCGACATTTCCGCGGCGATGGTCAAGGATGCTGGGGCAAGCCACGTGATCCTCGGCCATTCCGAGCGCCGCGCCGACCATGGCGAGACGGATGCGCTGGTTCGCTCCAAGGCCGAGGCAACGATAGCTGCCGGGCTGGTGGCGATCGTCTGCATCGGCGAGACGGAAGCCGAGCGCGACGCCGGGCGCACTCTGGACGTTGTGGGCAGCCAGCTTGCGGGATCGGTGCCAGATGGGGCGACGGCGGCATCGCTTGTGATCGCCTATGAGCCGGTCTGGGCCATTGGCACCGGGCGCACCCCTACCCTGCCCGAGATTGCTGAGGTTCACGCCTTTATCCGGGCGCGTCTGTCTGACCGGATCGGGGCAGAGGCTGTGGGGGTGCGGCTTCTGTACGGCGGGTCGGTCAAGCCGTCCAACGCAGTCGAGATTTTCGCGCTGGCGAATGTCGATGGCGCGCTGGTGGGCGGCGCAAGCCTCAAGGCCGCGGATTTCGGTGCGATCGTTGCGGCCCTGTCGGCGGCCTGACAGGCGCTGTCGCGGGCGGGACAGCTTGTCTTGCTTACGATCGGCAATGTAAGGCCATGACAATCACAACATCTGCGACGAACCGTGATCTTTTGATCGCGAACCTGATCTGCCTTGCCTCGATGATGATCTGGGCGGCTGGTTTGCCTGCGGCTGACCTGATCGTTCCACATATGCCGCCCGTCGCGCTGACCGCCGCACGCGCGACTTTGGCGGCAATGGTGTTGGTGCCGATCTGGTGGGCGGCGCGAGCCTGAAGGCCGCGGATTTCGGCGCAATCGTTGCGGCCCTGTCGGCGGCCTGACAGGCGCTGACGCGGGCGGGACAGCTTGTCTTGCTTACGAACGGCAATGTAAGTCCATGACAATCACAACATCTGCGACGA
>JANPBI010000294.1:0-10664 GCA_031430315.1 Rhodobacterales bacterium | reverse complement strand
ATTGCGCAACAACTCCATCGCCCCGTCGGTCAACCCCTATAACCACCAGCTGCATATCTTTGATAAAAACCAGCCAGAGAACCTCGAATTCCTGCGCAAATTCCGCGCCGTCCTGAACCCTTACGGGGCAGCTGCAGTGGGTGAGGTGGGCGATGCCCAGCGCGGGCTTGAGATCATGGCCGAGTACACCTCTGGCGGCGACAAGGTCCAGATGTGCTATCCGTTCGAGATGCTGCAGCCGACGCGTCTGACCGCGGCACTGCTGGCGGACACGTTTCGGCGCATGGATGAGACGGCACCCGATGCCTGGCCCTGCTGGGCCTATTCCAACCATGACGTCATTCGTCACATCACCCGCTGGGGCCTGACGGATCAGGCCGCGCGGGCCTATACGACACTGATGGTGACGTTGCGCGGGTCGCTCTGCCTTTATCAGGGCGAGGAGCTTGGGTTGCCCGAGGCAGACATCGGCTATGAGGAATTGCAGGACCCTTACGGGCTGGAGTTCTGGCCCGAATTCAAGGGCCGCGATGGCTGCCGCACGCCGATGGTCTGGGTGACGGATAACGCGAATGGCGGCTTCAGCGGCGGTAAGCCCTGGCTGCCGGTCAAGCCCGAACACCTGCGCAAGTCGGTCGCGGCACAAGAGGCAGATGCCGGGTCAATGCTCGCGCATTACCGCGCCGCGCTGGCATTCCGGCGTGCGCATGGGACGCTCCGGCGCGGGGTGATGTCACTTCCCCGCGCCACCGGCGACGTGGCCAGTTTCACGCGGCATGGCGATGAGACGATCTTTTGCGCGGTCAATCTGGGCGCAGAACCGGGTGAGGTCACCTTGCCCGACGGGACATGGGAAAGAATTGGGATGGAACTCGGCAGCCAGGCGGCAACGGGCAGGCGCGTCGCGCTTTCGCCCTGGGGCGTCTGTCTGGCCAAGCTGGTCTGAGGGAGGGACAAAATGGCTGATCTGCTTTTGAAGGATGTCGAAAAGGCCTATGGCGAGGTCAAGGTCCTCAAGGACATCAACCTCGACATCAAGACCGGCGAGTTGATCGTATTTGTCGGGCCGTCGGGCTGCGGCAAGTCGACCTTGCTGCGCATGATCGCAGGGCTGGAGCGGATCACGGGAGGTGATTTCTCCATCGATGGCGTGCGGATGAACGACGTGCCGCCCGCCCAGCGCGGCATTGCGATGGTGTTCCAGTCCTATGCGCTTTATCCGCACATGACGGTGCGCGACAACATGTCCTTCGCGCTGAAGATCGCCAAGAAATCGGATACGGAGATCAAGGCCGCCGTCGACAAGGCGGCAAAGATCCTGCAGCTGACGCCCTATCTTGATCGTCTGCCCAAGGCCCTGTCCGGTGGTCAACGCCAGCGGGTCGCCATCGGGCGGTCCATCGTGCGCGACCCCAAGGTGTATCTCTTCGATGAACCCCTTTCGAACCTTGATGCCGCGTTGCGCGTGGCCACCCGCATTGAAATTGCCCAGCTGAAAGAGGCGATGCCGAATTCGACCATGGTCTATGTGACCCACGACCAGGTGGAGGCGATGACGCTGGCCACACGAATCGTGGTTCTGGCGGGCGGTGGGATCAGCCAGGTCGGCAGCCCCTTGGAGCTTTATGAACGGCCCAAGAACGAGTTCGTGGCCCAGTTCATCGGCAGCCCGTCGATGAACCTGATGCCCGGTGTCATCACCGAAACGGGGGCGAAAACCGTGGTCAAGCTGGACAACGGCGGTGTCGCGACCTCGGCAATACCGACCATCGCGTCAGACAAGGGTCAAAAGGTCCGCATCGGCGTGCGGCCGGAGGACTTGCTGGAAACCGGCGGACCGGCGGGGAACGAGGCGATCTTTACCGGCGAGGTGGAGATCACCGAGGCCCTGGGTGAGGTGACGCTGCTTTACTTCCGCAAGCAGGGCGATGCGGCAGCGGTTGTGGGCAAGTTGCCCGGCATCCGCCCGGAACTCCGCCGAAAGACCGTCAGCCTGACGGCCCATCCCGAAAAGGTGCATGTCTTTGCGAACGGCATTTCGCTGCTTTATCGCTGAGACGCTGCGCAAACTGCTAGAAACGCCTAGGCCCTGATCCCATGCCGGGATCGGGGCTTTGTCTTTGGGGGAGGGCGACGAGGCTCTGGCGGAACGCCCTAGATCAGCGCCCAAAGCCCGAGCCATAAAAACGACATCGCCCCCGCCGCCAGCGCTGGCACCCAAAGGGTGAGGCGCGGGGCAGGGGCGATGGGTTTGCGGTCAGAGGCCGTCTTCATGGCCTCATTAAGCGCGTGGAAACCTTTCCCCGTCGTTAATGACGATCATGTTTGATCTTGACCCTGTCGCAGATGATCTGCTGCCCTTTCCGCAAAGCGCACCCTATGCCGACGCAATGCGTGGTTGCGGGGGGCAGGTCTTTGCGGCGGCGATGTCATGCGGTCGGGCACAGGTCGTCCAGCGCGGGCGGTTACGACTGATCAGCCGGGGCCCGATCTGGGATGAAGGAAGCACGGCGAGCGAACAGCGATACGCCCTGCGGAGGTTGGCACGCTGGCCGGGGCTGACGCTGGCAACACCTGAAAGCGATTTGCGGGGGCACGGTCTGATCCCGCTGATCACGCCCTTACATCACGCGATCTGGGATTTGTCAGGGAACCTGCGCGCGGGTCTGCGGCGCAACTGGCGCAACCACCTGACATCAGCCGAACGCCGGGGCATCCGCGCCAAGCCCGGCGATGCGACGACGCTTGCGCATCTGGTTGCCTGCGATGCGGCACAAGGCAGGGCGCGCAGATACTTGGGCTATGCTGCTGATTTCACCATGTCCCTACCACCCGCAGCACTTCGTCTTTGGGAATGGCGGCACGACGGACAGATTGGTGCTGCGATGGCCTTTGTGGTCCACGGGACATCGGCCAGCTATCACTTGTCCTGGGCCGGTGGCGACGCACGCGCGCAAGGTGTCCACAATGTGATGCTGTGGCAGGCGGCAATGGCTTTGCAGAACGAAGGTGTGCGATGGCTGGATCTCGGGTCGGTCAATGATGAAGAGGCACCTGGTCTGGCGTCGTTCAAGCTGGGAACCGGGGCGGCCTTGCGGCGGCTGGGGCATACGATGCTGGTGCTGCCGGGATAGGCCAGAAACGCGATCCGGCTTGGCAAGGCGACGATTGCGCGGCAGGGTTCGGGCATTGCTTGCCCTGCCCAAAGGACCCCGCGATGGTGACCGTTCCCCAAGATACGATCCAAGCCTACCAGATGGATGGCGCGGTCTTGATCAAGGGGCTTTGGGCAGACTGGGTCGATGATTTGCGCGCAGGCGTCGCGCGCAACATGGCCGATCCCAGCCCCGGCGTCATGGCCACCCTGAAACCCGGCGAGAAGGGCAGTTTCTTTGACGACTACTGCAACTGGCAGCGCATCCCGGAGTTTGAGCGGGTGATCCGCCAGTCTGATGCGGCAGCGGTTGCTGGGCAGTTGATGGGATGTGACCGGGTGCAGTTGTTCCATGACCATGTGCTGGTCAAGGAACCGGGCACGGCCAAGCCCACACCCTGGCACACCGACGGGCCATACTACTTTGTCGAAGGACGGCAATCGGTGTCGCTCTGGTCGCCGCTTGACCCCGTGCGCGAGGCATCCTTGCGCTGTGTGGCTGGCAGCCATCTTTGGCCCAAGGACGTTCTGCCGACGCGTTGGGTGTCGGAGACCAGCTTTTATCCCGATCCCTCCACCTACATGCCGATCCCGGACCCCGAGGCCGAAGGGATGCGTATCCTGGAGTGGCAGATGGAGCCGGGCGATGCCGTGGCGTTCCACTTTCGCACCCTGCACGGCGCGCGCGGCAACCTGACGACCGCCCGCCGCCGCGCGTTTTCCTTGCGACTGGTGGGTGAAGATGCGCGCTATGTCGACCGGCCCGGGCCAACCTCACCGCCCTTTCCAGGGCACGGAATGCGCGCTGGTGCACGGTTGCGCGATGACTGGTTTCCGGTGCTGCAGTCGTGATCCGCGTTGTCTGATGCACCGCCGTCGCTTTCCACGACCAGCGCGCAGCCATTGCAAGCGTTGGTCACGGGGCTGTTGTCCCTGGCGATTGCCTATCGGCAGGGGCAGGTGACCTTTGACATCCCTCCCGTGCGGGGGGAATTTCTGGCCTTGATTGCAATTGCGCTTTGGGTGGCCTGTGGCGTCTTGCGACAGTGGCGATCGGGGGGCGGTGCCGGTCAGTTGGAATGGGTCGTTGGCGGTGGCATTGTCGGTCTGCTGCTGCTCCCGCATGTTCCCCAACTTGCCTGGGTGATGTTAGCCGGATGCGGGGCGTTGGCCGCCGTCTTGTTGTCCAAAGATTGGAAGCGCGCTGTCGCTCTATTCCACACGCTTGCTGTCCGTCGCCCGGCCGTGGTGGTTGCGGCGCTTGCCATGATCGGATTTGGCATTGGCGGAAGTTGGGACTGGATCGGGCTTGTCCTGCTGACTTCCTCGGCGGTTATCGTGGCCTGGCAAACCGGTCGGCATCTGTGGCTTTGGTCCGCAGGTCAAGCCCCGATCAGATAAGCCCGACCCAGGCGCGTGCGATAGCAAGTCCATGCGCATCTGCCGCCGCACCATCCCTGGCGGCATGTTCATCGAACCGTGTCAACCAACCCGGCCCCAGCGTTTCGATCAATGCAGGGAATGTCCGTCCCCAATCCGCCGCGACGGTGCGACTGACCTCGAAATGGAACTGCATGCCATAGGTCGCGCGCCCGATGCGGAACGCCTGTTGCGCGACGGCTGCCGACGACGCCAACTGCACGGCACCAGCAGGCAGGGTGAAGGTATCCGAGTGCCACTGAAAGATCGGGAAGCTGGCGGGCAACGACTTAAGGACCGGGTCGGCACGCCCTGCATCGGTAAGATCGACCTCGTTCCAGCCAAATTCGAGTTTCTGCGAGAGCAGGTTTGTCGCCCCGAACGCACGCGCCAGAATTTGCGCGCCAAGGCAGATGCCAAGGACGGGGCGGTCGTGCCCCGAATACTCGGCCATCAGGCGGGCAAGATCACGCAAGTAAGGATGCGTGTCGTCATCCGTCGCCGCTTGCTCTCCACCAAAGACGACAAGCGCGTCGGCATCGATCGATCGGGGCAGGGGCTGCCCCGACCAGGGTTTGTACTGGTCGATCAACGCACCCGCCTCATGCAAAGCGACACCCACCTGGCCGTGATGGGTGATGCGGGTGTTTTCGACAATCGCGACGCGCATGGCTGGTCCTTTGAGGTATCGACCACAATCTGCACGGGGGCAGCAGCACTGCAAGCGCTAGATAGGGGATTTGGACTTGCAAAGCGGGCCTGTGCATGAAACAGGAAACCGCCAAACGAACCCTCCCAAGGAGCCCCCATGGAGATTCGCGAGGCCCTGACCTTTGATGATGTCCTGCTGGTTCCGGCCGCGTCGAGCGTGCTGCCGTCGGAGGCCGACACATCGACCTTTGTCACCAAGACCATCCGCATGAACATCCCGCTTTTGTCATCGGCCATGGATACGGTGACCGAAGGCCGAATGGCCATCGCCATGGCGCAGGCAGGCGGAATCGGCGTCATCCACCGAAACCTGGACGCCGACGCTCAGGCTGCTGAGGTGCGCCGGGTAAAGCGGTTTGAATCCGGGATTGTCTATTCCCCGATCACCCTGACCCCGGACCAGACACTTGCGGATGCCAAGGCGCTGATGGACCGCTACAACATCACCGGTTTTCCCGTCGTCGATGAGGCGGGTCGGGTACTGGGCATCGTCACCAACCGCGACATGCGCTTTGCCAGCGACGACCGCACCCCGGTGCGGGTGATGATGACGTCAGAAAACCTGGCCGTGCTGCGCGAACCGGCCGACCGGGCCGAGGCGATTAGCTTGATGAAGGCACGACGCATCGAAAAGCTGCTGGTGACGGATGGCGCAGGCAAGCTGACGGGGTTGCTGACGCTGAAGGACACCGAGACGGCTGTGCTGAACCCGCATGCCTGCAAGGATGCGATGGGACGGTTGCGGGTTGCCGCAGCATCGACGGTCGGGGATGCTGGGTTTGCACGGTCCGAAGCCCTTATAGACGCGGGAGTCGACATGGTGGTGATCGACACTGCCCACGGGCACAGCGAAGGGGTCGCGCGGGCGGTGGAACGGATCAAACGACTTTCAAACACAGTGCAGGTCGTGGCGGGCAACGTGGCAACAGGCGAGGCAACGCGCGCTCTGATCGGCGCAGGGGCGGACGCGGTCAAGGTCGGCATAGGCCCGGGATCGATCTGCACGACGCGGATCGTTGCGGGCGTGGGTGTGCCACAGCTGACGGCAATAATGGATTCCGTTCGGGCGGCGGGCGATATTCCGATCATCGCAGACGGTGGCATCAAGTATTCCGGGGACTTTGCCAAGGCGATCGCGGCCGGGGCGTCCTGCGCCATGGTCGGCTCTGCCATCGCAGGCACGGACGAGTCCCCCGGCGAGGTGATCTTGTGGAACGGCCGCAGCTTCAAGGCCTATCGCGGCATGGGGTCGCTTGGTGCCATGGCGCGCGGATCGGCGGACCGGTATTTTCAAAAGGACGCTGCATCAGACAAACTGGTTCCCGAAGGCATCGAAGGCCAGGTCCCGTACAAGGGCACGGCGGCGGCCGTGATCCACCAGATGGTGGGGGGCCTGCGCGCTGCAATGGGTTACACCGGCTGCGCCAACGTGGCTGAGATGCGGTCGCAATGCCAGTTCGTGCGGATCACCGGCGCAGGGCTGAAGGAAAGCCACGTCCACGACGTGCAGATCACCCGCGAAAGTCCCAACTACCGCGTGATGTAACCCGATGACCCCAGGGGCACGGGCACAGGCAGCGATTGAGGTGCTGGACCGCATTTTGGGCGGGGAAGCGTCGGAAAAAGCACTGACACATTGGGGCAGGACGTCCCGCTATGCGGGCTCGGGGGACCGGGCGGCCGTTCGGGATCTCGTCTTCGATGCACTGCGTTGCAGGCGGTCTTTTGCGGCCCTTGGCGGCGGGGACACCGGCCGTGGCCTGATCCTTGGCGGGATGCGCGCCAAGGACCTGCCGGTGGAGGACATCTTTCACGGCGGGACCCATGCGCCAGTCCCGACCGTGGCGGCAGAGGATGGCAGGTTACCGCAAGGCTGGGAGGTGCTAGACATCCCCGACTGGCTGGGACCCGTGGTGACGGCCTCGCTGGGCGAAAGCACTGCCGCTGTCCTGACAACTTTGCAGACCCGTGCGCCGGTCTTCCTGCGGGTCAACCTTGCGCGTCGTAATCGGGCCACGGCAATTGCGGCACTTGCAGCCCAAGGTGTCGTGGCAGAACCGCATCCTCTTGCGTCCTCGGCGCTGGTTGTGACGTCTGGCGCGCGGCGCATCCAGACGTCGGCTGCCTATCTGGACGGTGTCGTGGAATTGCAAGACGCCGCATCGCAAGCGGTGGTCGAGGCCTTGCCACTAGTCCCCAGCATGCGGGTTTTGGATCATTGCGCCGGGGGCGGGGGCAAGACGCTGGCGATCGCCGCGCGTCTGCCCGTCGACATCTATGCCCATGATGCAGTGCCGCGCCGGATGGCGGACCTGACCGTCAGGGCAGCCCGGGCCGGGGTCAAGGTACGTCTCACGGAAATCCCCGAAGACCACGCGCCCTATGACCTTGTGCTGACCGATGTGCCCTGTTCGGGATCCGGCAGTTGGCGGCGCGACCCGGACGGCAAGTGGCGGCTGTCGCCAGCGCGGCTTGACGAACTCATATCGCTGCAGGCCCAAATTCTGACCCGTGCAGCGGCCATGGTCGCGCCAAAAGGACGGCTGGCCTATGTCACCTGTTCGTTGTTGGCGGTTGAGAATGACGACCAGGTCGCAGCTTTTTGCTCAGACAACCCCGGTTGGACTGTGGAAAAAAGGATGCAATTCACACCTTTGGACGGCGGGGACGGTTTTTTTCTGGCGATTTTGGCACGGCTCTGATTCAAGAGACGCAACCAGAGATAGAAATTGGACGCAGTTAAACCGCGATTAACGATTTGACTGCCGAATGGGGCAGAACCGCGAATCCCAAAGTGACGAGGGAATATTTTTGGCCACCGGCATGCCCGACCATCCCACGATCGCAGAAACCGCACGCGGACTTGCCCCTCGGGCGTGGTATCTGCTGGTGGGTGCTGCAACCTGCCTGGCTGCAGCGGCAATAGCGCAGGATGTGACGGCAAGGCTGACTGCTGGCGTTGCGGGCGTAACGCTTTTGGTCCTGGCCGCGATGCTGGCGGCCGCCAAGGCCTGGCATGAACGCCAGATCCTGCGCGATGAACTTCGTTTGTTCAAACTGGTGGGCGAAGATGCCGCCCCAGCCTTTACAACCGACCGGATGGGAGAGATCCATCTGCGCAACAAGGCCGCCGAAGACCGGTTTGCCGGCACGCTTGCAACCACCCTTGTTGCTACACTCTCTGAACAGTTTGCCTCGCCGGCAGCCGTGATGTTTCGCTTGCAATCACGCGCCGAACAGCGTGGTGCCGCGCGCGAAGATGTCGTGACGCGCCGCGGTCACCTACGTCTGTCGGTGACACATGTTTCGCTTGGCCGGTTCCTGTGGCGGCTGGAGGAGTTCCAGGACAGGACCGGGGTTGGACGCGGCGCGGAAAGCCTGAGCTTGCCGATGTTGGTTGCCAACAAGGCAGGCGTCGTTCTCTTTTCTAACGAAGCGATGCGTCGCTTGATCGGCAACCGCCCCAAGCGGCTGGACCGCGTCTTTGTCGCTCCCGTCGTGAGGAATGGCGAAGAGGTCGAGGTCAGCTCCGCCAACGGCCCGGTCCGTGCGATCCTCTCCGAAATCGAAGGCGCTGGCGAGCGGCGCGAGATTTTCCTGTTTCCGGTCCCGGCCGAGCGCGCAGACGACTCTGTCCTGGCCGAGTTCGAACACTTGCCGGTCGCCTTGATGAAGTTTGCGCGCGACGGCACCTTGACAGCCGCAAACAAGGCGGCGCGCGACCTTGTGGCACTGGAGCCCGGCAGCTCTGCGATGTTCCACGAACTTTTCGAAGGACTTGGCCGCCCGGTTGGCGAATGGCTGGCAGATATTGCCGATGCGCGCCTGCCGACCGCATCCGAAGTGTTGCAGGCCAGCGGTGCGGACAAGCGCTACCTGCAGGTCACGCTGCGGCGCATGGTCATCCACGGCAAACCAGGTGCCCTGGTGGTCCTGGCCGATGCAACTGCCCTCAAGGAGTTGGAGGCCCAGTTCATCCAAAGCCAGAAGATGCAGGCCATTGGTCAACTTGCAGGCGGCGTGGCACATGACTTCAACAATCTCTTGACCGCGATTACGGGATATTGCGATCTTTTGCTGTTGCGGCGCAGCCGCTCCGATACCGACTATGCCGATCTGATGCAGATCCAGCAGAACGCCAATCGGGCGGGAGCGCTGGTCAGCCAGTTGCTGGCCTATTCGCGCAAACAGACGCTCAAGCCCGAACGCATCGACCTGCATGACGTCCTGTCCGACCTCACACATCTGTTGAACCGGTTGGTGGGCGAACGTGTGGTATTGAGCCTGGTGCAAGACCCGCTGCTGGGGCCAATCCGGGCGGACAAGCGTCAGCTAGAACAGGTCATGGTGAACCTGGTCGTCAATGCCCGCGACGCAATGCCCGAAGGTGGCACGATCCGGATCGAGACCGAAGCGGTCACATTAGCTGAAGAAATGAGCCGGGACCGCGCTGCGGTGCCAGCGGGTGAATACGCGGTCATCCGGGTTGTCGATACCGGGATGGGCATCCCCGCAGACAAGTTGCAGAAGATATTCGAACCCTTCTTCACCACAAAACGCTCCGGCGAGGGGACGGGCCTTGGCCTTTCTACTGCGTACGGCATTGTCAAGCAGTCAGGCGGCTACATCTTTGTCGACAGCCAGCCCGGCGAAGGGTCGACATTCTCGATCTATTTCCCCGTGCACGAGATCACCGCCGAGGACGTTGTCGCGCCGCCTGCGCCGCGAAAGGTGCTGATGACGCAAGGTGAAGGCGTCGTTCTTTTGGTCGAGGACGAAGCCCCTGTCCGGGCGTTTGCCAGCCGGGCCCTGCGGATGCGCGGATATACCGTGCTTGAGGCTGCCTGCGCCGAGGACGCACTGGCGCTTTTGGAGGATCCGACCTTGCAGGTCGATATCTTCGTCACTGATGTCGTCATGCCGGGCATGGACGGCCCATCCTGGGTGCGCGAGGCGCTGAAGGAACGCCCTGACGTCCGGGTGATCTTTGTGTCCGGATATGCCGAAGACTGCCTGTCTGAGGGGCAGGCACGCATCCCCAATTCTGTCTTCTTGCCCAAGCCGTTTTCGCTGACGGATCTGACGACGACCGTTCAGGGTCAACTGCACTGACGACGCGGCACACCGAGATACCACAGGCCGCGATTCACCTTCGGGCAATAATCAGTTGCGCCACGCTTGGCCATTCGCCGGCCGTCACCCACACCTAGCCGGACATGACCGTCTCTGTGCCGCTTTGTGACAAGGCGCAGTAGGGCGCATCGCTTGCGGCAAGGAGCGCATCGTACAGCGCGTAATCTGCCGCCGCGGCAACCCTGAGCTTGGCCTCGGTCTCCGGCGACAAATCCAAAGCGGCCAATGGCGAAACATTGAGGCGGGG
>JANPBI010000293.1:0-1776 GCA_031430315.1 Rhodobacterales bacterium | reverse complement strand
TGCTGCCGCCATGGTCGCCACGATGGACAAGGCTCAGGCCGACGAACTGCGCGTGCTATTCCCCCAGCTGTTCTCCCAGACCCGCGCCTTCGACGCCGCAAGACCAACAATCAAGGCGCATGAGGCGAGGGTGCTATTGGCGATGTAAGGCGCGAAAGGCAGTCCAGTCTTCGGGTGTGTCGAGATCCAGGATTGCCATCTGGCCCGGCAGCGGGAAAAGGTCGAGCCGGTGGGCGTTCGCGGCCAGCACCGAACGACCGCCCTCGTCCCCAGAAATTTTGGCCAATGCGTCCCACAGGTCCTGTGGAAAGATGGCCGGATGGCCGGGCTGGCCTGTGTCGGAGCATCCGCGCAGGATGCGTGCAGGGGCCAAGGCGAACTGTTCAATCATCGAGAAAAGGGCCGGGGTCGTGAACAGCGGCATGTCGGCGGGCAGGACCATCAGGCCGGTGGTCGGGGCGGGATGCCCTGCGCGGACCTCCATTACCCCCCCGCGCAAGCTGGCTGACATCCCGAATGCGGCGTTCGGCACATCGGCGAAGCGACAGGCCAGTCCGGCCAGGGCGGCTCGTCGCGCCGGAAAGGCCGGGGACAGGGCCACTGTGACCGGCACTCCGGTCGCCAGCGCGATTGTGGCCTGGCGGCGCAGTAAGGGCAGATCATCCAGTAGTATCAACAGCTTGTCCTGGTCCGGCATCCGGCTGGACGCGCCTGCCGCCAGGATCAGGATATGGACCGGTGCCATCATGTCCGCAATCTTGGGCGGGCGGGCGCTTGGGTCAAGCCGATGCCTGCCCTATCCCCGCATCCGCGCGCCATCGGCATCGAAAAGGGGCGCCATGTGCACCCTTGCCTTGCGGCGTTCGCCGAGGATCTCGATCTCGACCTCCAGCCCGTCCACGGCGCAGTCCGCCGGCACAAAGCCTTGGGCCACCGATTTGCCGGCATAGTGCGAATAGCCGCCCGAGGTGCAAAAGCCGACCACCGCGCCATCCAGCCAGATCGGCTCCCACGCGACGACATCGGCGTCCTTGGCATCGACGATCATCGGCACCAGCTTGCGGCTCGGGCCGGATGCTTTTTCCGCCGTCGCCGCCGCCTTGCCAATCCAGTCGCTGAGCTTGTTCCAGCGGATGAAGCGGTCAAGCCCGGTTTCCGCAGGCGTGTAATCGGGCGAAAACTCGCGACCCCATGACCCGAACCATTTGTCGAGCCGCAGCGACATCATCGCACGCATGCCGAAGGGACGCAGGCCAAGGTCGTGGCCATGCGCCGACAGAACGTCCCAGAGGTGTCGGACGGACATGTGGTCGCAATAGATCTCATAGCCCAGATCGGCGGTATAGCTGACGCGCTGCACGATGCAGCTGGCCATGCCGATGGTCATGCGGCGGACGTCCATGAACTTGAACGCCTCGGCGCTGACATCAGACCGGGTGACGCGGGACAAGAGGTCGCGCGCCTTGGGCCCGGCTATCTGAAAGCCTGACCGCGCGTCCGAGATGTTCTCGACCGTGACGCCGGGTTCCATGTTCTGCTCGAACCAGCGGGAATGCCAGCCTTGCGCGCCGTAGCTGGCGGTGACCTGAAACTCGGTTTCCGACAGGCATGACACGGTGAAATCGCCGATGATCTTGCCGGAATGCGCCAGCATCGGGGTCAGCGACAGCCGCCCCGGTTTCGGGATCAGCCCCGCCATGATCCGGTCCAGCCAGGCGCGGGCATTGGGGCCGGTGACGCGGTATTTGCCGAAGTTCTGCACCTCGTTGATGCCGA
>JANPBI010000292.1:0-3280 GCA_031430315.1 Rhodobacterales bacterium | reverse complement strand
GGCACGACCTGGGCGTAGCCGCCACCAGCAGCCCCACCCTTCATCCCGAAGTTCGGACCAAGCGAGGCTTCGCGGATGCAGACCACGGCCTTTTTGCCGATGCGGTTCAGACCGTCGCCCAGACCCACGGTCGTGGTCGTTTTGCCCTCGCCAGCTGGGGTCGGGTTGATCGCAGTCACCAGGATCAGCTTGCCGTCCTTCTTGCCGCCCAGCGACTTGATGAACTCCTGCCCGATCTTGGCCTTGTCATGGCCGTAGGGCAGCAGATGCTCCGACGGGATACCAAGCTTGGCCCCGATCTCCATGATCGGCTTCTTCTTGGCTTCGCGTGCAATCTCGATATCGGTCTTGATGGCCATGTTCGTCTCCCAAAGGGGCACTATCCCGTTGGCGACGTGATACCGGTCTTGCGACCACTTCCGAGGCTGGTTTCCGACATAAAGCCCGCGAAATTCGCCCCGGTGCGTTTCCCATCGGAAACTCCGGTTCCATTCGCGGCAAACCGCGACGTTTCGTTGCTACGAAGTATATGCCTTGCGTGCTAGGTCAAGATGCGTCCAGACCGGCTGGTCGGGGATATGCAGGCGCAGGCGCATACCGACCGCAAGCTTGCCTTCGCGCTCCACCCAGGCTGTCACGCCACGCCGCCCCGCAGCCGCAGCCTTGAACGCCTTGCCATGGCCGGGGCGCGCGGCCTCGATGGTCACGGCCGGTTCCTGACAAGGGCGGTTCTCCATGTCGATGACCAGAGTGGTGCCATTCTCGGCCTGCAGACGGGACGAGGGCGGCACATGGCTGAAATCGGGAATGCCCTCGATCACCAGCGACGCCCCGACCCAGGCATAGTCGAACGCCTCCAGTCCCAGCTCTGTGGCCACCAGCGCCATCTCCTCGGCGCTGACAATCGCCAGCTGCCGCACGTTGCGGATCGTGGTGCCGCGCGGATGCTGGGCCAGCACGCGGCTATCGGATGGCCGCGTCAGCCCGGCATGTACCTCACCGGCAAAGCCCGCGAAAGTCAGCGGCATCTCGGTCACCGGTGCGGCGCGGATCAGCAACTTTTCCACCGGTACCGCCTGCGCACCCATCCAGGTCACCACGCCAAAATGATCGGTCGGGATCAGCGCAGGCATCGTCGGCTCCTACAGCAGTTTCTTGGCGCGGAAGATCGCATAGGGGATGATCGCCGACAGCACCATCAGCCCGATGGCCATCGGATAGCCCCAATGCCAGTCCAGTTCCGGCATCCATTTAAAGTTCATCCCATAGATCGACGCGATCAGCGTCGGCGGCAGGAAGACAAACGCCACGACCGAGAAAATCTTGATGATGTCGGACTGGCGGATGTTGATCACGCCCAAAGTCGCATCCAGCTGGAACAGGATTTTCTGGCTTTGGGTCGCGGCCGACTCCGACAGCGACCGGACATCGCGGCTCAGCGACTTCAATTGGCCCTTGCCAATACCCTTGAGTCGGTTTGCAGCCTCGGTAGTCTGCGGGGCCGCCAGATAGGCCAGCACGCGCTGGATTGTTGACAGGCTTTCGATGATCTTGCCGTTCAAATCTTCGGCCCGCCCGATCCGCTGTAGCAAGACGGCAAGCGTGCTGCTTTTGCCGCTGGGCCGATGCGCTTCGAAAATCGCCTTGGTCAGCGCATCCAGTTTGCGCGCCTCGCCCTCGATCACGTCAGCCAATCTGTCGACCACGGTTTCCAAAAGGGCCATCAGCGTCGTCTGCCCATTGACGCATCCCATGTCGTGGATCTTGGCCCAATCGGCAAAGACGGCAAAAGACCCCGGTTTGTGGTAATGCACGGTGATCAGTCGATCCTGGGTCAGCATAAAAGTAACAGGTCCAATTTCCGTCTCGTTCGGATCATGGGTCGCGATGATTTGTGCAGTCAGGTAGACCGCCCCTTTTTCGGCATATAGCCGCGACGACGGCTCGATCTCTTGCATGTCGTCCCGGGTGGGGATGTTGATGCCCAGGGCGGTCTCGACCCCGGATTCTTCTTGGGCGACCGGATTGGCAAGGTCGATCCAGACAATTCCGTTCATATCGGTCAGATCGCCCGTCACCTGGTCCAGACGACCGTCCTTGCTCCGAAATGCCGTGATCATGGATGCCCCCAAACTGTGCTGCTGCCATTCCTACCGAGCGTGCGGCAAAAGAAAAAGGCCCCGATCTCCGGGGCCTTTGTCACGAATTCCCTACTGTCACAGCGCAGGCGTAGGTTCAGCACCGCCCTTTGGTGCCTTTGGCTTGGTCTTTGGAATGGAGATGACCGAGGCCGATCCCCCGCCTGAGGCGGGCTTGTCGGCGTCATCGTCTCCGCCCAGGGTCTCGCCAGCGATCACACGGCGGATCTCATCGCCGGTCAGGGTTTCATATTCCAAGAGGCCCTTGGCCAGCCGTTCAAAATCGTCAGCTTTTTCCAGCAGCACGCGCCGCGCAATCTCATAGCCCTCGTCGATCAGTTTCTTGACCTCGGCCTCGATGGTCTTCTTCGTCTCGGCCGAGACCGAGAACCCTGCGGTGTTGCCCTGATAGCCTTCGTGCGCCTCGGCATAGTCGATATTGCCTATGGCGTCCGACATGCCCCAGCGCATCACCATCGCGCGGGCCAAAGCCGAAGCCTGCTGGATATCGCCTGCGGGACCCGAGGACACACCCTCCTCGCCGTACTTGATGATCTCGGCAGCCTTGCCAGCCATGGTCATCGCGATCTTCTGCTTGCCCTCGTCCTTGTGCATGTTCAGCCGGTCCATTTCGGGCAAGGACACCACCATCCCAAGGGCACCGCCGCGCGGGATGATGGTGGCTTTGTAGACCGGGTCACATTTGGGCATGTTCATGCCCACGATGGCGTGGCCCGCCTCGTGATAGGCGGTCTTTTCCTTTTGATCGGCGGTCAGCACCATCGAGCGGCGCTCAGCCCCCATCATCACCTTGTCCTTGGCATGTTCGAAATCGGACATGGTGACAAACCGGCGTCCCACGCGGGCGGCAGTCAGTGCGGCCTCATTCACAAGGTTGGCCAGATCCGCACCCGAGAATCCGGGGCAACCGCGCGCGATGATGCGCAAGTCGACGTCAGGCCCTACGGGAACCTTGCGCGCATGCACGGTCAGGATCTTTTCGCGGCCCCTGATGTCGGGGTTCGGCACGTGGATCTGGCGGTCAAATCGACCGGGACGCAGCAAGGCCGGGTCAAGCACATCCTTGCGGTTGGTCGCCGCGACGATGATGACGCCTTCGTTCGCCTCGAACCCGTCCATCT
>JANPBI010000291.1:0-22155 GCA_031430315.1 Rhodobacterales bacterium | reverse complement strand
CCTGTTCACCGTTGGCGGCGTCACGGGCATCGTGCTGAGCCAGGCCGCCGTGGACCGCGCCTATCACGATACCTACTATGTCGTGGCGCACTTTCACTATGTGATGTCGCTTGGGGCGGTGTTCGGCATTTTCGCCGGGGTCTATTTCTGGATCGGCAAGATGTCGGGGCGCCAGTACCCGGAATGGGCGGGCAAGCTGCATTTCTGGGCGATGTTCATCGGGTCGAACCTGACCTTCTTCCCGCAGCATTTCCTGGGCCGCCAAGGCATGCCACGCCGCTACATCGACTACCCCGAGGCCTTTGCCTACTGGAACTGGTTCTCCTCGATCGGGGCGTTCATGTCCTTTGCCTCCTTCGTGTTCTTCATCGGCATCGTGTTCTACACGCTCCTGTGGGGCCGCCGCGTGACCGAGAACAACTACTGGAACGAATACGCCGATACGCTGGAATGGACCCTGCCCTCGCCGCCGCCCGAACACACGTTCGAGCAACTGCCCAAGCGCGAAGACTGGGATAAGGGCCACGCCCACTGATCGGGCTGCAGATGAGGGGCCTCGGAGCGATCCGGGGCCCTTTTGCTTAGCTCTGCCGCGCGACCGTTCGTGCAGCCACAACGGCGATCTCGCGCCGACGTCACATAAAATTCTCATGCTGATCATGCTGTATTCATTTTGCCGTCCCATCGGTTATAGGCCTGCAACCTGAATGATGGGGGAACCATGCTTCGCACCGGACTCTTGGCCACCGTGACCGCTTTTGCCGGGTTTGTCGCACAGGCAGATCCGTTCACCATCGTCGCGCTCGGGGATGCGCCTTATGGCAAGGCCGAAGAGGTCTATCCGATCTATGAAACCCTGATCAAGACGGTCAACTACCGGTCACCGCAACTGGTCATCCACGTGGGCGACATCAAGTCAGGCTCCACCCCCTGCTCGGACGCGCTGATCCTGGATCAGCTGGCGTTCATGAACACCTTTGCGGCTCCGGTCATCTACACCCCCGGTGACAATGAATGGACAGATTGCCACCGCAAGAACGCAGGTGAGTTCGATCCTCTGGAACGCCTTGCCTTTTTGCGCAAAAACTTCTTCGCGCAACCAAAGACGCTCGGTGCCAAGACCATGGACGTGACCAATCAGGCAGCCGACGGCTACCCCGAAAACGCCCGCATGATGATGAACGACGTGATGTTCGTGACCGCGCACGTGGTCGGATCGAACAACAATTTCGAAATCCGTGACATCAAGGCGGTTGAGGAGTTCTTTGCGCGCGATGCGGCCAACGTGAAATGGCTGGAGGAGAGCTTTGCCGCCGCTGCCGACAGCAAGGCACTGGTTCTGTCTATCCAGGCCGACATGTTCGAGTTTGACTGGAACGAGTTCGACGACGAAACGTGGTTGCGCCATTCGGGCTTCATGAACTTTGGCAACAAGCTGATCGAGCTTTCCGTTGCCTATGGCAAGCCGGTGCTGCTGGTTTACGGCGACAGCCACATGTACCGCCAGTCGCGGCCCTTTCCGACAAAGGCATCGAACGTGCTGGCGCTGGAGGTTCCGGGCGAAGAACTGATGCACGCGGTCGAAATCACCATTGATCCCGCGACCACCGGCGTCTTTTCGACGGTCTTCATGACCAATCCGGCGGTGGTCAAGACCGAATAGCCTTCCGCGAAGTATCGAGTTCGGGGTCCCGCCGCCCGGCGGGACCTTTCTTTGTCTGGGCGCGTTCCAGCCTGCGGCAGTTTGCACCAGTTTGCTGCACCGCCTCGCTTGCTAGATTGGCGTATGCCTTATCAATGGATCCCTGATCTTGACGACTCGCAACGCCTGCGCCTTTGGCCCTATCGGTCGTTGACCGCAAGTGGCTTCGTCTGGTTTGTCGGCCTCACTGCTGCACTGATCGCCTTGCCCTTGGTCGTCCTGATCGGACACCCCGTGCTCTGGGGCCTGTTGCCGTTCGAGGTCGGTGCGGTGGCTGCGATCTGGTGGGCGCTGATGCGCAATGGGCGGGACCGCGGCATTCTGGAAGAACTGACGCTGTCGCGCGATCAGGTGCGCCTGATCCGGCAGAACCCCAGGGGGCCCGCCCAGTTGTGGGAAGCCAACCCCCATTGGGTGCGCGTGACCTTGCACGCGACCGGTGGGCCGGTGCCGAACTATGTCACCCTCAACGGCAATGGGCGCGAAGTTGAGATTGGCGCCTTTCTGTCGGAAGACGAACGCCTGTCGCTGGGCCGGGAATTGACTGCGCGCTTGTCAACCCTGCGTTGAGGCCTGGCGCTGCGTTGCTTGCAGCCAAATGCCTGCACGCGACCGGACAGTCAGATGGGCAACCGGAACCGGCACCTGCCCCTCGATCGCCTCAAAGCGCCAGTAGCGCAAAAGGGCGGCAAGCATCAGAACGCCTTCGACCATCGCAAAGCCGGCCCCGGCGCAAACGCGTGGACCGGCAGAAAAGGGCAGATACCCTTGTTGCTGTGCGCGTTTTGTCTCGGGCCGCGACCAGCGGTCAGGATCAAAACCATCTGGGTTGTCCCAGATGCGGTCATGGCGATGCAGATGCCAGGGGCTGATTACAATCTGCGCGCCAGGCTGCACCGCCCTGCCCCGCAGATCCTCGGTTCTGGTGTTTTCGCGCACCATCATCGGCACCGGGGGATACAGGCGCAAAGTTTCCCGAAACACATCGCGCGTAATGCGCAAGCGCGAAACCATGGCAAGATCAGGCAGTCCGTCCAGCATTCGGGCCTCGGCCGCGACACGGTCCTGAATGTCAGGATGGGTTGCCAATAGATAAAGCGCCCAGGACAAGGCCGAGGCGGATGTTTCGTGCCCTGCCAGAAAGAAGATCGCCACCTGGTCGACCATTTCTGCCGTGGAAAAGGTCTGGCCGGTTTGCGGATCCGTTGTGGTCATGATCTTGGTCGCAAGGTCCTGGGGGGCGGTAAGTGTCGCAATTGCCTTGGCCCGACGCTGGCAAAGGTCAGAAATCAATCCCCTTATCCGGCGCGCCGACCGCCGCGTGGCCGTCCGGTGCAGGCGCGGAAACCAGTGCGGCACCGGCAGGAATGCAGCAAGGTTCAAGATGGGTTGGCTGCGCTGATATTCCTGGAACGCCACAAAAACATCCGAGGCTACTCGGTCCTCGATGGGAATTGAAAATAGCGTCCGAAAGATCACGTCAGCGGCGGCATGGCTCATCTGGCCTTCGATGTCCTGCCGCCCTGGGGCCATGCGTGCCACCGCCGCCATGGCCGCCGCCCAGATCGCGGGCACAGCGGTGTGCAGGCGTCCGCCTTCAAAGGCCGGGTCGATGATCCGGCGCGGGCGTTTCCACACCTCGCCATTGGTCACAAAAACGGACCCGCCAAGCAAGGGGCGCAGCCCTTCGCCGATCCGGTCGGATTTCGGAAAATCCTCAGGGCGGTCGGACAACACGCGATGGATCAAGTCGGGGTCGTTGCACAGATAGCTGCGAAAGAACGGCGTGCGGAACTCAGCCATCCAGGCATGATAGAGCCGCGCCGGCTGTGCCGACAGAATATCGGAGCGAAACAGCCGCAGATAGCGCCAGAGAGAAACGCGGTCGGGACGGGATGCGGGCTTGGGCGGGATCATGTGATCGACCGGTAGCCAGATAGCGGCGTCTCGATCCGGCTTTTCGATGGGGCGCGGTTGCGATAGCGCTCGGCCAAAGTGATGGGTCCCGCAGTGATCTGGAAATAGTCATAGTCGCCTGGACGATCAAAGGCACATAGATACTGGAAGTGTAGTCGAAAGAACCGCCAACGCAGAGCGCGCCAACGTTCGGGCGACAGGGACTGCGTGAACGCAGCAGAGATCACGAGCGGCCAGCGTTTTGCGGGGGGCGAAACGCCCGTCACCGCTACTGGATCGCACAGCGCAAAGGCGCAGCCATCACCGGGCGCGGTGACATCTACCCAGGCGATAACGTCCTGCGCGGCCATCACTGCAAGGTCCGCGCGCAACCGCGTCGCCCGGGGCAAAAAGGATACCATCGGGACGACTTGGCCCAGCGACAAAAGCGCCAATGCCGGGCGATGGGACGGAAGACCATCGCGCAGCAAATCGGCAAGGATGGACACCGCAAGATGGGCACCCGACGAATGGCCGACCACCAGAACCTCATCAACCGGTTCCGCCAATGCCGCCTGGATCGTTGCGCGGAACGTGGCCATCCGCGCCTCCAGCCCGTCAGGATTCGCCCCCTGTTCTTTGGCGGCAAAGGCATAGTCATGCATCAGATAATAGGCATAAAGGCGTCGGTCCGCGGCACGGAATCCCCGCAATACTATGACAAAGGCGAAAGCGCCGGTCAGCACGCCGATCCCGTACCGCGAAAATTCAGGCCAGACCGCCGCGATGACCTGATAGACAAGCCAACCTGCCGCCAGCGCAAGGATCAGCTGCAACATCAGCACAACTATCGGGTATAGCGCAGCAATCATCGGCCCCTTGCGCAGCCGCATCAGCCGACGCAATGCCCCTGAGCCGATATAGGTCCAGGCCGTGCAAACCAATTGCCAATATGTCGCCGCGATCCCCTGCTGCATCGAACCCTGCACAAGGTCTGACCAGGCCAGCACATCAATACGCGCATTGGCGTCACGTCCGTTTATCCTTGACGTCACAGCCCAGCCAACGCCGCCCGTGCCGGGGAGCAGCGCCAACGCATATCCGGAAATGGCGGCCTGCGCCGCTGCCTCGGTCCGGTACAGTTCGCGGTAGCGGCGCGGCGGGAACGGATCATATCCCGGAATGTAGAACACCTGCCGTAGAAACGGAGGGGGACTTGCCGCGTTGGAGATGGTCGCCGGTTTCATGTCGCTATCCTGACGGGCGGATCTTAACGACAAGTCAGCCAGATTGAAGGGGGATCAACCCAAAAGCGGTATGCCGAACCGTTCCATCGCATCCAAAAGCCAGCCGCTGAACATTGAAAACGACCCGGTAAAGAGGGAGACACCAACCACAAGCAGCAAGACCCCCATCGCGATTTCGATCTTGCGCATATGTGGCTTTAGCCGGTTCATCAGCCCCATGGCCCTGCCGATGAAGATGGCCGACAGCAAAAAGGGCAAACCAAGCCCTGCCGCATAGACCGCCATCAAGAACAGCGTGCGGCCAAGATCGGTCTGCTGCATCGCCATGGTCAGGATGCCCGACAGGATCGGCCCATTGCAGGGCGTCCAGCCAAACGCAAAGGCCAGTCCCAGCACATAGGCCCCGAGCGCCGATCCGCCGCGGTCACCCGCATCCAGCCGCGCCTCGCGGTCCAGGATACCGATCCGGAAAACGCCCAGAAAATGCAGGCCGAACACGACCACGACGCCGCCCGCAATGCGGTTGAAAATCTCCTGGTTGGTCAGAAAGAACCGACCGAAAGCCGAAGCTGCAAAACCCAAAAGCAAGAAGATGGTCGACAAGCCGAGTACGAAAAAGATCGCTGGCAGGATCACCTTCTTGCGCGACGTTGCCGGGCCAGTCATCTCGCCCATGCTGATGCCGCCCATATAGGCAAGGTAGGGTGGCACAACCGGCAGGACGCAAGGGGACAAGAACGACAAAAGCCCCCCCAGGAAAGCAAGCGCCATTGCAAGGAACAGGCCCGCGTCAATGATGTCGAATCCGAACATTCAGGCTCTCCTTTCCTGTCACATAGCCTGTTCGGCCCCTGTCGTCACTTGGGCCTTGGGTCACTTTGGCGTGGCCTTGCAATGGCGTGTTGTTGCATTGGCACTGGCGTTGCGGGCTTTGACGGGGATATCTGGACCCTGGGAGAGGTGGCGAACATGGACTACGACATCGATCTGGACTGCGAAGGTTTGCTGTGCCCCCTGCCGGTCCTGCGGGCGCGCAAGCGACTTTTGTTGATGGATCAAGGCACCATCCTTCGCGTCAGGGCCACGGATCCGATGGCGGCCGTCGACCTGCCGCATTTCTGCGCCGAAACCGGGCACGAATTTCTCGGCTTGGACAGCCAGGGACCTGTTACCTGCTGCTTCATTCGCGCAAAAAACAAGGGCGGCACAGAACCTGCACCGCCCTCGTCGTCAGACCGACTAGGTTTATCAGCGACCGAGTGACCACCAACCCTTGCGTTTTGGTTTGGAAGGTTCGTCTTCCGTTGACGCATCCGGGGCTGCCTCGGGCATTACGACAGGGTCGTTTGCCGCAACCGGCTCGGCGGATGCCGTGACCAGAACGGGCGTCTCGACAATCGCCGCCTTGGGCTTTGCGCGGGACGGGCGCTTTTTCGGCTTGGCTTCGGCAATGTCCTCGGGCTGGGCGGCTGGTGCCATAGCCTCAACCGTTGATGGATATGTCACTTCAGGTGCCGCATCGACCGGGGCTGCGTTTGGCGCAGGCGCATCGATCGCAGCCTCAGCAACGGCGGCGTCATCCGTCATTGCGGCCCTTGACCCGCCACGACCGCGCCGGGTGCGACTGCGTGCAGGCTTTTTCGGGCCTGCGTCGACGCTCTCATCGTCGGTCGCGACAGGGACCAAGGACTGGTCATCTTCGCCCTCGACATCGCTCCCCTGTTCTTCACCAGCATTGTCGCCAGCGGACTCGCCATTGCCATCCCGGCCACCTTTGCGGCGACGACGACGGCGACGGCGCTTTTTGCCATCACCCGCGACGCCCTCATTCCGGTCCGCCATTGACCGGTTTTCCGAGCCGACGTCGCCGACGGCCTCTTCCTCAACCTCGTCGTCGATCATCTCGTCGATCAGGTCGTCATCCTCGTCCTCGTTCACCGGCGCGCCCATCATGCTGGCATTGCCGGAAATCGCTGCGGGAACCTCATGGACAACGCGGGTCGCCGTCTTGAACTTTTCAATCGAATGGTTCGGGCTGATCAGCGCAGGGTCGGCCTCGATCCGCACGGACATGCCGTAGCGCGCCTCAATCAGCGCGATATGCTCGCGCTTTGTGTTGATCAGAAAGTTGACGATGCTGATCGGCGCCTTGAGCAAGACCTCCTTGGATCGCTTGCGCGTGCCTTCTTCTTCCAGCGCGCGCAGGACCGACAGGGCCATGCTGTCATCAGACCGGATCAAACCGGTGCCATGGCAATGCGGGCAAGGCTGCGTGGTCGACTCCAGCATGCCGGGGCGCAGCCGCTGGCGGCTCATCTCCATCAGGCCAAATCCCGAAATCCGACCGACCTGAATGCGGGCGCGGTCGGTTTTCAGTTTGTCCTTCATGCGCTTTTCAACCGAAAGGTTGTTCTTACGCTCTTCCATGTCGATGAAGTCGATGACGATAAGACCGGCGAGGTCGCGCAGACGCAACTGACGGGCCACCTCTTCGGCGGCCTCGAGGTTTGTTTTCAGCGCAGTGTCCTCGATGGACCCCTCTTTGGTCGCGCGACCAGAGTTGACGTCGACGGCGACCAAGGCTTCGGTTACACCGATGACGATGTAACCGCCGGATTTCAGCTGCACCGTCGGGTTGAACATCGATGCGAGATAGCTTTCAACGCCGAATTTCGCGAACAAAGGCTGCGCATCGGAGTAGCGGATCACTTGGCGCGCGTGGCTCGGCATGATCATCCGCATGAAGTCCTTGGCGGTGCGGAAGCCTGCCTCGCCCTCGACCAGCACTTCGTCGATCTCGCGGGTGTACAGATCGCGGATCGAGCGTTTGATCAGGTCGCCTTCCTCGTAGATTGCCGCCGGAGCAATGGACTTCAGCGTCAGTTCGCGGATCTGTTCCCAGAGGCGCATGAGGTATTCGTAGTCGCGCTTGATTTCGGGCTTTGTGCGTTTGGCCCCCGCGGTGCGGATGATCAGGCCCGCACCTTCCGGCACTTCGATCTCGCCTGCGATTTCTTTCAGCTTTTTGCGGTCGGCAGCCTGGGTGATCTTGCGGCTGATGCCGCCCCCACGCGCCGTATTCGGCATCAGCACGCAATAGCGACCGGCCAGCGACAGGTAGGTCGTGAGTGCTGCACCCTTGGAGCCACGCTCTTCCTTGACCACCTGCACCAGCATGATCTGGCGGACCTTGACGACTTCCTGGATCTTGTAGCGGCGCGCACGCGGGCGGCGGGGCGCGCGGATTTCCTCGGCCACATCCTCTTCGGCGACGGATTCAATCTCGTCGTCCGTCTCGCTGGCATGATCCATGGCGCGGTAGGCAGTTTCGCCATTTTCGCCATTCTCGCCGTTTCCGTTATCAGCGTGGTCATGCGATGCATGGTCCTGGTCGTCGTGATCGTGACCCGCAGCGTCGAGCGCCGGGCCGTCAGAGCCCTCTTGCGGTGTCTCGGCCTCGTCGCCGAGGTCAACCACATCCATCCCCGATGGGCTGGATCTTACAGCATCGCCGGACTCGGCGCGTTCGGCGCGCGCTACAGGCTTGGGGCTGTGCCTGCGGGGACGGCGGTTGTCCTCTTCCTCGTCGTCCCGGGCAAAGGCGCGCTCTTCTTCAAGCAGTGCTTTGCGATCAGCGACGGGGATCTGGTAATAGTCGGGGTGGATTTCGGCAAAGGCCAGAAACCCATGGCGGTTGCCGCCATACTCGACGAACGCCGCCTGCAAGGACGGCTCGACCCGCGTCACCTTGGCCAGATAGATGTTCCCTGCAAGCTGGCGCTTGCTTAGGGTTTCAAAGTCGAATTCCTCAACCTTGTTTCCGTCAACCACGACCACACGAGTTTCCTCGGCATGGGTGGCGTCGATAAGCATTTTCTTTGACATATCAATCCATTGCGTCCCAAACTTAAGAGACCTCCCGGCGGACCGGAAGGCGGATCAAAGAGGTTGGAACGGCTTGTTTGGGCGTGGGCGCGGCGCAGGAATTGGTCAACTCTGCCCGATGGGCAGGTCCGGCCGTTCACTGCTTTTTTCGCGCGCCTCATCGCGGTTCACGTCTGAAAGATCTTGCGATCCTCCACCTTGTAAAGCCCGCAAAAACAGCGTTCCGCGAGCAATGTGTACGACCTTGCGATCGATCCGGCTCCCTCGATGTCGCGACGCAGGCAGCTGCACCGGGCGTCAAAGAGGGAGAGAATTCAATGGGCAGAAAAACCTTGCCAGCCCCGACCCTAGCGGGAAAGCCGCGCCGAACACAATGCCCTATTTGACAATCGCGTGACAATCTGGGGTGGAACAAGCGCCCACCCCTGCACGTCAGGTCAAACGTAGTCGCCGCGCTGCAGGCTGTATTTGGCCATCTTTTCGTTCAGCGTCCGGCGGGGCAGGCACAACTCATCCATCACCGCAACGATGCTGCCTTTGTGGCGGCGCATTGTGTTGTCGATCAGCATTCGTTCAAAGGCCTCGACATAATCCTTCAGCGGTTTGCCCTCGGTGGTCAGCGCCGGGGCAGATGCTTCGTTGTCGGCCATCAGCAGGCTGGCGATCGACCCCGATCCGCGCCGGTTTTGCAGCACCGCGCGTTCGGCAATGTTGACCAGCTGGCGGACGTTGCCTGGCCAGGGCGCCTGTAGCAATTGAGCCGCTTCCTGCGCCGTGACTTGCGGAGCGTCGCAACCGTATTCTTCGGAGAAGTGCTCGGACATGCGATTGAAAAGGGTCAGGATATCTTCGCCCCGGCTGCGCAGGGGGGGCAGCACGATGGTCATCGCGCCGAGGCGATAATAAAGGTCGGGCCGCAGCACCGCCTCCAACGTCGTATCCAGCGCATGTTCGTTGCATATCGCGATAATGCGGGTTTCCGGCGGCATCGCCTGTTCGTTGATCATTGCCAGGAGCCGCGCCTGCAGGGCGTTGGACAAATCCTCAATGTCCTCCAGACAGAGCGTGCCGCCGCGCGTTTCCTCGACCAGGGGCACCGTGCCGTCTTCGGTAGGGCCGAACAGCTTGGCTGCCAATTCCGCCTCGCCCCAGGCGGCGCAGGAAATGGTCAGGAACTTGCGCCCCGCGCGCGGCCCGACGGCGTGCAACGCATGGGCCACCAGCGTCTTGCCCGTGCCGGTTTCGCCGTCGATCAGCACATGGCTGTCGGCCTGGCCGATATCAAGGATATCCTCGCGCAGGCGTTCCATCGCAGGCGACGACCCCACGAGTTTCTGCATCAGTGACGAGCCTTCGGACAATTCTTTGCGCAGGGCGCGGTTGTCCAGCGTCATGCGGCGCGCCTGGGTTGCGCGCTTGGCCAATTCGGTCATCCGGTCGGGGTTGAATGGCTTTTCCAGAAAATCGAACGCGCCGACCCGCATTGCCTCCACTGCCATCGGGACATCGCCGTGGCCGGTGATCAGGATGACCGGCAAGCCGCTGTCCTGGCTAAGCAGTCGTTTCAACAGCGCCATGCCGTCCATGCCCGGCATCTTGATGTCGCTGACAACGACGCCCGGAAACTCCGGTCCGATGCCTTTCAACGCCTCTTCGGCTGAGGCGTAGGTTTCGGTATCGAACCCTGACAGCGCCAGCCATTGGCTGATCGACTGCCGCATGTCGGCCTCATCGTCGACGATCGCCACTTTCATTGCCCGTGCCATCTGAACCTCATTCCGCTGCTTCTTGTTTGTTGGACAGGATAGGAAGCTGCATTTCGAACACCGCCCCCCCACCCTCGCTGTTACGGGCCGTCAAGCGACCGCCCAGATCGGTCACGATCCCCGATGAGATCGCCAGTCCCAGCCCGACACCTTCGCCGGGCTTCTTTGTGGTGTAAAAGGGCTCGAACAGATTTTCGAGGTCGACGATCCCAGATCCGTTGTCTCGCACTGAAAGGGTCGCTGTCTCGCCCGCCGACAACAGGATGTCGATTTGCGGATTGGCTGATCCTTTGGTCGCATCCAGAGCGTTGCGCAAAAGGTTGATAATCACCTGCTCGAGCCGCAGCCGGTCTGCCATGACCATGACCGGCGTTCGCGGCAAGGCGCGCGTGATCCGAACAACGCGGATTTTCAGCTGCGGCTCCATCATCGACAGCGCCGAAGAAACGCAGGCGCGCAGGTCGACCGGCTCAAACGCCTCGCCGCCCTTGCGGGCGTAGGACTTCAGCTGCCGCGTGATCGCACCCATGCGTTCTATCAGGTCGTCAATGCGCTGGAACGACGACAGCGCTTCTTCGTACCGTTTGCGCTGCAGCAGCAGGCGCGCGCCCGCTAGAAAGGTTTTCATCGCCGCCAAGGGCTGGTTCAACTCATGGCTGACGGCCGCCGACATTTCGCCCAAAGCCGCCAGTTTCGAAGACTGCGCCAGCGTAAGTTCAGCGACAGCAAGATCCTTTTGGACCTTTTCGCGTTCGGCGATTTCGCGCTGGAGGCGCGTGTTCAACTGACGCAGTTCGCTGGATTCGCGCTGCAAGCTGACGCTTTGCATCATAGCCCGGCGTGACAGCATGTAGAACGCTCCGGCAAGGGCAATGGCAAAGCCCATGATCTCCAACGCCAGGACGCCGTTCACCCGCTCACGGACGGAGTCATAGGCCGTAAAGGTGACGATGCGCCAACCCCGGAACGGCACGCGAGCGTCGGTCTTCATGACCGCCTCGCCGCGCACATAGGCATCCGGGGGGTTCTGTGCCCAATCCGCCGTCACTTCCAGCGCTTTTGATATGGCGGATGGCGGGTCACGACGGGCCAGCGCCTCTTCCTGGCTCAAGCCTCGCCATTGGGGTTCCGTCGCCAGCACCACGACGCCTGCGCTGTCCGTCACAAGGACCGCATCTTGCAATCCAGACCAGGCGCGTTCGTATTTCATCAGATCGACCGACACGACGATCACGCCAAGGGTCACGCCATTAGCCGTCACGACACGGGAATAGCTGAACTCGAACCCCCCGGTTTCGCGCGGGGCCGAGGTAAAGACCGTTTCGCCCGACCGCTGGGCCTCGACATAAAAAGGCGACTGGCGCAGGTTTCCGCCAAGGATGTTGCGGTTGGTGGCGGCGACAATCCGGCCCTGAGCGTCCAACAACTGGATCGCGGCGACGCCGATTTCTTCCTGCAGCCGGATCAGCTTGCCCGTGGTTTCGGAAAAATTGCCGACCTGCAGGGATTCGATCAGATCGGGGTCGCGCGACAACAACAAGGGCACGACCGACGTCCGCTGCAATTCCGAAATCAGGTTCCCGGAATAGAGCGCCAGACGCAGTTCTGCCCGGTTGCGCGTGGTTTCGATGAATCGGTCCGACAGAAACCTGTTCGTCACCAGAACGACCGTCACCGCAACTACGAACATGGCCGCAATGATCAGGCGCAGTCGCCATGACATGCCCGGTTTGGAGTCTGTTGGCTTGTCAGGTGTCGCCATGTGCATAGCCCGTTTCTAGGCCTGCGGAATTGCGCCCTCAAGCAAGCGGCAGTCAGGCAAGCGCCATACCGCCCATCAAGCTTTGGAACAGCAGGGCGCCGTCCGTGCCGCCATGTATCTGTTCTACCGCACGTTCCGGGTGCGGCATCATCCCCATCACACGCCGGTTTCTTGACAGCACGCCCGCGATATCCGCCATCGAGCCGTTTGGATTGTCGATATAGGTCATCGCAATGCGGTCCTCGGCTTGCAGTTGCGCCAGTCCGTCCGCGTCAATCGTGTAATTCCCGTCATGGTGCGCGATCGGCAATGCGATCTCCGTCCCGGGCTTGTAAGCCGAGGTAAAGGCGCTGGACGTGGTCACGATCCGCAGATGCTGGCGGCGGCATTTGAAGGTCAGGGAAGCGTTGCGCATCAGGACGCCGGGCAGCAGACCCATTTCCGTCAGGACTTGAAACCCGTTGCAAACGCCGAGAACATAGCCGCCGCGCTTGGCATGGGCCTGAACCGCAGCGGCAATCGGTGACTGGGCTGCAATCGCCCCGCACCGCAGATAATCCCCAAACGAAAAGCCGCCCGGAATGCCCACGACATCGATGTCATCCGGCAAGGCGGTGTCCTTGTGCCAGGACCGTGTCACCGAAAATCCGGCCAGCGTGAAGGCTCGGGCAAGATCACGATCACAGTTCGACCCGGGGAAAGTGATGACGGCAGCCTTCATCAGCGCGGTCTCCTTGGTGGCATGATGGTCGCTTAACGTATCACAGTCGAGGGTTCCAGAGGCAACCCGGCCGCCGAGGACAGAGCGTCCGCAAGATCGCCGTAGCCCGTCCAGCGGCGCTCATAGGTCAGACCCAGCCGTGCCGCACATTCGGCGGCTTTGGCCGTCAGGCCAGGATTCTCGGTCTGTGCCAGGTAAACCAGTTTGGTATAATTGCCGAAATACATGTCGCGCAACTCCGGATGACGGTCGAGCCCCATCGGCCGCCAGACAAAAGCGTCGAACTGGCGCACCAGAAAATCGGTCAGGTAAAAGGCGGTGAATTCAGTGTCGGCATGCGCAGCAAAGGTCGCGTTGCCTTCAAAAAACGAATAGCAATGCGGCCCCTCGACCATCTCTACGCCAAGTTCCTTGCACTTTTCCTGCAGATGCCCACCCGTGCCGCAATCGGCATAGACGACCATGACAACATCGTATTCCGCCCGTTTGTCCTCAACAGCTTTGGCGACAGCCGGAGTGATGCGATCGGGATAAAGATGCAGGTTTGCGGGCAGGCATTGCAGGTCGATGTGCTCCCAGCCGTTCAAACGCTTCAGGGCTAGGATTTCATGCGCCAATGCCCCGCAGGCGATCAGAAGTGTCCGGCCATGGCGGCGCGTCGACCATCCGAGTTCCGTCAGTACCTGATCATCCGGGATCATCTGGTTCCCGCCCTTCACAGCGCCGCCTAGGCTTAGCGCATCAGCCTTTGCCATGTCAGGATCAAGCTGCCCGCCAACGCGGCGAAGCCAAGCGCGACCATCGGGACATGCGCCCAAAAAGCCAAGGCAATCGTTGCCGCAGCGGCCACGATCACCAAAACGATCATTCCAAGAAACATGGGAACTGGCATTTTCTGCACTCCTCCCCGTTAATCTGGGCCCGTCGGGGCGAAATTCCAAGCCCCATCACAGCTTTATGACGCTTGGTCGCACCTGCGGGATCAAACCCCCAGCTGGTTGTGCTTGCGTGCGACATAGGCCTTGGCAGTTTCGACCGCCACAGCGGCATCTCGGCAATATGCGTCGGCGCCGATGGCCTTGCTGAATTCCTCGTTCAAGGGCGCGCCGCCGACCAGCACGATGTAATCGTCGCGCATGCCCTTTTCCTTCATCGTGTCGATCACGACCTTCATGTAGGGCATCGTCGTGGTCAGCAGGGCGGACATGCCCAGGATATCGGGCTTTTCTTCTTCCAGGGCCGCCAGATATTTCTCGACCGAGTTGTTGATCCCCAGATCGCGCACTTCGAACCCGGCACCTTCCATCATCATCGCGACCAGGTTCTTGCCGATATCGTGGATGTCGCCCTTGACCGTGCCGATCACCATCTTGCCCATGCGCGGTGCACCGGTTTCCGCCAGAAGCGGCTTGAGGATGAACATCCCGGCCTTCATCGCGTTGGCAGCCAGCAGCACCTCGGGGACGAACAGGATCCCGTCACGGAAATCCGCCCCGACGATGGTCATGCCCGCAACGAGCGCCTTGGTCAGCACATCATAGGGCGTCCAGCCGCGTCCGAGCAGGATGTTGACACCGTCCTCGATCTCTTCTTTCAGCCCATCATAGAGATCGTCATGCATTTGCAGGACAAGCTCGTCATCCGACAGGTCGGCCAGGATGATTTCGTCGTCAGCCATTGTCTTGCTCCCGCGCGGATGTTGTCCAAGGTCAATGCGCCCAACGGCGCAGCCACACTTTACAGATTGCGACATGCCCCGGATGAAAGCCGACAGCAAGGGGGTCGATCGGCATTTCTTGTGGCGGATGTTCGTTTTATGTTCTATATTTTTACGATGTCAAAGGACAGAGAAACCCTTTTGCCCGGCCAGAAACTGCGCGGGCGCGGTGCGGCAAGCAATGCTGCCGGCAGGTTTGAGCGGCATGGCCGCGAGGGGTATGACGACGGATGGGACTTGGCCGAAGAAGAACGCCTGGTCAGGACCGAGACCCGAGAAGAACGCCCCCGCTCCGCGATCACCTACAACCGGTCGCCCGACCTGCCATTCGACCGGTCGATCAACCCCTATCGCGGCTGCGAACACGGCTGCATCTATTGCTACGCCCGGCCAAGCCACGCGTACCTGAACCTGTCACCGGGGCTGGATTTCGAAACCCGCCTGATTGCGCGGCCCGGGATTGCCGATGTGCTGGCAAAGGAACTCGCACGTCCAGCCTAAAAGGTCGCGCCAATGGCCATCGGCACCAACACCGACCCCTACCAGCCCATTGACGCAACCCACGGGCTGATGCGGCAGATATTGCAGGTGCTGTCGGATTTTCAACATCCCGTCTGGATCACCACGCGCGGCACCCTGATCGAACGCGACATCGACGTGATCGCCGAAATGGCGGGCCAGGGCCTTGCCTCGGTCAGCATTTCGGTCACGACGCTGGATGCGGGCCTTGCGCGCAAGATGGAGCCGCGCGCCCCTGCCCCGAAACGGCGGCTGGAGGTGATCCGAAAGTTGGCCGCAGCGGGCATCCCGGTCCGTGTTCAGGTCTCCCCGCTGATCCCCGCGCTGACCGACCATGAACTGGAACAGGTGCTTGAAGCCGCTGCCGAAGCGGGGGCCACCCATGCCACGTCGATCCCCTTGCGTCTGCCGCTGGAGGTCGCGGGGTTGTTCCGTGACTGGATCGAGGCGACATTCCCCGATCGCGCCGCCCGTGTGATGGGACGGGTGCGCGAGCTACATGGCGGGCGCGACTACGATCCTGACTTTGGGGTCAGAATGACTGGGCAGGGCATCTGGGCGGAACTGATCCGAAAAAGGCTGGAACTGGCACGGAAAAGGCTGGGACTGACGCGGGGGTTGCCCGCGTTGCGCACAGACCTGTTCAGCGTGCCGCCCAAAGAGGGCGACCAGCTTTCCCTGTTCTGACTCGAACTTCTTTGACGAAGTTTGCCAAAATCCTTGGTCAAGGATTTTGGCTTTATCCCCGCCGCGCGCGCCGTTCCCGCTTGGGATCGCCCGAGGTGTCGCCCGTCCCGTCCGAGGCGCTGGAAAACCCGCCCAGATGCAACGAGATATCCTCGAGCGTCGGGCGCGGGCCCTTGGGTCGCGTTTCCAGCGCCGTCCGCATCGCGCGCAGGTGTTCCGGCATTGTGCCGCAACAGCCGCCGATGATCCGCACACCCGCATCTCGTGCCAAGACCGCATATTCCGCCATCAGTTCGGGTGTCCCATCGTAGTGGATGTGGCCGTCGTGATACTTCGGGATGCCGGCATTGCCCTTCGCGATCAGCGGACGGTCGCTGCCTACTGCGGCAAAGCCCAGCACGGTGCGCATCAGATCGGACGCCCCAACCCCGCAATTGGCACCAAAGGCAATCGGCGGGTTCGGCAGCTTTTCGACCATCTCGGCCATCGCGGATGAGGTAACGCCCATCATCGTGCGGCCCGCCGTGTCGAAACTCATCGTGCCGCACCAGGGCATTCCCGCAAGGGCTGCGGCCTCAGCCGCCGCCTTGTATTCCTCGGGCGCGCTGATGGTTTCAATCCACAGGACATCCGCCCCGCCCTCTTTCAGACCTTCGGCCTGTTCGTGGAACATCTCCACCGCGACGGCATGGGTCATCGTGCCCATTGGCTCGAAAATATCTCCGGTGGGACCGACCGATCCCGCGACTACCACGGTGCGCCCGGCAGCATCCGCCACTTCGCGCGCCAAAGACGCGCCAATGCGGTTCAGTTCCCGCACGCGGCTTTGCGCATTGTGCAGCTTCAGGCGGCTTGCGTTGCCGCCAAAGGTATTTGTCAGGAATATGTCCGACCCGGCATCGACGGCACCCCGATAAAGGGTGCGGATGTTGTCGGGGCGGTCGACGTTCCAGAATTCCGGAGGTTCGCCCGATTCCAGCCCCATGTTAAAAAGGTTGGTGCCTGTTGCCCCGTCCGCCATCAGCCAGTCGCGCGATTGCAACAGCCGGGAAAGCGCGTCTTGGGACATGGCAGGATCCTTCAGTTTTGTTCTGGGGTCAGCTTTGCCACGCCAGCCGGGCAAGGGCAAATCCATATTCAGCAACAAGCCTTGGAACGAATTGCATCACCCGCCCCGACCATACGCAATGGTGCGACCCAGTCGTCCGGTACCGCGCCGCAAGGCCGGTGGATCGACCGACGTCAGATTTCGGTCATCAGCTGTGCCTTGGCGACCTGCAACAGTTCGGCCATCTTGGCGCGGATCACCTCCGGGGTGGCAAGCGCCCCCAGATCACCCGACACTTTGCGCACGACGTCTTCGATGCCCGCCTCTTCAAAGTCGGAGTGCACCACTTCCATCGCATAAGCAGCGGCGTCATCGCCCGTTTTGCCCAAAAGCCCTGCCGCCCACAGACCGGTCAGCTTGTTGCGACGCGCCTCGGCCCGGAACTGCATTTCAGTGTCATGGGCGAACTTTGATTCGAAGGCATTTTCGCGGTCTTCAAAGGTCGTCATCAGGGGCCTCGCGCTGGATTGGGTTACTCGCCATTCATATGCCCTTCAATGTCCGCCGCTTCAAGTGCGCCGCCGCAGGTCAAATGCCTATCCGTATCTGGAAGATATCGATCGAGCCTTTTACCGGTTTCTCTCAAATGCCGCGGATGTGCCCAGAAATCGCCTTTTCGCCAGCGAAATTGTCGTTCTGAACATATCGAGAGCAAATAGGAACACATCATGGGACTGTTTTCAAACCTGCGCGGATCGACCCAAACCAAGACACCGGACGATGCCGCGGCACGCGCTGTCTTGACCATGCCCCTGTTGGTGGCCGCAGCCGACGGCAAGATCGACCCGTCTGAACTGGACCAAATCCTGAACATGTGCACCTTCAGCCCGATCTTTCACGTCATTGGCGCGGAACGCATGCTGAGCCTGGCCAAGGAAATCATCGCTGATCACCGCAGCAATGGGGCCGATGCAACCTTTGCAAAGGTGCGCGCAAGCATGACACCAAAGTTGGCGGAAACCGCAATGTGCTTTGCGATCCGCACGTCGATGGCCGATGGCAATGTTTCGGATGCCGAGTTCAAGATGCTTGCGGAACTGGCCGCGCGTGTGAACCTGCCGGCCGAGACATTCCACAAGATCTTCGAAGTAATGGTCATGCTGCAGCGGCGGGCCGCTTGATCCGATGGCCGAGGCTGAACGCTATAGCGACAAGCGGCTGAAGGACAGTTTCTACGCTTATATCCTGCTGTCTGAACCCTTGCAGTTCCGCACCGGTGAAATCCTGGCCGCCGTGCGCGAGGATTATCCGTCGCTGGTCTGGACGGACAGCCTGAACGTGGACACGCCCTTTGACACCAACAGTTTTGGGTTGGGCGTGTTCTTTTCACAAAAGTCAGATGTCCCGGAACCCACAATGACGCGGCTGACCTCGATGAAGGGGCGGCTTCAGGTAAACTGGGATGACGTGCTGTGGAAATCACGGCACACCAATCCCGACGGCAGGGCCGCGGTCGCGGCGCATGTCAATCATCTGTGCGTCAGCCTGGAATCCGTTGACAGCAGCCGGGCGGCACGGTTCGACGCCGCGCGGCGGCTGACCTGCATGGCAGCGGTCTTTGCGAAACTTCCAACCTGCCTCGGCGTCTATTTTCCCAGCGCCGACCAGCTCGTGACTCCCATCAACTGGGTCCAGGCTGCGGACGTGTCGATCACGGCGAAGTTTCCGTTGCTGGAATGGATGTCGCTGTCGGTCAACAAGTTCGCAGATGCAGGCGAAAGCGATCTCGTGACGGTCAACACCATCGGCCTTGCCGCCTTTACTGGCACGGAAATCGTTATGCCCAAGACGCGTCTGCTCCCCGGGGACGCCGCGAAATGGGTTCATTCGGCCGCCGTCATGCTGGTGGAACTTGGCCACCAATTTGTGGATGGCGACACCATGGGCCCCGAGGGTCAACCTGATCGTGTACGGCTTCGCTTTGCCAAGGAAGGCCAGCACGGAATGCAGACCGACATGTGGGTCCTGTTCCATCCAAACTGCGCACTTGACGAATTTGCCATGTTCGGCGATCGCAGCAGGCCACCCGCGCCGAAGGGCGTTGACAACTCCATTCGCAGCGAAGACGGCTGGCTCGGCAAGAAACTTTACGCCTTTGTCGCGGGCGGGCGCCGCTAAGATACCGTCCCCGCGTTCTTGCGGCGCAGGCTGCCATCGCGTATAGCGCGGATTGAATGCTTCGGGGTGGCCTGCCGTCCCCCGTCGCCATTTGATCGGAGAGTTCATGGCACGTCGCAAGAAGGTCTACGAAGGCAAGGCCAAGATCCTCTACGAAGGCCCCGAGCCGGGTACGCTGATCCAGTATTTCAAGGATGAGGGCGCACCAACCGCGGTGCCGACCGACAACGTGCTGCAGGCTGCGGTCGAGGGCAAAGGTGTCCTGAACAACCGCCTGTCGGAATTTTTCATGGCCGGGCTGAACTCCATTGGCGTGCCGACGCATTTCATTCGCCGCCTGAACATGCGCGAACAACTCGTGCGGATGGTCGAGATCATCCCGCTGCAGGTCGTCGTGCGCAACTTTGCCGCCGGTGACATCTCCAAGCGTCTGGGCATCCCGGAAGGGACCGCCCTGCCCCGCCCGATCGTCGAGTATTACTTCAAGGACGACAACCTGGGCCTGCCGCTGGTGTCCGAGGAACATGTGATCGCGTTCGGCTGGGCTAGCCAGCAAGACCTTGACGACATCGTGGCACTGGCCCTGCGGGTCAACGATTTCATGTCCGGCGTCATGATGGGCGTGGGCATTCGCCTTGCCGATTTCCAGATCGAGGTTGGCCGTATCTGGGAGGGCGATTTCATGCGCCTGATCGTGGCGGATGAGATTAGCCCCGACAGCTGCCGCCTTTGGGATACGCGCGCCCACCTGGACCGCAGCGATGGCGCGCCGGTCTCTGACATCGGCCCTCTGGCGGATGTTTATACCGAGCTGGCGCGCCGGCTTGGCGTGTTGCCCTCCAATGTGACACATACGACCAAACCGACTTTGATCAACTGATCCAAACTCCGAGACCGAGGCCCCAGATGAAAGCGCGCGTTACCATTATGCTGAAACCCGGCGTTCTGGATGTTCAGGGCGAAGCTGTGCGCCATGCGCTTGGCACTTTGGGTTTCGACGGCGTCGCGGGCGTGCGCCTGGGCAAGCTGATTGAAGTTGATCTGGCAACCAACGACCGCGCATCAGCCGAGGCATCGGTCAAGGAGATGTGCGAAAAGCTGTTGGCCAACACTGTGATCGAAAGCTATCGCGTCGAGATCGCCTGAAATCCTAGGTTGCGGCCAGCAGAGACGCTGCCGCCGCACGTGCAGCTTCGGTCACCACGTCCCCCGCCAGCATCCGCGCGATTTCCTCAACCCGGTCTTGCGGGGCCAAAGGCACGACCGCCGACAGCGTCTGTCCGGCGGCATCGATCCGCTTTTCGACCCGCCAGTGATAGCCCGCTTGCGCCGCCACCTGCGGCGAGTGCGTGACGACAAGCACTTGCGCCCCGTCGGCCAAGGCCCGCAAGCGTCGCCCGACGGCGTCCGCCGTGGCTCCGCCGACGCCTCGGTCGATTTCGTCAAAGATCAAGGTCAAGCCCGGCGTGTTTTGCGTCAGGCAGACCTTCAGCGCCAACAGGAACCGGCTGAGTTCCCCGCCGGAAGCAATTTTGTTCAAGGGACCGGACGGCGCGCCAGGATTGGTGGCTGCCGCAAAGGTCACGGTATCCACGCCATCCGGACCCGGATCGCCTCGTGCCACATCGGTAGAAAAGACCGCGCGGTCAAGCTTTAGCGGGCGAAGTTCAACCGTCATGTCGGCGTCCAGCTTGGCCGCCGCCGCAATGCGAAGCTTCGTTACCTCAGTTGCTACCTGCTGGTAGACGGCCTCGGCCTGGGTCACGGCGTTCCGCAATCCAGCCAGACCTGCCTCGCCGCCGTCGATGGCGGCCAGACGCGCGCGCTGGTCTGCTGCAAACCCGCCCAGGTCGTCCGCCAACACCCCGTATTTGCGCGCCAAGGCGCGGATCGCGAACAGACGTTCCTCGGTCCGTTCCAGATCGTCGGTGTCAAAGGTCAGCGCTTCAAGGCACTCCTCGATCCCCGCCTGGGCCTCGCCCAGTTCGACCATCGCGCGCATCAGGGCGGCAAGCGGGGCCTCCAGCCGACCCTCGGCCTTGTCGGCGACCCCCTCAAGCCAGCGGCGCGCATTCAGCATCGCACCCTCGGCCCCGTCTTCGGTCAGCGCGGTCTTGGCGCGCGCAATGTCGGCCCGGATACGCTCTCCGGCCTGCATCAGGCGACGGCGGGCATCCAGGGTTGCCTCTTCGCCCGGCTGCGGGTCCAGCGCGTCCAGTTCTGCAACCGTATGGCGCAAAAAGGCCTCTTCGGTCCGGGCAGCCGCCATGGCCGCCTCCAGCGCCTGCAGGTCGGCGCGCGCGGTCCGCTGGGCGGCCCAGGCGACCCGAACGGCCGACAAATCGGTTCCAGCCACGGCATCCAGCAGCGCCCGATGCCCGCGCGGGTTTAACAAACCCCGGTCGTCCGACTGGCCATGTAATTCGACCAGCGTCTCGCCCAGATCGCGCAAGACCTCGGCTCCGGCGCGGCGATCATTGACAAACCCTCCTTTGCGCCCGTCGGCCGCAATCGTCCGACGCAGGATCAGGGTGTCATCTTCGGGCAGCCCAGCCTCGACCAGGACGGCACGCGCCGCATGATCTGGGGGCAGGTCGAACTCCGCCGTGACTTCGCCCAAGGCCGCCCCGGCGCGCAGGACATCCGCCCGCCCCTTCCACCCCAGCACAAAGCCCAGGGCGTCCAGCAGGATCGACTTGCCTGCCCCGGTTTCACCGGTCAACGCGTTCAGGCCGGGCTGCAAGTCCAGCGTCAGCCGGTCGATGATGAGGATGTCGCGGATGTCGAGCGTTTTCAGCATTGGTTCCGCCCGGTCTAAAGGTGCGTGAGATCACGCACCCTGCACATAGGGTGTGTGCTTGCGCGCACCGCTAGAGCCATTCGCCCCGGATCATCTGGCGATAAACCGCAGCCAGCCAGCTTTCGCCCTTGGCCTCGGGCGACAGGCCCTTACCCTTCAACAGGCGGAAGCTGTCGTCATAGAAGGGGCTGGCTTGGTAGTTATAGCCCAGGATCGCAGCGGCCGTC
>JANPBI010000290.1:0-17997 GCA_031430315.1 Rhodobacterales bacterium | reverse complement strand
GTGGTGCAGTGCGAATACATCTGGCGGCGGCAATACTCGCAGCATCCGCAGGCACTGACGCAGGAGATCAGGACATGGTCGCCCTTCTTGAACGATGTGACGGCGTCCCCCACGGCGTCGATCACGCCCACGCCTTCGTGGCCCAGAATGCGGCCCGGTTCGCAGGTCGGCACGTCACCCTTGATGATGTGCAGGTCAGTGCCACAGAGCGTGGTCTTGGTCATACGCACGATTGCATCGGTTGGGTCAATGATCTTGGGCTTGGGCCGGTCTTCGAGCGCCGTCTTGCCAGTGCCTTGGTACACGAATGCTTTCATCGGGATCGACTTTTCCGGATGGCAAACCAGCTCGGGTTGCCTTTTCAAAGTCATGACGCTTATCGCAGCGGAACGTGCTGATGCAGATTGGTCGTGGTGCCGTTTTTGGCCCTGCTACCCGGTCACCAGGCCATCCCCGACGACGATCTGCCGTCGACATGTCGCCGCGATCTTTTCGTCATGCGTCGAGATCAAGAAAGTCGTCCCCTCGTCGCGGTTGATCTGGGCGATCAGCTCCATCACCTGCGTGGCCGAGGCGCGGTCGAGGTTGCCGGTTGGCTCATCCGCCAGCACCAGTTCGGGGCTGTTCATCAACGCGCGGGCGACGGCCACGCGCTGCTTCTGGCCACCCGACAGGTTGGTCGACGGAAAGTCCACCCGGTCGGCCAGACCCATCCGGCCCAGCAGATCGCGCCCCCGCGCGCGTGCCGCCGATGTCTCCCGCCCCTCGCGTACGGCGGTCGGAAAGATCACGTTTTCCAGTGCCGTGAAGTCGGGCAAAAGGTTGTGAAACTGGAACACGAAACCGATATGGCGGTTGCGGAAATCGGTCAGGGCGCGGTCGTCGGCGGTGGTCAGGTCCACCCCAAGCATCGTGTGGCTGCCAGATGTCGGCTGCATCAACGTCCCGAGGATGGTTAGTAGCGTGCTTTTGCCCGACCCCGATGCCCCGAGCAGCGCCGCCAGTTCGCCGGTATCCAGGTGCAGCGAGAGGCCACGCAAGACACGGGTTTCCGCTTCGCCCGACCCATAGGTCTTGACCAGATCACGCAGGTCCAAAAGGGCCGTCATTGGCCGATGGCCGTCACCGGGTCCAGCCGCGCCGCCGACCGGGCAGGCAGGATGGAGGCCAAAATGGACACGACCGAGGTCAGCAGGATCGCAAGGCCGAACGCGCCTTGGGCAATGTCGATTGGCAGCCCACCCGGTTCCAGCTCCGCACGCGACGGAAAGCCCAGCAGCGCCAGATAGCCAAGCCCCGCCCCCGCCAGCGCGCCCAACACCCCGACCAATGCGCCTTGGGTCACAAAGACGAACACAACGAACAACCGACTAGCCCCCATCGCCCGCATGATCCCAATCTCGGGTCGCCTGCGATAGGTCGACAACAGCAGGCTCGACGCCACCCCGATCACGATGGTGACCATCGCGAACGATTTCAGGATCAATCCCGTTTGCGCCTGCGCGTCCAATGCGTCCAGCAACTGCTGCCCTTCTTCGGTCCAGGACTTGGCATCAAGGCCGGTCAAAGCCGAGATCCGCAGCGCAACGGCGTCAGATGCATAAAGGTCGGCCAGTTTGATCTCGACGCGTGTCACTCCTTGCGGGATCTGGAACAGGGTGCGCGCGGTGGCGAGGCTGACATAGGCGGTCGCCCGGTCGAACCCGCCCTGCCCGATTTCATAGATGCCCGCCACGGTCAGCACCGTGTTCACCCCTGTCGAGGCGTCCAGCCGAATGGTCTGGCCGACCGACAGGCTCAAGTCCTCGGCAAGCCGGTTGCCAATAACCACCAGCCCGGTTCCCAGGCGAACGCTGCCAGATGTCAGATACCCCTCCAACCCGATGATCGCGGATTCCTTGCCCGGCTCGATCCCGTTGATGCTGACCTGCGACACCAACGAGCCGCGCGTCATGAACCCGGCCCCGTTGATCTGGGGTGAGACGGCGATCACCTCGGGCAATGCCTCGATCAGCGGCAGGTACGCCTCGGCATCGCGCAATACGGCCTGACGGGCATTGGCCTTTTCCACCGCCACGATCAGCGCACCGGCCTTGGGTGCGATCAGCACAGCGGGGTCTTCGCCTTCGGCCTCAATGGTCACATGGCTGATGTCGCCTACGGTGTTGTCCAGGATGTATTCGGCGAGGCCCCCGATCAGGGCGCTCATGAAAATGAAGATGAAGACACCCAGCGCTACGCCGAACACCAAAAGCGCGGACTGTACCTTGCTGGACAACAGGTACCTGCTGGCGATCTTGAGCGCGTACAGCATCAGGGGTCCGGGACGACAATGGCAAGGCCGTCAGACACGCCCGTGGCATCCGTGATGACGATGTCGCCCGCCGCCAGACCTTCGGTCACCTCGACACGGTCAGCAGGCCAGTCGATGACCGTCACCGGGCGGCGCAAGGCGTGGGTGTCGGCGACCAAATAGACCGCAGCTCCGTTTTCGTCGCGGGCAATTGCGGACCGGGGCACGGTGATCGCGGCGTCTTTCGCCTCGACCACGATGTTGGCGGTGACCGTCAGGCCGACGGCCGCCAAAACGGGGGCATCGAATGCAAGCTTCACCGCCAGCCCGCCTGTCGCCGCATCCACTTGGGACGCGACGAAGTCAACGCGGCCATCGCGCTTTTCGGTCTCCCCCTTGAGCTGCAGGACGGCCGCAAGGCCAGGCGTGATCTGGGTTGCATAGGCTTCGTCGACATCGGTTTCGACAACCAGTTGGCCAAGGTCGGCCAGCGAAAAGAGGGCCGTTGTCATATCCGCGCTTTGCCCGGGCTCCGCGTCACGGGCGATGGCCGTGCCAGTGATGGGTGCGGTCAGGGTGTATTTCTCCAGCTCGATCCGGGCTTGGTCAAACGCGGCGGTCACGCGCGCCACCTCCTGATCGGCGGTGCGTTTCGCGCTTTCGGCATCCTGCAGGGCTGCACGGGTAATGTTCTGGCCCAGGGCCGAGGCGCGTACGAGGTTCGCCTCAGCTTGGACCTGTGCGACCAATCCGGCGTCCAGACCGGCCAGCGCCTGCCGCACGACGGCCTGCTGGCCCGACGCGTCAAGCTGCGCGAGAATGTCGCCTTGTCGGACGTCAGCACCTTCTTCGACCATCACCGAGGTTATCGCGCCGCCGACCTTCGGCCTCACCTCTACCAGATGCAGGGGGGCGATGCGCCCGTTGACGGCCAGCAACCGTGTCAGCGGACCTGGGGTCACCGTCTCGACCGTCACGGCCAGACCTTTGGAAGCCCAGGGCTGAAAGAACAGCAGACCTGCGACCAGGCCAGCAACCGCGAATGCACCTGCCCAAATCCACCGCGACCGCTGTTTCAGCGCGGGGCTGGCGGGTGGAGCAGGCGGTGGTTTCGGTACGGTCAACTGGCCCTTGGTCAGGGGCGCTGTCGCATCAATCATACCTGCCTTGGGCAGGGGGCTTTTCGCTGCGGTTTCATCTTGCATGCGCGTACCATTTCGCGTGGTCGGCACCACATAGGGTCGACAACGGCTTGTACCATGCAGGCCGCATAAGTTGCGACAGTAATGCGATCTCTGGAATGGGCATCAGATCGTAAAATGGTCACCCATGTCAGGTTGGCCTCCGGTCAATTTGGCACGGGCAATGTTGAAGACGAAAGCGATCCCCGAAGTGGACGTGGCCCAAACCTCGCCCTTGGTGATCTTGAACGACAAAAGGCGGATATCGGGGTCGTCGCGCCCGCCCTCGAACCAGGCGGCAGCGACTGGCGACCAGAGTTCGTCCAGCTTTGCCGCATCGTTCGACCGAGACAGCGAGCCGTGCAAATGAGCGTAAAGTCCGTTGCCGTTATCCGCCAAAACATAGGCGCAAGGCATCGGGCCGGTTGCGACGGCATCAACGGCGTCGGTGCCAGTGGCGGTGATGAACCAGAGGGTGTTGTTTTCTCGGTCGGCATGATGCGACATCGGGACCAGACGCTTTCCGCCCTGCGCATCCAGCATTCCCGCGTTTACTGCCGCGGCGCGGTCCCAGAATTCGTCCTTGCTCATGTCGTGTCCTTGGCTTTCGGGGCCGTCTTGCGACCCGTTTCATGATGGTGAAACGCAGGCCGGGCTGCGGGGGTTCCCGGCGACTTCATGACTATGCAGCGGCGGACGCACCGGCGGACAATGCGGGCCTTGTGCGTGGATGCCGTTTGACCACGGGTAGCGGTGTCGGTGGTGCGGTAATCAGGGCGGACTTGACGGCGTTTTCCAGGGACTTCACCGCGAAATCTGCGCCGATCGCGATCGCATCCGCCAAAACCGCGTCCGCTACGCGTGGTGTGACCATGCTGGGGCTGGATATCGGGGTCGGGCCATCAGGCATGTCGCAGATCAGTACACCCACGCGTAGATGCGGGGCCTTCGCCTTAATCCTGCGGATATGCAACAAAGAGGCGCGACTGGGATTGGCATCGAGAAAGGTCAGAAGGATGCAGTCGTGAGCAGCCATGTCCAGAGTGCGGAACTGCGAGGGGGACAAGTCGGTATGTGCCGCAAGGTCTGCGATAGCGCCCTCGGCTGCTAGCACCTGCCCGACCATCGCCGCCGCCGCGTCGTCCAGATCGCTCCGCCCGCCAAAGCACAGAACCCGGTGCCCCTCACCGGCTAGTGCCGGGGCGGCGGTGTCGCCCGCCGCCGTGCGCACCTCGTCCAGTTCTTGCGCCACGACCGGGGCCAGATCGGCGACCATCGTCTGGGCGACGACCGCCAGGCTGAGCTGCTGTTCTGTCGTCAGCACCCCGCGCGCATGGTCGTTCTGCGCGATCAGCAAGGCCGGGATGCCGACATCGCGGTAGTATTCGGCAAGAAACTGCGTCTCCAATGCCTCTTCGGCGCGAAACGTCGCCTCGAGCGCGTCGCCGACCAAGAGGCGCTGGTAAAGTCGCGCGTGCGGCGCCAGCACTGGGTCGTCGCCAAAGAGGATGTCGAACACTTCGAACTGCGGGATGTGCCGCCCAAGAACGACCAGGCAGACCGTCAGGGGCGTCGACAGTACCAACCCGAACGGCCCCCAGATCCAGGTCCAGAAAATCGCTGCAACGATGATCGCCAGCGGGCTGACCCCGGTACGCGATCCGTAGATGTAAGGCTCAATCACGTTGCTCGTCAGCGCCTCGACGGTGGCAAACAGCGCCACGGTCCACAGCATAGCAGACCAGTCTGGCGACACCGCAAAGGCCAGAAACAATGGGAACGCGGCGGCAAGGAACGTGCCGATGTAGGGCACGAACCGCAAGACCAGTGTCAGCAGTGCCCAGAGCGTCGCATTCGGCACGCCGATCACCCAGAGGCCGATCCCGATGGGCACGGCGTAAATCACGTTTACCAGCAATTGCACCAAGAGGTACTGCGCCACGCGCTGCCCTGCCTCTTGCAGTACCTGTGTCGTGCGGTGCAGGTCGTTTGATCCGACCAGCTTGATGAACCGGTCGCGCAAGTCCTCGCGCTCGAGCAGCATAAAGATTACCACCACGATCACGAGGCCAACCATGGCAATCGGACTGATCAGCGGCAGCACGAGGTCGAGCAGCAATGCAAACGGGCTTTGGTTTTCGATCACCTCGACGGGCAAGGGTGCGACGCTCGGGGAAGTCTGCGTCGCCCCGGGAATGGGTTGTGACGCCACGGCAGTGCCGATCTCGTCGTTGATCACCGTGATCATCCTGGCCACGCGAGCGATCAAACCGTTGTCGCCGCTGGCGACTTTTATTGTCTCAACCTTGGCAAGGATGTTGGCCTGGAACGACGGCAGGTTTTGCGCAAGGCTACCGAGCTGGGAGGTCACGACTAGAACAAAAAGGCCGATTGCAGTAAAGGCCACAGTCACCACGGCCAGCACCGAAGGCAGATTGGGCAATCCCAGTTTGCGCAGGCGTGTGGCGAGAGGCGACAGGGCAAATGTAATCAACATCGCAATGGACAGCGGCAAGAGCACGTCGCGGGCGAGGTAGATGATTGCGATCACCGTCGCGATGCTGAAAAGTTTGGGCGCGCCCATGCGGCGGGAAACCACCGGGTTATCTGCTGCGAGACCGGCGGTCAGATCAACGGCCATTACACCTGCTCCCGTTGTACAGCGCGCACGCGCGGTTTGGGTGCTCGACCCGGACAACTGCTCCGGGCGCCGCCGTGGCGCCGGCAACCTCGCGGTTTGGTAGCCGACGCGACCGATCTAAGTCCGAAGTTCCTGCGCGCAACGCGATCAGATTGGTGGCTGGCCGCGCAACGCCCGCGCGATCATCGCCACCACAAACAGGACCAGGAAAACCACGAAAAGGATCTGCGCTATCCCCGCCGAGGTTCCGGCTATGCCACCAAATCCCAAGGCGGCCGCGATCAGCGCGATGACCAGAAATGTCAGGGCCCATCCAAGCATGCTACTCTCCTTTGCAAGTCGTCGTGCACAAGCTGCACCTGTCCAGACAACGTGCCGAACGCATGTTGGTTCCACCTTTGGCGGCTTATGGGCGTCAACCGCTCGACGCCTTGGGCGAGGTCCGTGCCAAACCCGGCGGGGAACCGAAAAGGCTGGATCGACGTTTGGCACGCATGGCAGCAACGCCCAAAGGAGCCCAACCATGATCCGTGACAAGACAATGAACGACCTTCAGGATGCCGCCGATGCGACAGCAAACGCGGCGCAATCCGTCCTGCGCGACGGAACGGAAACCGCCCAGAACCTTGCCGGAAAAGTTCGGGCCGACGCACATGCCTTGGGAGAGACCCTGGTTGAGGGTGCCAACGATCTGGCCGCGGAAGTTACGACCCGCGTCAAGGACGTAGTTGCGGCCGCAGGCGACATGGCCAGCCAAAAAGTCGAAGCCGCCAAGGATACGGTGGCTGAGGAAGGCCATCGCCTGGCAAAAACCCTGCGCTCTGCGGCAACTGACCGGGGCGACGGCCTGCAAGCACGAGCCCTCGATGCGGTGGCGGGTGGTGTCGAAACGGTTGCCAACAATGTCCGCGCGCGCGGCATGCCTGCGCTTTTCGCCGATGTGCAGACCTTTGCAAGGCGCAATCCCGGGGCCTTTGTTGCAGGGGCGGCCGTGGTCGGTTTTGCGCTGGCCCGGTTCATGCGTTCCGGGGCGTCATCTGGCGACGGCAAGAGCTGGGAGGACCGGACTTGAGCACCGAAGACCCCATACGCGGCGCGCCCGGCCTTGTGTCGGACGCGCTGGGGCATCTGTCGCGGATCATCCGGGGCGAGGTGGCCTTGGCACGGTCCGAAGTTGCCGTTTCGCTGCATGTGGCACGGCGCGGACTTATCCTGCTGACGATCGCCGTTGTGTTGTTGATCACAGCGTTGAATGTCCTGTCGGCCTCGCTGGTCGCCTGGGTGATGCGCGCGGGCCTTCCAGCGCACTTGGCAACGCTGATCGTCGGGGCGAGCTTTGCGATTGCTGCAGCCCTCGCCGCCTGGATCGGCTTTGCAGCCCTGCGCCCCGGCAATCTGGTGCCCTCCCGCGCCATTGCAGGCCTTCAGCGTGACGCCGAAACCCTGAAAGAAGGATTGACCTCATGACCCATCATGCGGATCCGCGCCTGATCGAGGCGGATATCGAACGCGACCGTGCCGAACTGGCAGCCACCTTGGACGCGCTGCAGAACAGCGTATCGGTTGACGCGCTGGCGAAAGAGGCGCTGGGACTTTTGAGGACCAATTCAGCCAGCTATGTGACCCGGATCGACGCTGCCGTGCGCGCAAATCCGGTGGCGGTCGCCCTGGTCGGGGCGGGTCTCGCCTGGCTGATCTTTGGCAAGCGCCACGCAGTCGAAAAGCCGATGGCGAAGGCCGAGGCCCTGCTGGCGTGGGAAGATGACGGTGGCCCCGCCCGCCCGTCCGACGAACGGCTGCCCGGCTGGGCCGACAGGACTGACGGCCTGCGGCGGAAGGCATCGGCGGAACTGCGCGAACTTGAGGCGAAAACAGGGTCCCACGACCTTGCGCAGAACCGCTCAGGCGTACTTGCCGCATTTACCGACGGTCTGCGCCATGGCTTTCGCGACGGGCTGGAAGGCTTGTCTCAGACGGCGCAGGACAAGATAGTTGCAGCGCGCGAGTCTGCCTATGCCGCACGCCTTCGGCTTGAACGCGTGGTACATTCCTCGTCGCACGAAACTGGGCGGATGATTGAGGATCATCCCATGGTCATGGCGGCTGTGATGCTGGCGCTTGGTGCGGCAATTGGCGTGTCACTGCCCCGCAACGCTGTCGAGGACAACGCCTTTGGGGCTGAACGTGACCGCTTGATGCGTCGGGCGGCGGACCTGCTGGCACAGGAGAAAGCGCTCGCAAAGCGGATTGCCGGAGACATTGCCGACACCACAAAGGCGGCGATGGGCACGGTGGCGGAAACTGTCGCGGAAACCATCGTTGAGACCGCCGATGCCGTGTCCAACACCCTGACGGGGGTGGCAAAGGCGACCTGACGCTCTGCACGCGCGCGCCTTGACCGCACGGGCGCGCGGAACGCCTTTGGCCGTATGGGTTGTGCGACCTGGAGGCCAGATTGCATCAACCCTGATCGACCGCAAAAGAAAGGCCCGCCTATTGGCGGGCCTCTCTCTATTGGTAGTCGTCTTGCGCCCAAGCAGCGGGATTAAAGCCCCTTGAACCAGCTGTCGACCTCTTGCTCGGCTTCGTTCTTGGCGCGGCCATACTTGGCCTGTACTAGGCCCACGATCTGGTCGCGCTTGCCCGAAACCTTGTCCCAGTCATCGCCAGTGATATCGCCCCATTTTTCCTGAGCTTTGCCGCGCATCTGCTTCCAGTTGCCCTCGATCTGATCCCAATTCATGGCCATCTCCTGTGTTTGGGGCAGTTATGCGTCAGCCGCTGCCTGCCACTGCAAGAACAACGCCAAAGCTGCGACAAGGTTCCCGGTTGCGGTTTCCCTCAGGCTACTCGGCCAGTTGCGGGTCGGCGGCCTGTTCTGCCTCGTCGCCCCGCTGCGCGCCTGTCGCGAACTGAACCCGCAGCCGGTAGACGTCACCCTTGGTCGTGATTGTACTGCGACCGCCGAGTTGCTGAGCAAAAGCCGCCATCAGCTGCGAGCCCAACCCCGAACTCTGGCCGGGCGCGACCTTCGCAACAGCGACATCATTGCTGACCGAAAGCACGGCATCCGTCAGACCTACGCGGCGCAATGTCACTTCCAGCTTTGGCAGTCCCGGGCCGTCGGACCCCGCATATTTGACGGCATTTGTCACGGCTTCGGTCAACAACAGCGCCACCGGCACTGCTTGATCGGGACTCAACGTGATGTCGTCGAAGGCGGTCACCAGATCAAAGCGCCGACCCGGGCCGGTGGACATTTTCAGGATCTGGCGCACGATGTCGGACAATAGCTCGTCCGCCCGAACATCTGTCAAGCCACTGGTTTGGTAGAGCCCGCGGTGAATGGTGGCGAGACTCATCACACGGTCCTGCAATCCGCGCATCACTGCTTTCGCCTCTTCGCTATGGGACTGTCGCATCTGCATGTTCATGATGGAGGCTATGAGTTGCAGATTGTTCTTGACGCGGTGGTGGACCTCGCGGAGCAGCACTTCACGTTGATGGACCATATCTTCTAGCTCGGCCTCGTCATGCAGGATGGTGTCGGTCATCTTGAGGTAGGATTCGGTGACTTCGGCGATCTCGGTCGCGGCGTTGGGAATGTCCAGATTAGCGACGCGATGATCGCCAGCCGCAAACGCAGTCATGGAGTTGCGCAGCGCCCTGATGTGCCGGGTGACCAGGCGTTCCGCCGCCAGGACCGCGACCAACAGGCTTGCGGCCCACATCAGTGCTGGCATCAGGTAGGGCGAAACCATCATGCTGAACGGACCGGCTGTTTCAACATTGGGCCACGAACCAATGGCATAGACATTGTTTTCAACCAGCGGAAAAACCGCATAAAGGCGTTCGACCCCGAGGCTTGAAATCGCGGTAAAGGTCCAGGCGCCGTTCTTGGCAAGCGTGGCAAGCGGACGATCAAGGGGCAACGCAGTGCCGGCCTCTTCCATTCCGATTGACGATGTCAGCACGGTGCCCGAGCCGTCAAAAGTGATCAGGGCAATTGGCTCATGCCGAACACTTCGCCCAAGCTCGCTGTAGGGCGTTTTCTTGTTTTCAAGAAGCGCGTGCGGCATCGAAATGGACACATACCCCAGATAGCCGCCGTCCAGATCAAAGACCGGATGGCCAAAGGCCAGCACCGACGTGCCGGATGCGACTGCGTTTGGGATCACTACGACATCCGGTTTGGGATCAAGTCGCTGGCGCTTCACCCGTTCGCTATCCGTCAAATCCAATGGCTTGCCGTTCGAGGTGCAGACCGTCTCGCCCGACGCAGGGACAAAAGCGGCAAAGGAATACGCGCTAGCCAAGTCCTCGATGACCTTTGACATGACCAGCTTGCAGGCGTCCGGCTCGCGCGCGATCACCGTCATCGACGCGGCAAGTGCGCTTGCTGCCACCCTTGCGGCCCTGATCAAGTTGGCCTCGGGGGCTACTGCCAGAAGAGTTTCGCCCACCAGCGCCGCCTCGGACCTTGCCTCCGCCTCGTCCAGCAAAGATCGGGACTGCAGGGCCGACACAATAGCCAACGGTAAAAGTGCGACTGAAAAGGCCAGAGCCAGTCGAACACCCAACCCCTGCATGAACGATCGAGCAACTGCCGGACCGGCCATTATGCAGCCTGCATCCCGGACCGGCTCATCACTGCGTCGGTTGCCGCATCGACTCCCGAAAGTACGTCTTCGCCCTCTGCCATGCCCATCAGCTCGGCCAAGCGCTTGCGCGCGCGACTGGTGCGACTTTTGACGGTGCCAACAGCGACCCCCATCATGTCCGAGGCTTCTTCGCAGCTAAAGCCAGAGGCACCGATCAGGATCAGCACCTCGCGGTGTTCGGGTGACAACTTGTCAAAGGCACGCTGAAAGTCGCCGAACAGCAGGCGGCCATTGTGGTCAGGTTTCACATACAGGGTTGCTGCATGGATGCCGTCGGGATCGGCCACGATGTTGCGGCGCTTGCGCAGGTCGGAATAGAACGTGTTGCGCAGGATAGTGAAGAGCCATGCTTGCATATTGGTGCCCGCCTGGAACTTGTCGATGTGGGTCCAAGCCTTGACAATCGTGTCCTGCACCAGGTCGTCGGCCACCGTGATGTTGCGGGTCAGGCTGATGGCAAAGGCCCGCATCGGTGAGAGGTACCGCGTGATCTCGTCACGGGGGCCGGTTCGGTCAAGAGCGATATTCACGGGTCCGGTAGCAGGATCAGAGAATTTTGTCATTGCTCTGATCCCTTTTCTTTCAGCCGTTCCAGCAGCTGCTTGAAACGATCCGGCACTTCTTCCTTGAGCGCGTCTTGGTAAACGCGCTTTAGGTTTTCATCGATCTGCTGCTTCAGCCGGGATTTCGCCGGGTCTTCTGCCATCTGGGGGGTCCTGCAATCTTTCACGGAACCAAACGCACAGGTGCCGCGTTGGTTCCGCGACAGTAGAAAGAATTGGGGAAAAGAATGTCTTCCACGAGTGCTGAGCATGCCACGTCGGATCTTTCGGCCGCAGTCGCGCGTAACCTTCCCTATCTGCGCCGGTATGCGCGTGCGTTGACTGGCAGTCAGGACACCGGAGACCGGTTTGCCGAGGCTACGCTTGAATCCATCCTTCAAGACAGCGCGATGTTCGCGAGCACGCGCGATCCCAAGATTGCCCTTTTCGAGGCGTTCCACCTTGTATGGTCCAGCGCCGGTGCGCCCTTGGGCGAACCTGACACCCGCCTTTCCGCAGTGGCGCAAGATCACATGGCCAGCCTGACTCAGCTTACGCGACAAGCTCTTTTGCTGAATGCCATCGAAGGATTTCACCTTGGCGAGATTGCGCAGATCATGCGCACCGACGTCGACGACGTGCAAAGCCTGATCAAACTGGCGATTGCCGAAATGGAGGGCTCGGTTGCCGGCAAGGTCCTGGTGATCGAGGACGAGGCGATCATTGCTATGGATATCAGCGCCATCATCCGCGAAATGGGCCACGCGGTCACCGGCATCGCACGCACCCGGACCGAGGCGGTGGCGCTGGCGGCGTCGAACCGTCCGGACCTTGTCCTGGCCGATATCCAGCTGGCGGACAATTCTTCGGGCATCGACGCCGTGAACGACATCCTGCGACAGTTCGACGATCTTCCCGTGGTCTTTGTCACCGCGTTTCCCGAACGCCTGCTGACCGGAACGCGGCCCGAACCTGCCTTCCTGATTACCAAGCCGTTTTCCGAAGAACAGGTCCGATCCGCGGTCAGCCAGGCGATGTTCTTTGCATCGACCGAAACGCTGGTCGGGTGACTGAGGCGAGAAGTGCAGATTGGCGATGCGCTTTGGGTTTGTCATTGTAAATCTCCCGATTGTGACGCGCTCCCGCCTGGATCATTCCTAACCAAGCTCCCGCCCAAGAACGCCGAGCACTGCGACGGTGTCGAACGGTTGCACAAGGACGTCCCAGTCGGTCGATGGTCCGCTAGCCTCGGCCTCGACCCCAAGCAAGATCACTCGCCCATGCCGTGCTCTGATCGCTGCACCGAGCAAAGACGAGGCATAATCCGCAGGTGTCGCCGAAACGAACGCCGCAGTCAGCCGAGGAATTGCCGCCAGCGCGGCAAGCCCTTCATCCGGTGTCGCGGCGAGGAGCACCCTTGCGGTTGGATCGCGGTCGGTAATTGTCGAGGCTAGGTCTTGCGCGATCAAAAGTTCGCGCAGCACGATCAGATAGGTGTCCACTGGGGGATAGACGACGTCATTCAAGAGCAATGTCTCCAGTTCAGCTTCCAATGGTACCATCTGGACCGGATCGCGCACTAAACTGTGTCAAGTTAATGCAACGCTTCCTGCACATCGGCCGGCTTACCCTGCGCAATGGCGATCCTGATCGCTGAATGGTGCGCTATTCTCGTCCAGCACAGCACGGCGAACAGAACAAAAGACCGAAAGGGGTCGACGCGTTTTATTTTGCGGGTGAGCCGCGACCGGTTATTGCGGCGAGTAATCATTGAGCAAAACCCAAAAAAACGCCGGGATGGCCGTGGACCATCCCGGCGATGATCTCTCCGAGGGAAGCGGAGACATCAAGTGGCCGGCGACAGGGGGACAAGGGAACGAACTTGACCGGCTGTGGAGATAACGCGTGCAGGGTCGCAAAGGTTCCCGGGCAGTCGGCAGGTTATGATGTCCCGCCCACCAATTCGGTGACATCGCGTTCCGTGTCATTTGTGATCGGCGGGGAAGGTGGACCCAAGATCAAACGAATCCGCGTCAGCCCGTCCTGGAACGGCATGGTGAAGGTGCCGCCAGCATGACCAGCAGCAACCCCGTTGACTTCCACTTGGGCGATGCCGTGGCCTGATCTTTGGGGGTTTTCCACGACGATCTCCACTGTAGCGCTGCCATGGTGGACGGTGACCGCGACACCTGACCAGTCTCTCGGTATTGCGGGGTCGATTACCAGTCTGTCGCCCGCGCGAGTCAGTCCGATGATCCCCTCGATGCCAGCCCGGTACATCCAGCCCGCGGCACCCGTGTACCACGACCAGCCGACGCGCCCCTCATGCGGGGCGGTCGAATAGACGTCGCCCGCGATTGCGTAAGGCTCCCCCCTGTAGCGCGCGGCATCGGCGGGTGTCAGGGCATGGTTGATCGGGTTCAGGATGGCGAACAGCTCCGCCGCCTTGTCGCCCTGCCCAAGTCGGGCAAAGGCCATCACCGCCCACATCGCGGCATGGCTGTATTGCCCGCCGTTTTCGCGCAAGCCCGGCGGGTAGCCCTTGATGTATCCCGGGTCCAGCGGCGTGCGGTCAAAGGGCGGCGTGAACAGCAGCGCCAGCCCGGGATCGCGGCGGATAAGGCGTTCTTCGACCGATGCCATCGCCTGCCGCGCGCGCGAAGGATCGCCCGCGCCGGACAGCACCGCCCACGATTGCGCGATGCTGTCGATCTGGCATTCGTCCGAGCTTGCGGATCCCAGCAACGAGCCGTCGTCAAACGTGCCGCGCCGGTACCACTTCCCATCCCAGGCACTGGCCTCAATCGCTGCCCGGACGCTTTCGGCATGGGCACGCCAGCGGGCCGCCCGCGTTGGATCGCGAGCATCTGCCAAGGGGGCCAGCATGGCGATGGTGCGAACTAGCAACCAGCCCAGCCACACGCTCGTGCCCTGCCCGCCTTCGCCAACACGGTTCATCCCGTCGTTCCAGTCGCCGGTGCCGATCAGCGGCATTCCGTTCGCGCCGGTCAGGGCGATGCACTGGTCGATGCCGCGCGCGCAATGCTCCCACACGGAGGCGGTCTGGTCCGACAGGCCCGGCTGGAAAAATTCGTCATGGGCACCGGGAGGGAGCTGTGGGCCGTCCAAGAACGGCGCCTTCTCATCCAGAATGCCTGCATCGCCGCTGACCGCGACATAACGGGCGACGCCGTAGCCCAGCCAGACCCGATCATCAGAGATCCGCGTCCGCACGCCCTGGCCCGAGTGTGGCAGCCACCAGTGCTGGACATCGCCTTCTGGAAACTGCCGCCCGGCCGCGCGCAGGAGATGCTCTCGCGTCATCTCCGGTCGGCTGAAGGTCAGCGCCATGCCATCCTGCAACTGATCGCGGAACCCGTACGCACCGCTGGCCTGATAGAACCCCGCACGTGCCCAGATGCGGCAAGACAGGGTCTGATACAAAAGCCAGCCGTTCAGCAGGATGTCCATCGACCGGTCCGGGGTCTTGACCTGCACCGAACCGAGCAGATCGCCCCAATGCGCCGCGACTTCTGCCTGAACTGCATCCAGATCAGCGGCACGAAAGCGGGTGATCAGGTCGCGCGCCGCCTCGATGTTGGCGGCCTGCCCAAGCAACAGACACAGCTCCACCCTTTCGCCCGGGGCCAGCGTGACGACGCGTTGCTGTGCCGCGCAAGGATCGAACCCCGCCCCCACGCGCCCCGAAAGACTTTGCCCCCGCAACCCGCGCGGATCGGCCATGCTACCACCCGCGCCAAGCACTTCGGCGCGATCACAGGTGTCACCACTCACCAGCGACCCGAGGTCGACAAAGGCGACGCGCCCGGGAAACGCCATGGCAAATGGATTGCGCGCCATCAGCGCCCCAGTCTGGGGGTCGCGCTCGGTCGTGACGGTGGCGGCGCTTACGTTTCGCGACGTACCCAGAACCCACTCGGCATAGCTGGTGACAGACAGACGGCGCGGACGGTTCGACCGATTGTGCAGCGTCAGCCGCGTGATCCGCAGAGGCGCGTCCATCGGTACCATCTGCACCATGCTGGAGGCAATTCCGCCCGATTGGTGATCAAACCGCGAATACCCAAACCCGTGACGGGCCACGTAGGTGCCGTTCCCCCGGATCGGCAGCGCAGTCGGCGTCCAAAGCACCCCAGTATCGAGATCGCGCAGATAGATTGCCTCGCCAGGCGCGTCGGTCACAGGGTCGTTCGACCACGGCGTCAACAGGTTTTCGCGGCTGTTTCCCGCCCAAGCCGCCCCCGACCCGTCGGCAGAGACGATGAAACCGAAGTCCGGGTTGGCGATGACGTTGACCCACGGCGCTGGCGTGGTTGCCCCCCCCTTCAGGACTGTCACGTATTCCCGTCCATCGGCGTCAAAGCCCCCCGTGCCATTCCAGAACTCCAGTGCCGAGAGGTCAGGCTCTTCGATCGCATCGCTCGGGGCGGCAACCGCGTCTGGCACCGTCGCAGCCACGACCGTCGGCAACGCGTCCAGCTGCTGCCCGATATCCCCCCGGCTTGCGGTCAGCACAACCCGCGCGACCGAAAACAACAGCGCGCGCATCTCCTGCGTGATCAGGTCCGCGCGTAGCACATGCACTACACCTTGGGTACGCGCAGCCCCCTCGGTTCTCGGGCGCGACTGCGCCGTCCGCACCGCCGTCTCGACGGCAATTTGCAAGTCTTGGACGTAGGACGAGGACCGGTCATTCAGGATGACCAGATCGACGGCCAGTTGCCGCGTCCGCCAGTATTCGTGGGCGGCGAGGATCTGGCGCACCTGTCCTATGTCACTGGCGTCGTCGATCCGCACCAGAACGATCGGCAGGTCACCCGAAATGCTGAATGGCCACAGCCCCGACTGAGGCCCTGCCCCCGCGATGATGCGCCCAGAGCTGGCCCGAAGCCGCGCATCGCCGCGCAAGATCATGCCAGCCAGCGTCTGAAAGTCCGCCGCCTCGGTGTTTGATATCCCCAAGTGGCGCAACTGCACCTGGGCTTGCGTCCACGCAAGGGTGGATGCGCGTTCAAAGGCCGACGGGTCGCGATGGCGATCGACCAAGTCAAGGAGTGCTACGTGATTGTCGGCCACCATGGTCCAGAATGTAACACGCGCTATGCCGCCCGGCGGGACCAGCACCCTGCGCCGGATGGAAAAGATCGGGTCAAGAACGGTTCCGGTCGTGCCCGACAGGGGTTCTGTCGCCATTACCGCCTGCGCCAGCCGCCCACCCCGCCCGATGAACCGCGCCCGGTCTGTCTCATGCTGCATGGGGGCTGTCTCGTCACCCTCGACCACCGCGATATGCGCAGCCCAGACCTCCGGCTCGCCAGGTGTACGACGGCGGCGAGTGGCGATAACCACGCCCAGTTCTGGCAGAAAGTCGGTGACGACGAACATCTTGGAAAAGGCCGGGTGCGCGAGGTCGGCAGCGTGGGGTGCCAGCGCCAGTTCCATGTACGAGGTGAGGTCGATCTCGCGCGCCTTCCGTCCGGAGTTGGTCAGGGTGACCCGCCGCGCCTCGGCATCGTCTTCCGCCGAGACCACTACCTCGGTCGTCGAAACAAGGGTTCGTGCGCGCGCAATGAAACAGGCCTGATGTTCGCTGAAGACGGCACTGTGCAGGTGGGGCACCGCACCGGTTGGCCCCGCGCCCGCAGACCAAAGATCGCGGTGAGAGGCATCATGCAAAAAGATGAAGGCCCCCAGGTCATCCACCGTCGGACCACCCCGCCAGCGCGTCACGTCGATGTCACGCCAGCGGCTGAACCCAGCGCCCGTTGGCGTCACCATCACACCATAACGCCCGTTGGACAAAAGATGTCCGGTTGGCACCGCAGTCGCGGGCGCATCGAAGCGCCGGGTCCTTGGCATGTCGGTGGGATCGGCGGCGCTGACGGTCACCTCTTCGGCACGCGGTCGAGCCACAGCGACGTCGCGCGGCACGCGTTCCTGCAACAGCAGGTCCACCGCCTGCACCATCGGCACCGCATGGAACCTGGTGCGCAAGAGCCCGTCCAGTGCCACATTGGCGATGGCAGTGATCGTCATCCCCTGATGATGCGCCATGAAGCTGCGGACGATCGCGCAATCCTTGCCTTCGGGCAGGCGCGCAGGCGTGAAGTCCACTGCCTCGTAGAATCCGAACCGCCCCTCCGCGCCCAGCTTTGCCAGCCAACCAAAGTTCTGCACCGCGCGGACGGGATCAACCATAGCGGCCAGCCCGCTTGCATAAGGCGCAATGACGCGGTTCTGGCTGAGGCCGCGTTTCAGCCCCAGCCCAGGTACACCGAAATTCGAATACTGGTAGGTCATCTCCAGATCGCGCGCGTTGTATGAGGATTCCGAAATCCCCCATGGGATGCCATGGGCGGCGGCATAGGACTGCTGGCGTGCCACGATCAGGCTGGTCGTCTCTGCCAGCACCGATCCCATGGGCGCGCGCATTACCAAGGACGGCATCAGGTATTCGAACATCGACCCCGACCATGATATCAGCGCCGCCCCTGCCCCAATGGGCGTGGCAGACCGCCCCAGCCGGAACCAGTGTCGTGTGCGGACGTCCTTTTTCGCGATGGCGAACAGGCTTGCCAGCCTCGCCTCTGATGCCAGCAGGTCATAGCAGTTGCTGTCGAGGGAATTGGTCGCGACGGAAAAGCCGATTGATAACAGT
>JANPBI010000289.1:0-4931 GCA_031430315.1 Rhodobacterales bacterium | reverse complement strand
CCGACCCGCCTGCCAGCAGGGTTGCCACGGTCTTTTCCGCCGCCGCCACGTCCAGCGCGCCGTTCGATCCGGCGGTCAGTTTGGCAATTTCGCCCATCATACGTTTCTGATGCGCCTCGGTCTGGGCACCGGTCTCGTCGTTTTCAAGCACGATCATCGCCGCCTCGTCGGGATTGGCCTCGGCGTATTTCCAGCCCTTCATCGACGCGCGGACGAACCGCACCATCTTGTCCTCAAACGCCGGATCCGCCAGCTTTTCCTCCAGCACGTAAAGGCCATCTTCCAGCGTCGCCACACCCATGTCCTGGTACTTGAAGGTCACCAGCTGCTCCGGCGTGATCCCGGCATCAATGACCTGCCAGTATTCGTTGTAGGTCATCGTCGACACGCAAGCCGCCTGCTTTTGCAGCAGCGGGTCGACGTTGAAGCCCTGCTTCAGCACCGTCACGCCGCCAGCCGAGCCGTCCGTGGCAAAACCGAGCTGGCTCATCCACGACAGGAACGGATACTCGTTGCCAAAGAACCAGACGCCTAGCGTCTTGTCGGCGAAATCCTTTGGCTCTTTGATCCCGGTCTCAGCCAGACAGGTCAGCATCAGGCCCGATGACGCAAAAGGCTGCGCGATATTCACCAGCGGCAGGCCCTTTTCGCGGGCTGCCAATGCCGAGGGCATCCAGTCGACAACGACATCCGCGCCACCGCCCGCGATAACTTGCGTCGGCGCAATGTCCGGGCCACCCGGCAGGATCGTGACGTTCAGGCTTTCCTCGTCATAGAACCCCTTCGCCTTGGCGACGTAATAGCCCGCGAACTGGGCCTGCGTCACCCATTTCAGCTGCAGCGTCACGTCGTCCGCCGCCTGGGCCCCGGTCGCGAATGCGGCCAAAAGCCCGGCTGTCAGCAGTTTCTTCATCGTCTCACCTCCAAGTTACGGCCCCGTGTCCCCGGGGCCTGTTTCAAATCCGTTGCGAGGGGTGCCAGAACGTCACCCACCGTTCGATCAGCGTGATCAGCCCATAGAAAGCCGACCCCGCCAGTGCCGCGACCGCAATCGTGGCCCAAACCATGTCAAGGCCAAGCCGCCCCACCTCCGTCGAGATACGAAATCCCATGCCGTAGATCGGGCTGCCGAAAAACTCAGCAACAATTGCGCCGATCAGGGCCAGAGTCGATGCAATTTTAAGCCCGTTGAACAGAAACGGCATGGCAGCAGGCAGGCGCAGTTTCAGCAAGGTCTGCCAGTAAGATGCGCCCCATGTTGCCATAAGGTCGGCCTGCATCCGCTCCGACGCCTGCAACCCAGCGACCATGTTCACCAGCACAGGAAAGAACACCATCACGACGACGACTGCGGCCTTGGACTGCCAGTCGAACCCAAACCACATGACGAGGATCGGGGCGAGGCCGACAATCGGCAGGGCTGCCACGAAGTTGCCGATGGGGAGCAGACCCTTTTGAAGAAATGGCGACCGATCAATCGCAATCGCCACAGCCACCGCCGCGCCAGAGCCGATCAGGAACCCCGGCAGCGCGCCCTTGAAGATCGTCTGCACCACGTCCGCCCAAAGGACATCGAGCGAGCCCGCGATCTTGCCCGCGATCATCGAGGGCGGTGGCAGGATGATCGGCGACACGCCAAGGCCCCGCACGATCCCCTCCCACAGCACCAGGATGGTGATCCCAAAGAGCGCAGGCACCGCCAGCCGCCCCACCCGGCTGCGTGCCCAACCCGAAGCCGCCAGCCGCGCATTAAGCGCCCAACCCAGCAGCCAGAACACCACCGATCCTGCAACCCAGCTCATGCCGGAACTCCCATCCGCGCCCGAGCCATCCGCTCGACAACTCCCACCGCAACGATCAACAACCCCGCCAATATTGCCGCAGCAAACAGCGCCGACCACATGATCAAAGGCTCGCCGAACTGCGACCCGATCAGCATCCGCGCGCCGAGGCCCTCAATCGCCCCCGTCGGCAACTCGCCCACAATCGTGCCAATCAAACTCGCCGCAATCGCCACCTTCAACGAGGCAAAAAAGTACGGCATCGACGCCGGCAGCCGCAGCTTGATAAACGTCTGCCCCTCGCTCGCGCCATAGGTCCTCAGCAGATCGAGCTGCATCTGATCGGGGCTCCGCAGCCCCTTGATCATGCTGACCAGCACCGGAAAGAAAGAAAGGTAAGCCGCGATGATCGCCTTTGGCACATCGCGCCCGTCCACCCCCAACTGGTTTGCCACCACCAGGATCATCGGTGCCAGCGCTACAATGGGAATGGTCTGGCTGATGATCGCCCAAGGCATCACCGACATGTCCATCACCCGGAACCGCACAATCGCCATCGCAAGGCCGACGCCCACAATGATGCCAAGCGCAAAGCCCATCATCGTGCCCTTGAAGGTGACGTACGCGTGGTAGACGAGACTGCGTTTCGACGTGATCGCCTGCCCGGCGATCCCCTGCCACAACTCCGAAACCACCTGATGCGGCGGCGGCAGCAGGGGGCGCTCCTGCGCCATGGTCTGGGGGATGACCTGAGCCCAAGTGACCGTGGTCCCGGCGCGTTGGGCTTGATCAAAGACCCAGGTGGAATTCATCCAGACCGAGGCGGCATACCAGACAGCTATGATCCCAAGAAGGACGGTCACAATGGGAAGCGCGCGGGTCATTGCGGACGCCCCCCCGCCCCAACACTCCCCCACGACGGGGGGAGGGAGCTGCCTCGGTCACAGTCAGCGAAAGCGCAGGACATCTGCTCCCCTCCCCCACATGGGAAAAGGTCAGGGAGGGGGGGGCGACACACCATCACAGCTTGCCCTCCCATCGGAAGAGCAATGTTGGCACCCCTTCTTCGGTGTTGGCATCGTATCGGCCAGAGTCATCCACAAACCCTTCGCGCCGGTAGAACGCTTGGGCCGCCAAATTCGGCGCGAATACCGTGAGTTCAAGAAACGCCGGATGCAGCGCCTTTGCCTGATCCAGCAACCTCTTGCCCAAGCCGCGACCACGCGCTGGGGGAACAAGAAAAAGCGCGGGAAGAAAGCCATTCGGCAAAAGCGACAGATAGCCGATCACTCCTCCAGGTGGCCCGGCAACCAACAGGGGCCGGGTCTCAAGGGTGTCGGGGGTAAACATGGCAGAGATAACCTCGCGGCTATGCACGCGCGGCATCCAGGGTGTTGTGCCCAGATAGTCATTGATGATCGTCGCACAAGTCGGCAGGTCGGCCGCGGTTGCGGGCCGGATCACCGCAACGAGATCTGTCACGCCACTCATCCCCCCGCCCCCCGTGGCCACACGATCAGCGCTACCGCCACGACCCCTAGCGCCATCCCTGCCATCTGCAACCCCGTGGGCCGCTCATTGAACACGAACCACGCGACCAGCCCGATCACCACCAGCTGGATGATCGACGACACCGAGATCGCCACCGCCAGCCCCCCCTCGCGCATCAGCCGCACCATCATCAGGTTGCCGAGCGTGAAAAGGCATAGTGCCCCCACAAGCCACAGGCCTTGGGCATTTGCCGAATAGGCCCGCAGGACGGTGTTGGCGGTAACGAACACCGCCATCGCGCCAATGAGCCAGATGATCAGTGGGCCACTCATGCCCCAATTTCCCGGCCGTCACTTGTCGGGACGGATGCCCGACAGATGCCCGACGGATAACCGACGTTTGTCACACGCCTAAACCTCATCCGAATGTCCCGCCCTCAGCCCCTCGCGCACCCGATGCGCGATCTCGATGAACTCGCGGCTGTCGCGGATATCCAAGGGGCGTTCGCGCGGCAAAGGGCTTTCGATGATGTCGGTGATCCGCCCCGGACGGGGGGACATCACGACGATCTTGGTCGACAGATACACTGCCTCGGGGATCGAATGGGTCACGAACGCGATGGTTTTTTGCGTGCGCGACCAGAGCTTTAGCACCTCTTCGTTGAGCCGATCCCGGACGATCTCATCCAAAGCCCCAAAAGGTTCGTCCATCAGCAGGATGTCCGCATCGAACGCCAACGCCCGCGCAATCGAGGCGCGCTGCTGCATACCCCCTGACAGTTGCCAGGGAAACTTGTTGCCAAAACCGTTCAGCTCCACCAGTTCCAACACCCGGGCCACCCGCTCCTCTTGATCGGCGCGCGAAAACCGCATGATTTCAAGAGGAATCCGAATGTTCCCCTCAATCGTCCGCCAAGGATAGAGCCCCGCCGCCTGGAACACATAACCGTAGGCTCGCGCCCGCCGGGCCGCATCCGGGGTCATCCCGTTGACCGTCAAAGTTCCCCCCGTGGGCGTCTCCAGCGCAGCAATGGCTCGCAAAAAGGTCGTTTTCCCACAACCACTTGGCCCGATGAAGCTGACGAACTCCCCACGGTTGATCGTCAGGTTGACGTCCTTCAACGCATGCACTGGCCCGTCCCCGGTCTGGAACACAAGGTTCAGATCACGAGCCTCGATGACGGGGGTGGCGGGGGTCAAAGTGTCTTTCATCCGCACCCTTTTCTGGAATTTCCTGCCGCCATGGCGCGTAGTACCCTAAAGTTCATCCCATAGCCCCGATCAACTGGAGTCTCCCATGGCCATTTGCCGCAAACTGCGCCCGACCGACACCTATGACGGCAAGCAGGGCTTTACCTACAACGCCGGCATCGCGCGCGAAACCGTGGGATCGACTGGCATCTGTATGCACCTTCTGACCATCCCTCCCGGCGGCCGCGCCAAGGCCCACAAGCACGCGACGCATGAAACCGCCATCTATATGCTGGAGGGCGTCACCGTGATGTACTGGGGCGACGCGCTGGAGAACCGGATGGAAGTCGTGGCGGGCGACCTCCTTTACATCCCCGCCGACACCCCGCATCTGCCCTTCAACCCCGGTCCGGGACCTGCGACCGCAGTGATCAGCCGCACCGACCCGAACGAGCAGGAGAGCGTCGTG
>JANPBI010000288.1:0-10678 GCA_031430315.1 Rhodobacterales bacterium | reverse complement strand
CTGCTACCAAGCATACCGCCGCGACCGCCACTAAAATTCCTCGTCACAACTCTATCAGATCATTTTCTTCTGACAACACCACCCGGCTCGTTACCATTGCCATCGCCAACAAGACCGCGCGCACCGCTTGGGCCATGCTGGTGCGACAAGAAGATTACCGAACTTCTGCAATGGCTTGAACTTACCCGAACAGCGGCAGCCATCGGCTGTCACTCCTGAATGCAAGGGCAAATTAAGTGATGATGATCAAACGGGACCGCAGCCGGGACACCCCGAGGTGCTGTCAGGGCGGCTCAGCTCGATCGTCTGATTGGGACCCGGTACGCGGACTTCATCAGGGCCAGCGGTCAAACGCACCACGCCAAGAGGCCGGACAAATGACCGCAACCTGCAAGATCAACGTCAGTCAAGAAAACCCTTGCAAAAACGGAGCCGTCCACAATTGACAGCACCGAGGCGGGCCTTCGTCCAGGCTGGCAAAGATCATTATTGACGAATCGAACCCGTTGCCCGCTTAGTTCGTTCGGTTACCGAACAAAAGGCAAGATGCATGCGTCCAGTGCGTAACATCTCACGTCGGCTTTCCGAGGGCATGGTCGTTCAGGCGATCATGCATCGGGGTCCAATTTCGCGTGCGTCCCTGGCGATAAATACCGGCCTTTCCAAGCAAACCGTTTCTGAGATCGTCAGCGACCTCGAAGAGGAAGGCTGGGTTGCGGAAACTGGTCGGACGTCGGGCTCCATCGGGCGAACGGCAGTCACTTACGAGATCGTTCCGTCTGCAGCGCATGTTGTCGCGGTCGATCTTGGTGCCAAGAAGGTCAAGGTCGCCGTCGCAGATCTCATGGGGGCCTTCAAGGCCGAGGAGACCGAGCCGACGGATCGTCGCGGCGGCACGTATGTAGTAGACCAAATTGTTCGCATATGTGGCGCTACGACGACTGCGCTTGGGATCCGACAGGACGGCGCACGTCTGGCGGTTATTGGCGTGCCCGGTGTACCTGAGCCCGACACGGGTCGCGTAAGGCTCGCCCCGAGCATTCCCGGGCTCGACGTAATCAACGTGGCAGGGCACCTCGCGCGGGGGCTAGGCTACAAAGTCGTACTCGAGAACGACGTAAACCTCGCAACCCAGGGAGAGGCTTGGCGCGGTGCTGGGCAGGGCGTGGACAATTTAGTTTACGTGGCACTTGGAACGGGCGTCGGCTGCGGCCTGATTATTGCAGGGGAACTTGTGCGCGGTGCCGACAACGCGGCAGGCGAAATGGGGTTCCTGCCCTTTGGCGCCAATCCGCTGGACAATGAATCCTGCCGGCTCGGCGCATTCGAGCGGGTTGCAGCGTCCGAAGGCATCCTCCGCCGGTATCTCAGTAAAGGTGGCAAAGGCGGCGACGTTGCTGCGATCTTCGACCGCGCCCGGGATGGCGAAACCGCCGCGTTGGCAGTCGTCGAAGACACCGGTCAGCTGCTCGCGACGGGCATTGCAGCGGTCTGCGCCATCGTGAACCCGAAAAAGGTTGTTCTTGGCGGGTCAATCGGAGCGCGGACCGAACTGATCGAGACGGTCCGGGCAGCACTGCCGCGATACTTCCATTCGCCCGTCGGACTCGAGGCCGGGGCCTTGGGTCCAAGGGCCGCCCTAGTGGGGGCCGTGGCGGCGGGACTGGGGCTTTTGCACAATTCGCTTTTCGGCGGGGGTTTGGGCGCTGACCGCATCGCGCTGCCCTCCGGCGAGGCCAAAGTGCCTGCTGCTTCGTCAGAGAAGCACAGGCTAGCACGCGGCGTCTTGGCGCCAGCTTCTGCCAAGCCGGGCCGGCAGTGATAGGCCCGGTACCACACTTAGTTGGGAGAGATGACAACGATGAGAAAGTACACGTCCTTTGCAGCGCTGGCGCGTCCAGTGCAGACATCCCTTCTTGCGGGCGCGCTTTTGCTGCCCGCAGCCGCCTGGGCACAGGAGCAAACGGTCTGTGCGATCGTGCCGACCACAGAAATCGAATACTTCGCGACGCTTCTTGACGAATACGTCAAGGCCGGCGAGGCGCGCGGGATCAAAGTCATGACGATTGACTCGCAGAACAATCCGGAACGCGAGGCAACCTCGATCGAGAACTGCGTGACCCAAGGGGTCAATGCTATTGTCGCCTCGGTGATCGACCCGGCGACCTCGAAGGCCTCGGCAGAAGCGGCGATGAAAGCTGGCATTCCTTTCATCTTGCAAGGTCAAGAGCCCGAAGATGTAGACTGGGCAACGGGAAATGTGGGCTACAGCGAAGCGGATATGGGCCGGCTGGCGGGCGAGGCGGTTGCCGCCTGCCTAAACCAGAAGAACCCTGACGCCACAAGCATCAAGGTCGGCGCCTGCGGATGGCCGCAGTGGCCCTCTACCGTCCGCCGGATCGAGGCTTCGAAGATCGCCGTCGAAAAGGGAACCGGCAAGCCCATCGAGTGGGTGTTCGAGCAGGAATGCGGTACTCGCGAAAAAGGTGACCAGGCCGTCTCGGCCGCCTTGCAGGCGAACCCCGACCTGCGTGCAGTGGTCAGCATCAACGACGGGTCGAGCCTTGGTGCTATCGCCGGGTTCGAGGCAGCAGGGATCGATTCGGCCGAGTTGTGTATTGCGGCACCAAACAACGATCTCGAGGTACGCGAGTACATCGCCGATGGTCGCATCTTTGGCACCGTCGACCTGAACCACAAAGGCATCGCCGAAGCGGCAATGGATCTTGTGGCCCAGCTCGGGAAGGGGACCGAGATCCCCAAGATGACCTACGTCGATATGATCCTCGTCACGAAGGACAACATTGGGCAGTGGATGCAGGAGTAGGCTCTGGTGCCACCAATCCTCGAACTGTCGGGCATCTCGAAGGCCTATCCGGGCGTGCAGGCGCTATCCGAAGTCACCTTTTCGGTGGCGGGCGGAGAGGTGCACGCGCTTCTCGGTGCAAACGGTGCGGGGAAATCGACGCTGATCAAGGTTCTCGCTGGCGCTGTCGCTCGAGATGCCGGCGAGATCACATTCAACGGCGTGCGGATCGGGCAAACTGATCCGCACGACGCAGCCGAGCGCGGCATTGCCGTCTTGTACCAAGAGCCGGCACTGGTGCCATATCTCAGCGTTGCGCAGAACATCTTTCTCGGCCAGGAGCGTTCGGGCCGCTTAGGCTTGCTACGCCGTGACGACCAGCGCCGACAGGCGGCGGACATCATGGCGTCAGTCGCAGACTGGATCGATCCCGAGGCGCAGGTGGCCACTTTGCGCACCAGCGAGCGGCAGCTTGTGGCGCTGGCAAAGGCGTTGTTGCGCAAGCCAAAGCTGTTGATCCTCGATGAGCCGACCGCATCGATGACCGACCGCGAGATAGCTGGCCTTTTTGCCATCATTGACCGCATGCGGACGGCGGGGGAGTCGGTCCTCTATATCAGTCACCGGCTGGAAGAGGTTTATTCCATTGCGGACCGCATGACGGTGTTGCGCGATGGCCGCCACATTGCGACCGCACGACCGGCAGACCTCGCGCGCCCCGACCTGGTCACGTTGATCGCAGGCGGCGAGGTCCACTCCGAGGTGCGGCGGGCCGCCAACGTGCCGGGTGCCCCGCTTCTGGTCGCCGAGGAGCTTGGCCGCGACGGCGTGTTCTCTGGCATATCGTTTACGATCCACGCGGGCGAGATACTTGCGCTCGCCGGGCTTGTGGGGGCTGGGCGGACAGAGATAGCCCGCACGATCCTGGGTGCCGACCCGCTCGACCACGGCACAATCCGGTTTCCGAACGGGGGCCAAAAGGTCCGCAACCCGGCCGATGCGCTGAATGCTGGCGTCGCGATGGTGCCCGAGGACCGCAAGCGAACGGGCATCGTTCCGCAGATGAGCGTCGCGGACAACCTGCTCATGTCCTCGGTGGCGCAGGTCGCGAACTCCGTTGGACTCATTGACGCCGCTCGCGCCCGTGCAGCCGTCACGGGTTCTGTCGAGCGGCTCGACATCCGTCCCCGCGGGGCCTCAGGTCGGCCTGTCGAGACACTGAGCGGTGGCAACCAGCAGAAGGTCGTGCTGGGCCGCGCCGTGGCCTCAGGCGCGCGTGTGCTGATTCTGGATGAACCGACTGCTGGGATCGACGTGGGCGCCAAGGCCGAGATTCACCGCCTGATCTCCGACCTGGCGGCAAAGGGGCACGGCATCCTGCTGATCTCATCGGAGACAGAGGAAATACTCGCCTTGGCCGATCGCATCCTAGTCATACGCGAAGGGCGCTTGGTTCGCATCCTTGAAGGCCATGGCGCAAGCTCGCTCGACCTGGTCCGCAGCGCACTGGGCGAACAGCAGACGGAGCCCGCTCATGTCGCATGATCCCACCGCGCCCCGCCGGGCCTATAGCTGGGCTCTCAGGCGGACGGATGCCGGGCTCTGGCTGTTCTTGCTGATGTTGATCCTGTTCTTTGTAGTGATGGCGCCGGGGTTCATGAGCACGACCAATGGCCTGAATGTGCTGCGTCAGATGTCGGTCCTGGCGATCGCCGCCTTTGGCGCAAGCTTCGTGATCTTTTCCGGTGGCCTTGATTTGTCGGTGGGCTCTAACGCCGCGCTTTCGGGGGTGCTGGCCGCGATGGCGGCGCGGGTTTTGGACATTCCTGGCGGCGCTGAAGCCAGCTGGCTGGTCGGCATAATCTTTGGCGCAACCTTTGGCCTGGTCAACGGGATGATCATCACGCGGCTGCACATTAGCCCGATCATAACCACGCTCGGCACGCTGACGATTGGACGGGGCTTAGCGCTTCTGGTGACAGGCGGCGTGTCGCTCTTTGGCGTGCCGTCGAGCTTCCAGGGCATCGGTCGCGGATTCCTGATCCCCGGCGTGCTGCCTTTTCCCGTACTGATCATGGTCGTGGTACTGATCCTCGCCTGGGTCGCTCTTAAGCGCAGCACCTTCGGCGTACACGTCTACGCCGTCGGCGGCAATGAAGAGGCCGCACGTCTGGCGGGCATTCCGGTCGACCGCGTCAAGGTCTGGGTATATGTCATCGGTGGCGCAACCGCGGGCCTAGCAGGCGTGATCTTGGCATCGCGGCTTGGTTCTGGCCAAGCGGCCAGCAGCGAGGGCTTGGAGCTTCTGGTGATTGCCGCAGTGGTGCTTGGCGGTGCCAGCATCACCGGCGGGCAGGGCAGTATCTGGGGCACAGTGGCCGGGGTGCTCATCATATCGATACTGGCAAACGGGATGAGCATCATGAACGTCGAGCCCTTCTATCAGCGGATCGTCACTGGCCTCGCGCTGCTGATTGCTGTGGGCATCGACCAATATCGCAAACGCCGCAGCGGGGCGGCAACAAAGCGGGGGTAGGCCATGCGCCGCAGGTTCGCGGTCAGCGAGGTGACGACGATCACTCAGTCCTTCGAAGAGGACGTGAAACTCTATGCTGACATCGGCTGCGACGGCATTGGCGTCTGGGGTTTCAAGATGGAGGCCGTCGGCCCCGCCCGCGCGCGCGACATGATGGATCGCCACGGCCTTGTCGCGGCCAATTGCATCCCGGAGGGCAACTCGATCCTTCCATACGTCCTCAGTCCCGAACCGGCAGATCCCATGGCTCGAGTAGAGGCTTTCTTGCCGCGCATGGAACGAATGGCGAAGCTCAGTCCTGAAAGCATTGTCGTCATTACTGGCCCGCAGGGCGACCGTAGCGAAAGCGAGGTCGCCGATCTTTGCATGGCCGGATTCGCGAGGATCGGACAGGTGGCGAGCGACCTTGGCGTCACAGTTGCGCTGGAGCCGATCCACCGCAGCGTGCGCGACGTGTTCACCGTGATCTGGGACCTGCCGGGAACGCTGGAGATGCTGCGGCAACTCGACCAGCCAAGCTTCAAGATGCTGGTCGACACGTGGCACCTGTGGGACACGCCGGACGTCATGGACCTGCTGCTTCGTTACGGCCCCATGATCGGCGGGGTACATGTTGCGGACTGGCGGCGCACGACGCGGAGCTGGGCCGATCGTGCCTTTCCCGGCGAAGGGATATTGCCGATGGCGGCGCTGCTCGACTGTCTTGATGCGGCTGGCTTCACAGGATGCTACGACGTCGAGCTCTTTTCCGACGACGGGCGGTTCGGGTCCGACCATGCAGAGTCCTTGTGGAAACTGCCGCCGCGCGAAGTTGCGGAACGGGCGACACGGATTTTCCGGAGCTAAAGGTGCGCGTTGCAGCGGCGCGACCGACCGACCGCTTTCCCACCCTCCGGCATCGACAGGGCTCCAACCGACCATCGAAAACGTGATCTCGCTTTGTGCTTATGTGTGTTTTGGCTCACACAATGACCGCTTCTAAGGCGCGGACCTTCGGCGACACTGCATGTGCAAACGACCGCTTCCCCCTCCACGACGTTCTCGCTGCGGCGGCGAGCGGAATCTGAGGTGCCAAATCAACCGGCAGTAAGAGTCCGCAAAGCTGACGTTCGCGCACCCAGCATCGAAGGACCGGCTTCCGCCCTACATGTCGACCACAACCCAAGAATGCTGCGACATGAACGAACGGCCGCTTTGGCCTGATGCCGCATCCGCGCTGCCGCACATGCATCGGTCGGCAAACCGCCCAAGGCGGTCTGTCACGCCGAGACCGTTGATTACTGCAGCAGTCTGTATGCCTTCAATAGTCTATACGTCGCTTGACCGTCCATGACGCAAAATTTTCGCGTACGGCTCCCAGGCTGAACAACAAGCGCTCGGAGCGTTTCCCGCACTGCAGATCCTACGAGGTGCGAGTGCTGCACAATTGAAACGTCTGCGCCACTGCGGGCCAGCCTGACGATCTGGTCGCCGTTCTTCCCACACATGGCCGGTGTCATCTCCTGAAACTTCGCGGGCCCTTTCAAGAGAAACGCTGCTGTCCGTCGAGTTCCGGCAACTGTGACATTCGCCGAAAAGTGGTCGTTCTCTTCGCCGCCCCAGTCCGCCTTGACTGGCTCAGTCAGGAGGCCTGCAATCGCTTCCTTGACCTGCACTTCAGGGATTGCGCGCATTGCCTGCATCCACTCGTCCGCAGACTGAGCCTTCACATCTTTCATTCCCGCAAACTGTTCGATGTCTTCAGGCAATATCTCGCCATAGTCATGGCCGAGCCACATCAAGTCTCGATCTCAAGGATTGCGCGAATTGTCAAGCCAAGGCGCCCCGATGACGACCGGTTCGATTTCAAAGCAATCGCCGCGATCATGCAGTCGACCGATGATCGCTTGACGATATCCCTTCTGGTGACCCTCGGCCAAAGTCATCTTCCCGGTTGAGCTGACAAGGTGTTCGGTGTGATAGGAGATCAAGAACGGCTTCCCGTAGTCGAGTTCAAGATGAACGGGGTGGGAGACGCGTTTTTCTTCGTAGATCTCCGGGCAAGCTTCCAGCAGTTCGATGCTCATGAATGTTTGGGTTGATCGTCCTAGGTTCAAAGCGTCTGCCAAGGTTGGCGTCTGCATCTCGTCGCAAAGATCGATCAGCATCGTGATGAGGAGATGGTCGTTGCGAAGCCGGGTCATGTGGTCTTCGCCGGACGTCTGGTTCTGCAAGAAGTAGTCTCTGACTGGTCCGAGGGCCGAAATCGCCAACCTCCGGTTCAAGAACCCCATATCGATATGGTTGAAATAGCTCGCAGTACGGTCTGCTGGAGGGACATCTTGAACACTCATCGCAAGATGCCCTCCTTTAACCGACACGCTTCTCTCAGATCGCCATCGTCTCCGGTGACTTTCCAGCATCAACGACTGCCTTGAACCAGGCAGGCTGGCGCCCGCGCCCTGACCAGGTAATCTCGGGGTTTTCCGGATGGCGGTACTTCGGTCCAGTGGGTCCGGAACTCTTGCGCGTCTTCTTTGTGCCGGTCAGGTCAGCGAGGCTGAACCCGAGTTCCTGCGCCTTGGCTTCCAGAGCGTTCAGAGCTTCGCTTTTCTTGCGCGCCTCATAACCATTCACGGCCTTTGCCACGTCACGCTGCAGCTGCTTGAGATCGGCAAGGGTCATGGCGTTCAGATCGATGTCAGTCATGCGGCATTCCTTTTGCTTTTTGTCTTGAGTAATCAGCAGGAAGTCCTGCGGCAAAGGTTTTCTTTGGATCGTGGTCTGCGGCAAAGGTTTATGTGCCGGTCTATACCCGCACCACCCACCACTCCGGCCATCTGACCTTTTTCGGGGTCCGGGTAGCGGCGAAGACGACTTTCTGCTCCGCCTCGGTCAACCGACGCGATCCGGGCCGCTTCAGTGCTGCCTCCACGATCCAGGGCTCGAGCATCATGCGCGCCGTGTCGCGGTAGGCATCGAGACGCCGGGCCATGCGCAGAGTCTCCAGCGCAGTCGAAACGCTGCCGGGTGCGACGGCCAGTGGCCTGCCGCGGATCGAGGTCGCACCCGCCTCGCCGCATCAGCGTCGCCTGATCCGGCTGGCGTTCCTGTCCCCGGAGCTGCAGCAGTGCATTCTCGACGGACGCCAGCCCCAGGGTCTCACCCTTGCGCGGTTGATCGAGGCGGAGATCCCGCTCTGCTGGGATGCCCAGGAGCGGATGTTCGGTCGCCGCGCGGGTTGAAGCCTGAGCGAGCACAGAAACTCCATTGACCAGTGAGTGTCACCGAGGGAGCGTCTGCGCCCCCGAGTCCGTTCCGGATGCCAAAATCCCGTTCACCTGTTATTCGAGTACCGACGGCCTGATAACAGGATTTGAACCACCTGTTCCCGCCGTTAAATACCCCTGTTCCGGAGATTAACAGGAACAGCAATTTTATCGTGGCAAGCCATTGAATTTGCGCAGGTTCTGGCGAGTTGGCACCAAATTACAGCCACTGAACGCCTGTTATTCCGCGCGAAATGCAAAAAACTCCCTGTTATCGCTGTTAAAACAGCAAACTCACCTGCCGCCGAGCCAGCAGGAGACCGGCATCGCAAGTGCGGCTGGAACGGGCCTGAAAGGCGGGCGAACCAGAGGCGAGGAAAGGCTTTGCACGCTGAAAAGCTCGCTGTTTCGGCGGTTTGCATGCGCGATGGACGAGCTGAGACGGGTGGTCGCGTGCATTGTCGTGGTGATGCGCTGCGACAGCACGCCGGATTTCGCCATGTAGTGGATACGCTCGATCTTCACGTCCTGAAAGTAGGGCCAGTTCGGGTGCTGAAAGCCGAAGCGGTGGCTGAGGTTGTAGAACTCCAGCCCCATCGGGTTGTCGAGGTTTCCCTGAAATTCGATGCCGCGCACTTTCACCATTGGCCTATCCCCCCATGCACCGCCACGGCGGCGTCCAGCCGTTCAAATCCTGCAGGATGACTCCTCCACCTGTACCGTAGATTGATACATATGACCCGCATTGCGGTCAAATTGTTTGTGCTGTAGGAAAGGGCTGTATCGCATCGCGGGTTGCGGGGGGCAGACAGTTGCGTCATCGGGCGCGGCAGGGGCAAAGGGGACAACAGATCATGGACGACGGCGCGGGCACGACACGCAGCGGCATCCAGGTGATCGCACGGGCCGCCGCCGTGCTGCGCGCGCTGAAGGACGATCCGTCCGGCCTCAGCCTTGGCCAGATCGCGGAGCGTGCTGGCCTGCCCCGCTCCACCGTGCAACGGATCGTCGCGGCCTTGCAGGAGGAACGACTGGTCATCGCGCAGACGATGGGCAACGGCGTCCGCCTCGGGCCGGAACTGCACGCCCTCGCGCGGGCCGCTCGGTACAACATCGTGGACCGCTGCCGCCCCTACCTGACCCGCATGCGCGACCAACTGGGCGAGACGGTCGATCTGTCGGTGCTGCGCGGCGGGCAGATGATCTTTCTGGACCAGGTGCCCGGCAGCCACCGGTTGCGCACGGTGTCTTCGGTCGGTGAAGTGTTCCCGCTGACCACCACGGCCAATGGCCGCGCCTCCCTCGCGATGATGGCAAAGCCCCGGGCTGAGGCGCTGGCGATGGCGGAGTGGAACGGCGATCCTGCGAACTGGCCCGCGCTGCAGGACCGATTGACACGCATCCTGACCGAGGGTCTGGCCGAGGACCTCGACGATCACACCGACGGCATTTCTGCGCTTGGCATCGCCTTCGCCGACCTGGCCGGCGATTTGCATGCCATCTCCGTCCCGATCCCCTCCACTCGTTTCGCCGAACAACGCGAGGCTGTCGCCGCCGCCCTCTTGGCGCTGAAGCCAGAACTCGCCCGGGTGCTGGAGGGCTAGCTTCCTCATGCCGCCCGCAGCCCCAAAATGCGGCGCGCTTCGGCTGCCGTAGCCACGGGGCGCTGGTATTTGTCGCACATCTCCACCGCACGGCGGACCAACGCCGCGTTGGACGGGGCAAGCGTGTGCCGATCCAGCCGAACATTGTCCTCCAGCCCGGTGCGGGTGTGGCCGCCCTTGGCAATCGCCCACTCGTTCAACGCAAGCTGCGCAGGCCCGATCCCCGCCGCACACCAAAGCGCATCCGGCGCCAGCCGCCGCAGCGTTGCGATGTAGAAGTCCAGGATCTCCTCATCCGCAGGCATCGCGTTTTTCACGCCCATCACGAACTGCACATAAAGAGGACCCGCCAGCCGACCGTCCCGCGCCATCGTCGCCGCCTGCACGAAGTGAGACAGAACAAAGGCCACGACCTAGGGCTACGGCAGCCGAAGCGCGCCGCAATTTGGGGCTGCGGGCGGCCTGAGGAAGCTCGCCCTCCAGC
>JANPBI010000287.1:0-17137 GCA_031430315.1 Rhodobacterales bacterium | reverse complement strand
GGGGGCAAGATAGGGCGCGCGTCAGGGGTGCCAGTTGGCCAGCCGGTCAATCAGGGTGGCGATCCCGGTGGCATCGATATTGGCGAAAGCGATGCGCATCTGGCGGCGGCCCTCGCGCGATCCGGTGGGCTGAAACATCGTGCCGGGCAGCATGAGGATCGACCGCTCGGTCACCAACCGCTTGCAGATCTCGTCCGAGGGCAAGTCAAAGGGATGTTCGACATAGGCGAAATAAGCCCCGCATCCCAACAGACGCCAGCCTTGCAGCGCGGCAAAACCTGCGGTCATCGCGGCCCGGCGGGCCAGGATTTCGCCGCGTTCCCCGGCGACCCAGTAGCCTAGGTTCTGCATGCCCCACAACGCGCCGATCTGGCCCAGCTGGCTGGGGCAGATGGCGACCGTATCCAGGAATTTCTCGGCCTCGGCCAGCCTCTCGACGCTTGCCGTGATGGAGCCGACGCGGTGGCCGGTTAGCCGGTAAGCCTTGGAGAAACTGTAAAGCTGGATCAGCGTGTCGGCCCAGTCGGGGTTGGTGAAAAGGTCATGCGGACGGCCACCCTTCTGCATGGAATGGCGGCTGTCGAAATCGCGGTAGGTTTCATCCACAACCAAAGCAATTGCCTTGGAACTGCAAAGGGTTGCAAAAGCCGCGAGCGTTTCGGCAGGGTATTCCGCACCGCCTGGATTGTTGGGGCTGACCAGGACAATCGCCTTGGTCTTTGCGGTGATAAGGCGGGCGGCATCTGCGGCGTCGGGGATCAGCCCTTGGCCGGTGGCGAGTGGCACGGCCGTGACCGACGCCATGTCGAGCCACATCTTGTGATTGAAGTACCAGGGGGTCGGCAGGATGACCTCGTCCCCTGGTCCGGCAAGGGTCGCCATCACGGCGGTGAAAGCCTGGTTGCAGCCTTGGGTGATGGCGACCTGTTCGGGTTTGACCCGCCCGCCATAAGCTGCCGACCACTGGCTGGCAATCTCGGCGCGCAGGGCGGGCAGCCCCAGCACGGGGCCGTAAAGATGTGCCTGCGGATCGTTCAGCGCAGCCTCGGCCAATGCTTGGCGCAGCGGCAGGGGGGGCGAGGCGACTGGGGCGGCTTGGCTTACATTGATCAGAGGACGATCGGCGGGAAAAGTGACGCCCTCGATCCAGCGCCGCGCCTCCATCACGGGGGGCGCTTCGGTGGCAGCCATCGCGGGATTGAGCACAAAGGTCATCAAGGTCGCCTTGTTGGGGAAACGTCGGGGATCAAGCGGGGTTGCTCGCGCTTTGAAGCGGAGCCGTCTTCAGCGCGCGGTATTCTATCGAGATCAGCGCGATCATGATCATGTCGAAAACCGCCAGAAGAAACAGAAACGGTGAACCCGAGTGCACGAATTCATAGAGCTGATAGATCACGAACCCCGCCAGGACCACCATGCCGGCAGGATAGGCCCACATGACCCGCCGCCAGAGCAGGAGGACTATGGCAAGCTTCAGCCCGCCATGAAACAACAAGTACATCGCATAGAAATGCTGCGTGCCGATCGGGAACTGTTCGACCGCGCGCAGGGTCCAGGTGGCAAGCGTGTCCGTTGGATCTTCGGCGATCTCGTAATGCGTCAACCAATAGACAAGCCGTGCCACCTGCGCGTTCGGCACCAACAACAGCCCAAGGCCCGCGATTGCCTCGGCGCTCGTCAACAGACCTTTGATCGCAAGGCTGGCCTCGAAAAGCCAATGCAGAATCTTTTGCCGGGCCGTGCGAGAGGGTCTGATCATTGTCGTTTGCGTTAGTCCGTGCCGCGCATCGGCTGGACATACTGCAGCGCCATGTCCCAGGGAAAGAAGATCCAGGTGTCCTGGCTGACCTCGGTGATGTAGCTGTCGACCATCGGCTTGCCCGACGGCTTGGCATAGACCGTCGCGAAATGCGCCTTGGGATAGAGCTTGCGCACCAGTTCGAGTGTCTTGCCGGTATCGACCAAGTCATCAACGATCAGGATGCCGGTGCCGTCGCCCATCAGTTCGGCCTGCGGGGATTTGGTCACGACAGCCTTTTCTGATTGCGACTGGTGGCTGTAGCTTTTGACGCTGATCGTATCGACGACGCGGATGTCCAGTTCTCGGCTGACGATCATCGCAGGCACCAGGCCGCCGCGGGTGATGCCGACAACGGCGCGCCACGCCCCGCCATCCGGGCCCTTGCCATCCAGCCGCCAGGCAAGGGCGCGGGCGTCGCGGTGGATCTGGTCCCAGCTGACGTGAAACCCTTTTTCATGTGGCAGGCGGTCGTTCATGGGGTGGCTCCGGTCAAGTGGCTGCGATCTTGACGCCGAGAAGGGCGAGGATGCCGCCGAAGGTGCGGTCGATCCCTGTCTTCATGCGGGTGTAGACCCGGCGCGGTGTGTCGAAGGAAAAGGCCCGTGCGACTGCGATGTTGCAGATGACTTCGTTCAGGAACACCATCACAAGCAGGGCGACAAACCAAGCTAATGTCGTGCCGGGCGGGACAGTTCCGACAAAGACGGCGCCGAAAAAGACGGCCGGCTTGGGATTGGCCAGGTTAGTCCAGAGCCCCAGACGGAACGCCGATGTTGGGCTGCGCGCGGTCGTGCCGACGGTCGCCATGTCCAGCGGTTCAGAGGCGTGGCTCCACATTTGCCATGCGATCCACACCAGGAACAGCCCACCCGCGATCTTGTAACCCCAGAGCAGAGCTGGGGCGAACTGGAAAAGGACTGCCAGTCCGAAAAGCGCCGCGACGGCCCAGAAGACTGCGCCAAGCGCCACGCCGACTGCGACCCAGACGCCTGTCGCGAAACCTTCGGTAATGCCGGTCCGGGCGGTCATCAGGACCGCGGGACCGGGACTTGCCGCAGCCAGCAGATGCAGGAACCACGCCGCAGTGAACGCAGCCCAGGTCACTGCCCGCCCCCGTTGCCATTGCGGTTTGTCACGGCGTCGATGTCAGGCGCGTCAACAGCCTTCATGCCCACCACGTGATAGCCCGCATCAACATGCAGATTTTCGCCCGTCGTGCCCGACCCGAGATCGGAGAGAAGGTAAAGGGCGGCCTTGCCCACCTCTTCCTGCGTCACGTTGCGGCGGAGGGGAGAGTTCAGTTCATTCCATTTCATGATGTAGCGGAAGTCGCCGATGCCAGAAGCGGCAAGCGTCTTGATCGGGCCTGCGCTGATGGCATTCACCCGGATGCCGTCCTTGCCCAGATCCTCGGCCAGGTACTTCACCGACGCCTCCAGCCCGGCCTTGGCCACGCCCATGACGTTGTAATGCGGCATGACTTTTTCCGCGCCATAATAGGTCAGCGTCAGAAGGCTGCCGCCGGGGTTCATCATCGCGGCGGCGCGACGACAGACCGCTGTGAACGAATAGACCGAAATGTCCATCGTCATTGCAAAGTTTGCGCGAGACGTGTCGACGTAACGGCCGCGAAGTTCGTTCTTGTCGGAAAAGCCGATGGCATGGACCAGAAAGTCGATCTTGCCCCAGAGTTTTTCCAGATGGGCAAAAAGCGCGTCCATCGACGCCTCGTCCGCGACGTCGCATTCGACGAATTCCTGCATCCCGATGCTGGCGGCAAGGGGTTCGACGCGTTTTTTCAACGCTTCGCCCTGATAGGAAAAGGCAATTTCTGCCCCTTGGGCGGCGATGGCTTGGGCAATGCCCCATGCAATGGATTTGTCATTGGCAAGGCCCATGATGAGACCCCGTTTGCCCGCCATCAGTCCGGTTGACATTCCGCTTCTCCCACCCACCCTATCTCTGCATGGAACGTGTAGGCGAAGAGCAGGTCCGCATCAAGGTGCGCCACCCCTGACGCCAGAGGATCAGGACGCAATGGAACGAGATGGCATTTTCGCGGGCGGCGACCCGTTCGAGATCGCCCGCCGATGGCTGGCCGAGGCGGAACCAGTCGAGCCGAACGACCCCAATGCCATTGCCTTGGCGACGGTTGATGCTGCGGGTTTGCCGAATGTGCGGATGGTCCTGCTGAAGGACATCGAGCCGGCAGCTTTCGTGTTTTACACCAATTACGGGTCAGCCAAGGCGCGGGAAATCGAAAATAGTGGCACGGCTGCATTCGTGCTGCACTGGAAATCCCTGCGCCGTCAGATCCGTGTCCGGGGGGTGACCAGCCGGGAAGACGGCCCCCAGGCAGACGCCTATTACGCGAGCCGCAGCCTGAAATCGCGCCTCGGGGCGTGGGCGTCCCGGCAATCGGCTCCTTTGGCAGGACGGGCCGATCTGATGATGGAAGTCGCGAAAACATCCGCCCAATACGGTTTGAATCCGCCGCGTCCCCCGTTTTGGGGGGGGATTCGGATTGCGCCACTTGAAATTGAGTTCTGGGCCGATGGTGCCTTCAGGTTGCATGATCGGTTTCAATGGTCACGCACGGAAATTGATGCCAGTTGGAAGGTGCAAAGACTGAACCCGTAATTGTATACAATCCTGAGTCTGGAGTTCCGCAAGGTGCCGGAATCGGTTGTGAATTTTTCACTTGAAGGGCAGGGCGAAAACGCGGCAAGACTGGCATCAAGGGCTTAATCTGGGGAAGTGGCTCTCGAATGGAAGAACAAGAAGCGGCCATGCAGATCGTGCACGGCCATGTGAAATGGTTTGATCCGGCCAAGGGATTTGGTTTCATCGTTGCGGACGAAGGGGGGGCAGATATCCTCCTTCATGCGAACGTGCTGCGCAATTTTGGGCAGAGTTCCGTAGCTGATGGGGCGGCGATTGTTGTGCGGGTCCAGATGACCCAACGCGGCGTGCAAGCGGTCGCTGTGGTGGATATTGCGCCGCCTACGCCGGGGGTCTTTCCCTTGGGCGAAGAGGCAGCCCAGACCACCACGGCAGAGCTTTTGGCGCTGCCGCTTTTGCCTGCGCGGGTGAAATGGTTTGACAAGGGCAAGGGCTTTGGTTTTGCCAATGTGTTCGGGCACAACGAAGATGTGTTCCTGCATATCGAGGTCTTGCGCTCGTCAGGTCTTGCGGACCTGCAGGCGGGCGAGGCAGTGTCGCTGAAAGTGGTTGACGGCAAACGCGGCAGGATGGCCGTCCAGGTGATGTCATGGGAAGCAGCGGCGCGACAGCTCGAGGGGTAATCGCGGCGTTCCTGTGTTTTTTGCCGTCCGAGTTGATTGCCTGCAGTGTCGACCGGCTGGACTTGCGCTGGCAAGGTGGCAAGGCCGGGTTCACGGTCGAGGTGGCCGATGACGCAGAGGAACGCGCCAAAGGGCTGATGTTCCGCGAAAAGATGGCGCTGTCGGCGGGGATGCTGTTTGTCTACGACTCCCCCCGTCGTGCCAGCTTCTGGATGAAAAACACGTTGATCCCCTTGGACATGATCTTCGCAAATAGCACAGGCGTGGTGACAAAGGTACATGCCAATGCGGTGCCTGGAGATCGTACCTCGATCAAAGGCGGAGAGGGCGTGCAATACATTCTGGAAGTGAATGGCGGGCTGGCCAAACGCCTGGGCATCGTCGAGGGCGCGCAATTGCGCCATCCCTCCATCACCCAGACGACGGCGGCATGGCCATGCAGAGAGTGACCCTTTTCTTTGCCGCTCAGTCCTTGTAAGCAGCACGCGTCGGGGCGTAGCGCAGCCTGGTAGCGCGACGGTTTTGGGTACCGTAGGTCGGAAGTTCGAATCTTCTCGCCCCGACCATCTTCAGGAAAAGATCAGCCGCCGGTATGGCTCATGTGGCGGGTCACCTGGCCTGCCACCGCAGCCCGCGTGTAGTCGAAGTCGTGGCCTTTGGGTTTGTGCGCAATGGCGCGGCGGATGGCGGTTTCCAGTGGCTGGTCATCAGCGCTGGCGCGCAGGGGCGCGCGAAGGTCGGCCATGTCTTCCTGTCCCAGGCACATGTACAACTCGCCCGTGCAGGTTAGGCGCACACGGTTGCAGCTTTCGCAGAAATTGTGGGTCAATGGTGTGATGAAGCCGATCCGTTGGCCGCTATGGGCCAGTCGGACATAGCGCGCGGGGCCGCCGGTGCGGTCGGGCAGGTCGGTCAGGGTGTGGCGTTCGGCCAGACGCGCGCGCAGGTCTTTCAGCGACCAGAACTGGTCAAGGCGGTCTGCATCCCCCATGTCGCCCATCGGCATGACCTCGATGAAGGTCAGCTCATGGCCCTGATCCGCGCACCAGTCGACCAGCGGGAAAAGCTCGTCCTCATTGACGCCCTTTAGCGCCACGGTGTTGATCTTGACGGCCAATCCTGCCGCCTTTGCCGCCTGGATGCCGTCCAGCACCTGGTCGAGCCGTCCCCAGCGCGTGATCCGGGCAAACTTGGCCGCATCGAGCGTGTCCAGCGACACATTCACCCGCCGCACCCCGCAATCGAACAGTTCCGCCGCATGTTTCGCCAGTTGCGAGCCATTGGTGGTCAGTGTCAGTTCCTGCAGGGCGCCGCTTGCCAAATGCCGGGACATGGCGCGAAAAAAGGTCATGATGCCCTTGCGCACCAGGGGCTCGCCGCCGGTGATGCGCAGTTTTTGCACCCCCATCCGCACAAAGGCGGAACACATCCGGTCCAGCTCTTCCAGCGACAAAAGGTCTGCTTTGGGCAGGAAAGTCATGTTTTCCGACATGCAGTAAACACAACGGAAATCGCAGCGGTCGGTGACCGAGACCCGCAGATAGCTGATCGCGCGCTGGAACGGGTCGATCAGGGGGGCGGTTGGAACGATGGTCATGGGGTCGCCTTGATACATGCGGGGTCAGCGTAGAAAACCGCTGGTCCGGCCACAAGGCATAAGTCCGTGATTGCGCCCCGCATGCGGCCCGATTAGTCTGACGGCAGAAACAATGTTGGGCGCAATGATCAGATTTATCCTTTCCCTGGCCGTCGCAGGTGCCTTGCTTGCGGGCTGTGGCGTGGTCAACAGGCTGCGCGGCGTGCCGGACAGCAATCCGACGCCCGGCGTTGGCCTGGCCACGGAAATCGCACCCGCCGTTGATACCACCGCCTTGCCGGGCGCACAGACCGCCGAAGCGCTGGACCAGACGACCGAGGCCGAACGCGCGGCCGCAACCGCCGCCCCCGTTGTTGCGACCGAGCGCGAGCTTGGCCGCGTGGTGGTCGGATTGGGGCCGGTCACCGAACAGGGCTTCTGGCTGAAGTCGACCTTGGTGACCGAACCGGGCAAGGGGCGGGTCGTCACGGCGGCGGGTACGTCCGTCGCGGTCGATCTGCTGCCCAGCGATGGCGGGGCCACCTTGTCACTGGCGGCGTTCCGCGCGCTGGAACTCAGCCTGACAGAGCTGCCCGAGGTCCTGGTTTACGCAAACTAGCGATGCCGACCAGTCATCGGATGGGAGCGGCCCCAGACTTTCGAAGACTCCTGCGCCAAGGTAGCAGCCTCGACCGCGCCTAGCCGGGCCAGCGCGGCCTTGCGGTCACCGGTGCGCCGCAAGCCCTGTCGCCAGACTTTCAGAACGGGATCTGGTGCTCCAGGGGAGGTCCGCCGCTGCGAGCCAATTTCGCAGCTCTGGCGGCAGGCGGTCATTGGGCAGTCATGTCTTGCACGGGCATGTGGCGATGACAGGTTTTGGGTCGTCGCTCAGGCCGCCTTGCGCCGCCATTCGGGGAACGGGTCGGGCAGGCGGGTATCGGACATCCGGGACTCCTGTAGTTGTTATACTATAACGTAACCGGTCGGTATCGCTGTGACAAGGGTTGACCTAGGCCACGGTCACCGATTGGTTGTCTATAAGACAAGGAGTGCCCCGATGACCCCCGAGACCCTCGCCCTGCTGCGCGCCGACACGCCCGCGTGCCGCGACGTGTTGCATTTCAACAATGCCGGGTCTTCGCTGATGCCGGACCCGGTGTTCCAGACCGTGACGCGGTATCTGGACGATGAACGTCGCATGGGCGGCTATGAGGCCGAGGCGCGGAATGTCGTGGTGCTGGAGCGGTTTTATCCCGCCTTTGCCGCGCTGATCGGGGCGGAACCGCAGGAGATCGCCTATCAGGAAAGCGCAACGCGCGCCTGGGACATGGTGTTCTACGGCCTGCGCTGGAAAGCTGGCGATGAGGTCATCATCCATGTGTCGGACTACGCGTCGAACACCCTTTCGCTGATGCAGATGGCGGCACGTGCGGGGATCGTGGTGCGGCAATGCCCATCCGACGCGCATGGGCAGATTGATGTGACAGCGCTGGCGGCGATGACCGGCCCAAGGACGCGGTTAATCTCTTTGTCACATATCCCGACCCAAGGCGGCATCGTGCAACCGGCGGCGGAGGTCGGACGTGTGGCGCGGGCGGCAGGGGTGCTGTATCTGTTGGACGCCTGCCAAAGCCTGGGGCAGGTCGAGGTCAATGTGGACGAGATCGGCTGCGATTTCCTGAGCGGAACCGGGCGCAAGTTCCTGCGCGGGCCGCGCGGGACGGGGGTTCTTTATGTACGCAAATCCGCGATGGATCTGCTGGATCCGCCCTTTGTGGATGGCCATGCGGCGGCTGTCGATGGGGACCGGATCAGGTGGCGGCAGGATGCGCGGCGATTCGAGGCTTTCGAGCAGAACTATGCGGGCAAGGCCGGGTTGGCAGCGGCGGTAGACTATGCGCTGTCTTTCGGGATGGCCGCGATCGAGGCGCGGCTGGTGGCGCTTGCGGTGGAATTACGAAGGGAATTGAGTGGGTTGCAGGGCGTGACGGTACATGACCAGGGGTTGCAAAAAGGCGGCATCGTGACGTTTTCCAAGGAGGGAATCGCGTCGCCGGACCTGTCGGCGCGGCTGCAAGCGCTGGGCATGAATACGTCGGTTTCGCGTCCGCATTGGGCCCCTTTGGATTTCGCCGCGCGGGGATTGCCGGAAATGGTGCGGGCCTCGGTCCACGCCTACAACTCCGACGATGAGGTCGCGCGGTTCGTGGCGGCTATTGCTGCGGCCTAGGTTTTCAAATCAATCCAAAGGGATGGAGGGCGGGGGCTTTTGCGGCCCGCCGTCATGCTTTTGAATGGCTTGCCGGACGGGCGTTCCGGGGCCATGGCGATGCGGTGAAAAATCCGCATCCCGATCGGTGCATGTCATCGCACTGTTACAAAAGCTATACCTAAGTGTCATCCGGCGACCCTAAGTCACCGTCGTGGCCGACCTAAGTTGGCCCCTTTCGGATAGGAGTGTTCCATGAAAGCTGTGAAATTCACCGTCTCGGTGCTGGCCATCGCTGCAGCGGCGACGACTGCCAATGCCCGCGACCAGGTTCAGGTCACCGGGTCGTCGACCGTGCTGCCCTATGCCACCATTGTCGCCGAAGCGTTCGGCGAAAATTTTGACTTCCCTTCGCCCGTCGTTGAAGGCGGCGGTTCGGGTGCGGGCCGCAAAAAGCTCTGCGAAGGCGTTGGTGAAAACACCGTCGACATCGCCAATTCGTCCTCGCGCATTTCGCAGTCGGACATTGATCTGTGCAAGACCAATGGCGTCGAAGAGATCATGGAAGTGCGCATCGGCTATGATGGCATCGTGTTCGCCTCGGCCGTTGACGGCGCTGAATTCGCAATGACCCCAGCCGCGGTTTATGGCGCGTTGGCGGCCAAGGTTGCCAAGGATGGCGCGATTGCCGACAACGCGGCCGCGATGTGGTCGGATGTTGATGCAGCCCTGCCGGCCCAGCCGATCCTTGCGTTCATCCCGGGCACCAAGCACGGCACCCGTGAAGTTTTCGACACCAAAGTGATCGTCGAAGGCTGCAAGGCGACCGGCGCTTATGACCTGTTCCTGGCCGTCGCTGAAGGCGCTGACGACAAGGAAAAGGGCGCGAACGCGGCCAAGGCCTGCAACGAGCTGCGCACCGACGGTAAATCGGTCGACATCGACGGCGACTACACCGAGACGCTGGCGCGTCTGGATGCCGACAAGACCGCAGTTGGCGTGTTCGGCCTGTCCTTCTACGAGAACAACACCGACAAGCTGCGCGTCGCCACCATGGACGGCATCGTGCCCTCGACCGAGACGATCTCGAAGGGCGAATACCCGGTGTCGCGTCCGCTCTACTTCTACGTGAAGAAAGCGCATATCGGCGTGATCCCCGGCCTGAAAGAGTTTGTCGAGTTCTTCGTGTCCGACGATATGGCTGGTCCCGACGGCCCTCTGGCCGCCTATGGCCTGGTCTCCGATCCGGAACTGGCTGCGACGCAAGCCGCCGTTGCCGCCGAGACCCCGATGGGTCCGCTGGAATAAGCAGACGTCGGGGCGGCACTTCAGGGTGCCGCCCCTCCTTCTTTCCTCTTTGCGGACGGGATAACCGATGTCGGTTCTTTTTCTGCTCGTCGTGATCCTCGTGCTTGCCGTTGCAGCGTTTGTGTTGTGCCGCCAACGGGTGATGGCGTCGGTTCAAGGGAACCCGCGCGAATTGCATTCCTTGCCCATATATTACGGCTGGCATGGCGCGATCATGGTGATGCTTCCTGCCTTTATCGGGCTTTTGCTGTGGCTGATCGTGCAGCCGATGCTCGTGGAAAGCCGGATCGCATCCGTTTTGCCTGCAGACATGATGGCCGAGGGCGGCTCCATGGAACTGGTGATGACCGATGTGCGCCGGGTGGCGGGCGGTCTGGATGTCGCGGTGGCCCAAGGGGCGATGACCGAAGAAGAAGCGGGCATGATCCGCACCGAATTCACCAATGTCCGTGACAAGCTGGCCAGTGTTGGCGTGGCACTTGGGTCCGACGTGACACGCGAAGTGCTTGCCGCCGCCCAAGAATACCGTGTTCTGACCGGCTGGGGCGCTATGGGACGCACCCTCTTGGCCATGGTTCTGGCGATTGGCGGATTTGCCTATGCGGTGATGGCCACACACAAGGATTTCCGCGCCCGGAACCGGGTGGAGCAGGTCATTCAGGGTTTGTTGATCGCGGCGTCGTCCATCGCGATCCTGACGACCGTGGGCATCGTCTATTCGCTGCTGAACGAGACGATCAATTTCTTCCGGCTCTATCCGGCCAAGGATTTCTTCCTTAGCCTGACATGGTCGCCGAATTTTCGCGGCGGGTCTGATCTTGGCATCGCGCCGCTGATTTGGGGCACTATGTATATCAGCCTCGTGTCGATGCTGGTGTCGGTACCGGTGGGCCTCTTTGCCGCGATTTACCTCGCTGAATATGCTGACAAGCGGGTGCGGTCCTGGATCAAGCCGATGATCGAGATCATCGCAGGGATCCCGTCGGTGGTGTTCGGTCTTTTCGCGCTGGTGACCGTCGGGCCAATGCTGCGCGATTACTTTGCGCAGCCGTTGGGTCTTGGCGACAGCGGTGCATCGGTGATGACCGCCGGCATCGTGATCGGCATCATGAACATCCCGTTCATCTCGTCCTTGTCGGACGACATCATCAACGCGGTCCCCCAGTCGATGCGCGACGGCAGCCTTGGCATCGGGGCAACCAAGTCGGAAACCATTCGCCAGGTGGTGCTGCCAGCGGCGCTGCCTGGGATTGTCGGTGCCATCCTGATGGCCGCCAGCCGTGCCATCGGCGAGACGATGATCGTGGTGATGGGCGCGGGCGCTGCGGCCAAGCTGAGCCTGAACCCCTTTGAGGCAATGACCACCATCACCGTCAAGATCGTGGGTCAGTTGACCGGCGACACCGACTTTGCCAGCCCCGAGACTCTGGTGGCATTTGCGCTGGGCATGAGCCTGTTCGTGATCACACTGGGATTGAATGTCGTCGCCCTATGGGTGGTCCGCAAGTACCGGGAGCAATACGAATGAGCGACGCTGCTGCATCTGGCATGGCCATCCCAGCCCGGCCAAACTCCTCATTGCTGGAACAGACCAAACTGATGCGTCGCCGGAATGCGGCCGAGGCACGCTTCAAGGCCTACGGCATTGGTGCGATCGCGCTGAGCCTGTCGATGCTGGCGATCATGCTATGGACGATCATCGGCGACGGGGTGTCGTCCTTCTATCAGGCCAAGCTCAGCTTTCCGATGACGCTGACGGCGGAAACGCTGGACCCAAAGGGCAATGGCAATCGCGACGAGATGGCCAAGGTCACGACGGTCGGCTATTCCAAGGTGGTGGTCGCGGCCTTTCTGGCCGAGATGGAGCGTCAGGGCATCGTGGCCGCAGACGTGTCCGAAAAAGACGTGGCCGAAATGATCTCGAAGGACGCCGCGGGCGATCTTCGCGCGACCGTGCTGGCCAATCCGGAAATGGTCGGAACGACTATTGACGCGACGGTGCTTGCGACCGGGCGGATCGACGGCTACCTCAAGGGCCGCGTGACCATGGAGACCGCCAAGCGCGACAGCAACGTCACCCCCGAACAGCTTGTCTTGGCCGACCAGCTGCAAAAGGCAGGAATGCTGGCGTCGTCGTTCAACTGGGCGTTTCTGACCAGCCCCGACGCGTCAGACCAGCGGCCAGAGGCAGCGGGCCTTGGTGTTGCGATCCTTGGGTCGGCCTACATGATGCTGCTGGTGTTGATCCTGACGGTGCCGGTTGGTGTCGCGACCTCGATCTACCTGGAAGAATTCGCGCCCAAGAACCGCTGGACCGACCTGATTGTGGTCAACATCTCGAACCTCGCGGCGGTGCCGTCGATCGTCTACGGTATCCTGGGGCTGGCGCTGTTCATCAACTTCATGGGCCTGCCGCAATCGTCGTCGCTGGTGGGCGCGCTGGTGATGTCGCTGATGACCCTGCCCACGATCATCATCGCGACGCGGGCGTCGATCCGCGCCGTGCCGTCGTCGATCCGCGATGCCGCACTTGGGGTCGGCGCGTCAAAGATGCAGACCGTGTTTCACCATATCCTGCCCTTGGCGATGCCGGGCATCCTGACCGGGACCATCCTCGGGCTTGCCTCGGCTTTGGGTGAGACAGCACCCTTGTTGCTGATCGGGATGGTGGCGTTCGTCGACAATTACCCTTCGGCACCGATCGAAGGTTTCCTCGACCCAGCGACCGCCCTGCCGGTGCAGGTGTTCGGTTGGGCACAGCGGGCAGACCCTGCCTTTATCGAGCGGTCAAGTGGTGCGATCATCGTGTTGCTGATTTTTCTCGTAATCATGAACGTGGCGGCCATTCTCTTGCGTCGCAAGTTCGAGCGTCGCTGGTAGTTCAGAGGGACATGAACATGAACGATATGCGAATGGAGAACCGCGTGGACGCGCAAACGGTCAAGATCGAGGCCCGCAAGGTACAGGTCCATTACGGGACAACCCATGCCATCAAGGATGTCGATGTCGACATCCTCGACAAGACGGTGACCGCGTTTATCGGGCCATCGGGCTGCGGCAAGTCCACGTTCCTGCGCACGCTGAACCGGATGAACGACACCATCGTCGGCTGCAAGGTCAGCGGCAGGATCACGTTGGAGGGCGAGGATATCTATGATGCTCGCGTCGATCCGGTGCAGCTGCGCGCCAAGGTCGGCATGGTGTTTCAGAAACCGAACCCGTTCCCGAAGTCGATCTACGATAATGTCGCTTACGGCCCCAAAATCCACGGACTGACCCGCAACAAGACGGAACTGGATGAGATCGTCGAGAAATGCCTACGCAAGGCGGCGCTCTGGGGTGAGGTCAAGGACCGGTTGCAGAGCCCTGGCACGGGCCTCTCGGGCGGCCAGCAGCAGCGGCTGTGCATCGCGCGTGCTATTGCTACCGGACCCGAGGTCCTGTTGATGGACGAGCCGTGTTCGGCGCTTGATCCCATCGCTACGGCCCAGGTCGAAGAGTTGATTGATGAACTCCGCAGCCAGTTTTCGGTCGTTATCGTGACCCACTCGATGCAGCAGGCCGCGCGTGTCAGCCAGAAGACCGCGTTCTTTCACCTCGGCAACCTTGTCGAATATGGCGAGACTGGCCAGATCTTTACCAACCCCCAGGATCCGCGCACGGAATCCTACATCTCCGGAAGGATTGGATGAGATTATGGTGATGAATACCGATCAACACATCTTGCGCGCCTTTGACCGCGATCTGGAGGCGGTTCAGGCCCTGATCATGAAGATGGGCGGAATGGTCGAAGCCGCCCTGGATGACGCGGCAACCGCGCTGGTGCATCGCGACGAGGAACTGGCCAGCCGTGTGCGGCAAGGCGACATGGCGATCGACGCACTGGAAGAGCAGGTCCATGCAGAATGCGCGCGGCTGATCGCGTTGCGCTCTCCGACCGCTACCGACCTGCGCACCGTACTGAGCGTGATGCGCATTGCCTCCAGCCTGGAGCGCTGCGGCGACTATGCCAAGAACCTGGCCAAACGTGCGACTGTGCTGGTGCAGATGTCGCCCGTAGGCGGATCGTCGGCGTCCATCGCGCGGATGGCCAAATCGGTCCAGGTGCTGCTGAAGGATGCGCTGGATGCCTTTATCCAGCGGGACGCCAAGGCCGCCCATCACGTGCGGCAAAGCGACCAGGAGGTGGACCAGTTCTACAACGCGATCTTTCGCGAGCTGTTGACCCACATGATGGAAGACCCCCGCAACATCACCCCTGCGATGCATCTGCATTTCATCGCCAAGAACATCGAGCGGGTCGGCGATCACGCGACTTCCATCGCCGAACAGGTGATCTATCTGGTGACGGGCGAAGTGCCGGAAGGCAGCCGCCCCAAGGCCGACGTGACCTCGACGAAGGAAGGCTGAAAAAATGGCAGATCGTCATCAACCGACCGTTCTGGTGGTCGAGGACGAACCGGCACAACGCGAGGTGCTGAAGTACAACCTCGAGGCCGAGGGGTTTGCCGTGCTGACGGCGGCGAATGGCGAAGAGGCTATGCTGATCGTGGGCGAATCCATGCCCGATATCATCGTGCTGGACTGGATGATGCCGGTCCTGTCGGGGATCGAGGTGTGTCGCCGACTGAAGATGCGCCCCGAGACGCGCGCCATCCCGATCATCATGCTGTCGGCCCGGTCCGAAGAGGTGGACCGGGTGCGCGGGCTGGAAACGGGCGCCGATGACTATGTGATCAAGCCCTATTCGGTGCTGGAACTGGTCGCGCGGGTGAAATCGCAACTCCGCCGCGTGCGCCCGTCGCTGGTGGGCACGATGATGCAATACGAAGATATCCGCCTCGACCCCGAGGCCTACCGCGCCTATCGCGATGAGAACACGCTGAAACTGGGCCCGACGGAGTTCCGCCTGCTGGCGGCTCTGATGGAACGGCCCGGCAAGGTCTGGTCGCGGGATCAGTTGCTCGACCGGGTCTGGGGGCGCGACATCTATGTCGACACGCGGACGGTGGACGTGCATGTCGGGCGGCTTCGCAAGGTGCTGTGCCAGTATGGCCATGGTGATCCGGTGCGCACGGTGCGCGGTGCGGGGTATGCGCTGGGCTAAGCGGTCTGTTCCAAAAAAGCCCTGATCCTTGTAGCGACGGCTGGGGCATCCGTTTCGTGAACCAGATGCCCGCCATCTCGCATGGCGTGCAACTCGATCTTGGGCATCCGCGCTGCGGCATCCTTGGAAATGCGTGCCGGGACGGTGCGGTCATCTTCTGCAACCAACAGCAGGACCGGCGTGGCCAGTTGCGGCAGTCGGGACAAAAGGCCGTCAAGTTGCCAGGCCGCCATCATGCCCAATGTGCCGTCGACATGCGCTGACCGGCGCACAAGGGCTAGGTATTGGGCGCGCCCTTCGGCGTCGATCTGCGATCCGGTAGAGGCGAGCAGGCGGTTGACGGTTGTGGGGTTGCCCCAAAGCGCGCTGACGGCCTGAGGCACCAGCGGCAAGGCGGCAAGGGCGCGGGCGAGAAGGGGAAAGAGGACCCCTGCCGCACCGTCGAACTTGCCGAGTGCCGCGTTTATGCCGATGACCCCCTTGAGTGGCATTTGTTCGGTCAAATGCAGCGCGATTGCGGCCCCGGCGGAATGGCCGATGATCCAGTTGGGGGCGATGTTCATTTCGGCGCAAAGGGCGGCGATGTCCTGAGTCATCGGTTCCAGCCCGAAACGCGCACCGGAGCGGGTACGGGTCAGACCTTGGCCAGGCAGGTCGGGCACGATCAGGCGATACGCGGACAGTTCCGGGATCAGATTGCGAAAGCTGTGGCTGGAGCCGCCCGCGCCATGCAGCAGCAGGATCACCGGGCGGGGGGCACCTGGCGCGCCGCTGTCGAGGACCCACCAGTCGTGACCCGCCGCCTGAACCGGGCGGGCAAGGTCGCGAAAAGGCCAGTTGGGCGGCGCGGGATGGGGCATGGGTCAGCCCCCCAACGCGCCGGACAGCACTGCCGACAGCCGATGCGCATCGGCGCGGGGCAGCGCGAGGTAAGGCGCGTTCATCAGGCGCGCGAGGGTTTCCAAGGTGGGTTGCGGACGTGCGGCGGTGTCGATGACCAGCGTCGGCAGGCCCGAGGCGCGGATGACGCGGGCGATGCGGGTGGTGTCCTCCTCGGCCTGCGCGCGGTTTGGGGTGCCGTCCAGCGCGATATTGCCGCGCCCGTCGGTCAGCAGGGCGATGGTGGGTGTCAGGCCGCGCGCGCGCGCCTGGATCGCGGTGGCCATCGCCATCTGCAGACCGGCTGCAAGGGGGGTGCCACCCCCACCGGGCAATCCAGCAAGACGGCGCTTGGTCTGCACCAACGACCGTGTGGGGGGCAGGATCAGTTCTGCCGCCGTGCCCCGGAACGCCAGCAGCGCGACATGGTCGCGGCGGGCATAGGCGGCGGCGAGGAGAAGCTCGACCGCGCCCTTGGCCTCGGACAGGCGGGCGAACGCGGACGAGCCGGAGGCATCGACGGCAAAGACCAGCACACGGTCCGACATCTCGCGGAACCGTTTCAGGCGGATGTCAGAGGGGCGGACGTGCAGCACGGCATCGGCGCGGTTGGCCTCGGCCCGGCGCATCGGCTGCCATGGGGCGGCCTGGCGCAGCGTTGCGACAAGGTCGATGCGCGCGCCAGAGCCAAGGCGACCGGGACGCGAGGGCAGGGGGCGGCCACGGCGGTTGCCAGCGCGTTCGGCGCCGGTGCCCGATGCCCCCTTGGCCGCGCGGTTGGCGGCCCCGGCGGCAAGGCGCGCGAGAAGGTCCGCGGGAAGGGCGACGCGGGCGGCCTCCACCAGAATCTCGTCGGGCAGGCCGTCGGGTTCGGATTGCGCGCTGGGGTCCTGATCGGGGGGGGCTTCGGGCGGAGTGTCGGGGGGCGGGGGCGGGTCGGAAGGTTGTTCGG
>JANPBI010000286.1:0-1790 GCA_031430315.1 Rhodobacterales bacterium | reverse complement strand
CTGATGGCGGCTGCCAGCCCGATATCCGGCAGACCGGATTGGCCCGCCGCCCAGATGATCGCATCATATTCCTCCCAAGGAGCCATGCGGGGCCGCGGCTTGGGGATGCGCAGGCGCAGCCGCGTGCAGGGGTTGGAGTTTTCCGGCCGCCAGCCCCGCGCCTCGGCATGGGACATCAGGACCGACATCATCCGGGCAAGGGCGGCGGCCTGCCAAGTCTTGCCCGTCCGGTAAAGGGCTTCGTACCAGGTGTGCATCGTCGGCTTGTCGAAATCGGCCACCGCGACATCGCCCCATTTGGTGTCGATCTGGGACAGAAGCCCGCCATAGCTGACCCTGGTCTTTGCGGCGAGGCGGTCAAAGGCCATGCTGCGCCGGTAGTCGCCGATCACGTCGCGGATCAGGACCAGCCCGCGCCGCGCCTTTGGGGCGATGCCCGCCCGTGCCTTGTCCACCGCATCGTTCAGCTGACGCGCCTTGCGGGCGGCCTGGAGCGGCGCGCGCGGGTCCAGTTCCTCGACCGCAAAGCCCATGGCTTTCACGGCGGCCTCTGGTTCCCACCAGACGCGCCAGCTGCCATCCTTGCGTTCCCGCTGGCGCAGGCGCAGGGGCGCGTCCTTGACCGGCGGGCGGCGGGTCATGCCGTCATCGCGCGCTGCAACAGGACGACGTTCGGCCCGCGCGGCGCGGGTTGCGGTGTTGCCTTTGGCCCGCCTTGCGCGTCGATCCAGGCCTGCACCTGGTCGCGCCGCCAGAGAAACGGGCGACGGCATTGCGGCATCGGGATCGGGAAATCGTGGTCATCTTCCAGCCGGTCGCGCTGGCGATGAAAGGCGGGGGCGTCGGTCAGGCCCAGAAGTGCGGCCACCTCGGAGGCGGTGATGAAATCGCGCATGGGATCAGCGCCGCCGATCGGCAAGATAGCCCCAGCGCGCCATCGAGGCGTCGACCGGGGCCTGAATGTCATCGCGGCGGCGGGCATGGTTGCGAAAGCCCGTCGCCAGTTCATGCACCAGCTTGGCCGCCCAGATCAGGGTCGCCAGCACCAGCGCGGTGCGAAAAAGGAATAGCCCGATATCCATGAACCTGCCTGCCTTTGTGGTTTTTTGACCCGGCCTGTCCCCATGGCCGGGTAGTTGATGGGAACCGGGGTCGCAGGCGAGCAGCTCTGCGAAGGGGACCCCGGCCAGCGAACCGTCAATAGCGGGTAGAGACCGGGATCATGCCCGTGCGGCCCTGTCCCAGCCTGATGTCGAGGGCGGCCGCCATGCTGACCACCGTGCGCCCCGTGGTCTGCATCTGACCCCAGGGCGTGATCATCGGATCGTCGTCGCCCGTGCGCGGGGCATCGGCCAGCTGCCGCCCCCAGGTGGCAAAGCAGGCGCAGGCCATGCGGAACCCGGCGCGTTCTTCGGCGGTCATCGGGCGGTCGGCGGGCAAAAGGACGCGGGGGGAGAGATGCAGGCTCATGCTGCACCCCCTGCCATGGCGGCGCTGGCGGCTTTCAGGTTCACCTGGGCGATCCAGTTGTGGCAGGCCGCAAGAAACCCCGAGGTGGCGGTGGCGCGAAACCCGCCCAGCGACAGCCGCGCGCCGTTCCAGTCGTCGCGGAACGCCCCGCCCCACCTGGTGACCTGTGCCTTGATCCGCGTCACAAAGGCGTCATAGGCGGCCCGGTCATCGCGCGGCGAGGGCGTGTCCTTGAGCAGGGTCTTCAACAGATTGGCCTTGGTCAGCACCACGCTGTCGGGAATGCGGGCGATCATCGGGGCCATCAGCTGACCTGTCCG
>JANPBI010000285.1:0-1893 GCA_031430315.1 Rhodobacterales bacterium | reverse complement strand
GTAAGACACGCGATGGCAACAAATGCGATCATGTTCTTCATTTTCTGCTTTCCATGCGTCATTTCATCAGGGGATATGCGGGGCCTGGTGCAGGCAGGTATGAAACACTCCCCTATCGGCCATGCAACATCCGAATTCCTTCGGAGGGTGAGATAGTGCGAGTTCGGCGAGCTACAATTCGGACCCTGTCCTCATTCTCGGAGGCGGGCCCTTTATGCACTGAACTCGAACAGGTCGATCTCTGACCAAAGACTACGGGAAGTTCAAATGGGACCCGAAGGCCAACTTTCGCTACATCCCGAATAGCCCGCAGTTTCCAAGACGCCCAGCAGCGTCTGCAATGTATAAATTGACATAGTACTGATGCCTAAACGCTCGGCCACCTCACGCACTGGCAAGGGCGTTGTTGCGCAATTCCCGCCTGAGGCGCGACTTCCCCTTCCCCCTTTGGGTTCATGCCACGCGAACGATCTCGGCAGTGCCGAGTGCTGAGAAGCGGTTAATGAGGGCGATGCGGATCTGGATTTCGGCGGTTTGGCGGTCTGGGTCTCTTGCGCTGATGCGCTCACCGAAGGCCTTCAGGCACCGCATCCGTTGCCCGGCAATGGTTTGCCTACAAACCATGAGAGGGTTCGCCTCGATCCGGCTTCGGGCATGGTATCCGGTCCAGCGCTTCCAGAACGCCCTGCCATAGTGCCGTGTGGCGCGCAGGGTTTCGTTCCGGGCGATTGCTGCCGGGCAATCTTCTTTCCAGGGTCGCCCATTCTTGCGGATCGGGATGATCGCGGTGGCTTGTCGGTCGATGATCGCCGTATGGCAGCGACGGGTGTCATAGGCACCGTCAGCAGTCACCGTGCCGATATCTTCGTCTGCGGGGATCTGGTCGAGCAGTTCCGGCAGCACCGGGCTGTCACCGTCACTGCTGTGCGTGAATTCCACCGCCCGGATGTCCGAAGTGGCCGTGTCCATGGCCAAGTGCACCTTGCGCCATTGGCGTCGGCCCTGAACGCCGTGCTTGCGCGCCTGCCATTCGCCATCGCCCAGAAACTTGATGCCTGTGCTGTCAACGAGCAGGTTCAGGGGGCCATCGGCACGGCGGTAGGGGATCTGGACAGCCAGTGTCTTCTGCCTCCGGCACAGGGTCGTACAGTCCGGCACGGCCCAGTCCAGGTTCGCCATCCGCAACAGGCTGGCCACCATGCCGGTCGTTTGTGGCAAGGGCAGCTTGAACAGAACCTTGATCGCCAGGCAGAACTGGATCGCCGCATCCGAGAACACCGCAGGCCGACCAGGGCTGCCGTCATGCGGCGCCAACCAGATCATCTCCTTGTCCAGCCAGATCAGCAACGAGCCGCGCTTGCACAGCGAAACACTGTAGCTGGACCAGTTCGTCGTGCGATAGCGGGTGGGTGAGGGCTTCGTCATCCCCACCTTCTAACTGAATGGATTCACAGTGTGAATCCTCTCCGTTCAGAGTCGTGCAACAACGCCGGTGATCAGGCGAGAGTTCCGACCATAACAGCTTGATTGCCACTCCAATTGACGCCATGTTATGGCAATGAAGATGGAGCCGCACATGAGTCTCGAAGCCTTTGCCGAAAATGGCCGGTTTGCGCCAAGCCGGATCGCCACCACTCTGCGCACCACGCTGGATGAGGTCGCCCGCACCGTCGGACTTGGCCGCGACGCCGTCATGCGACAGGACCGGATCGCCAGCCCCAAGACCCAGAAGCGGCTGCGCGAGATGGTCGAGATCCTGAACCGGGTCGAGCCACGCTTTGGCTCCGCGCTGATTGCCTATGCCTGGTACCGGTCGGAACCGCTGGCGGGCTTTGGCGGGCTGACGGCGATGCAACTTGTCCGCGAGGGTCACGCTGCCGCTGTGCTGGAGTA
>JANPBI010000284.1:0-5078 GCA_031430315.1 Rhodobacterales bacterium | reverse complement strand
GCAACGCATCGGTCGTGCCAACCACCGGTACAATGCGCCCTCCAAGGCTTTATTGTTGCCAGCAAACCGCTTAGAGGTCGTCGAGTGCAAGGCCGCCCTCGATGCCGTCCGTGCCCATACTCTGGACGGCGAGCCACGGGGCCCCGGCCCCCGTGACGTCCTCTGCCAGCACATCCTGATCGCGGCCTGCGCCGGCCCTTTTGACGCCACTGAATTGTACAACGAAATCAAAGGCGCAGGCCCCTATTCCAGCCTCACGCGGACTGATTTTGATGCCTGCATCGACCTCATCGCAACGGGTGGCTATGCGCTGCGCGCTTACGACCGCTGGCAAAGGCTGAAGCAAACCGATGGCAAATGGCACCTTCGCGACCCCCGTGCCTCGACCGTGATCCGCCAGAACCTCGGCACCATCATGGAGATCGAAACCTTGAAGGTCCGCATGAAAAACCGCTTTGGAGGCACCCCTTTGGGCGAGGTCGAGGAGTCCTTCGCCTCCACCCTCACGCCCGGCGATACCTTCCTCATCGGCGGCCAGGTCGTCCGCTACGAAGGCCTTCGGGAAATGACGGTGGAGGTCACCAAACAGCCCGGCCGCGACCCCAAGGTCGCCGTGTTCAACGGTTCGAAGTTCTCCACCTCAACCCTCCTGACCGACCGGATTCTGCAGATATTCGAACAAGATACCTGGCCCGACCTGCCCGCCCACACCGCCCAGTGGCTCGCCCTCCAGCGCGAGGTCTCGCGCCTGCCCGACCCCCACTCGCTGCTTCTGGAGTCCTTCCCCCACGACGGCCGTGAGCATCTGGTGATCTACGGGATGGCTGGCCGCAACGGCCAGCAAACCCTGGGCCTTCTGGTCACCAAACGGATGGAGGAGGAAGGCCTCGCCCCCCTCGGCTTTGCCGCCACCGACTACGCCACCCTCATCTGGGGCCTCGACCCCGTGACCAACGCCGCGCCGCTCTTCGACCTCGACGCCCTCCGAAATGGCCTGGAATCCTGGCTCGCCGGAAATGCTGTCATGAAACGCACCTTCCGCGCGTCAGCCATCATCGCAGGCCTGATCGAGCGCTCCCATCAGGGCCGTCGCAAATCCGGGCGGCAAGCGACCTTCTCTTCCGACATCCTCTATGACACCCTGCGCAAATACGACCCCGACCACCTGCTCCTCCAGATTACTCGCGAGGAAGCCTTGCGCGGCCTCGTCGACTTTGGCCGGATCGAAACCCTCCTCAACCGCGTCGGGCCCAACATCGACCTGCGCCGTTTGCCCCGCGTCACCCCCCTCGCCGCCCCTCTGTTCCTTGAACCCGGCCGCGTACCTGTCCATGGCGAGGGACGCGAACGGATGGCCGAGGACGCCGCACGTCGCCTGATGGAAACCGCTGGGCTGGCCTAAGCAGGCGAGTTTCATCTTGGCCCAAAACTTCCCCGGCGAAGGCTTTTTTTCCCTAAACCTTCCCCCTTGCCGAACCGTGTGCGAAAAGTGCAAACCTGCGTGATGCACCACGCCTTTACCCTTGGCCCCGCCACACTTCACGCCCTTGCCTCGGGCGCGCTTTACTGGCCGGCCGAGCATTTGCTTTGCGTCTCAGACCTGCATTTCGGCAAGTCCGAACGGATCGCCCGGCGCGGTGGCGCGCTTTTGCCGCCCTATGACACCCGCGCGACGCTAGGCAAGCTTGACGCCGACATGGAACGCACCCGCGCGACTCGTGTCATCTGCCTTGGCGACAGTTTCGACGACATGGCGGCGAGCGAGGGGCTTGATGAGGCGGACCGCCTCTGGCTCGCGCGCCTGATGGCTGGGCGGCACTGGACCTGGGTCGAGGGCAACCATGATCCGGGCCCCTTGGATGTCGGTGGCAGTCACAAGGCCGAAGTGACGATAGGCGGCCTGACCTTTCGCCACATCGCCGCCCCGTCGGAAAACATGGAGATTTCGGGGCATTACCATCCAAAGGCGCGGCTTGCCAGCCAGTCGCGGCCCTGTTTTCTGGCCGATGCTGTGCGGGTGATCCTGCCGGCCTATGGCACTTATACCGGCGGTCTATGGGCCGAGGATCCGGCATTGACCGCGCTGATGTCCCACGATGCGCTGGCCATCGTTACGGGTCAGCGGGCGCTCTGCATTCCGATGCCGCGCTAGATCCAGGAGTGTTCGGCGAAAATTACTGGGCTAGCTTACGCCGTCAGCCCCTCCGGCTCGGGCAATCCGTTCGCCCGGCAGCAGGCGGTCAGCGCATTGGCCAACAGGCACGCGATCGTCATTGGCCCGACCCCACCCGGCACCGGCGTGATCGCCCCTGCAACCGCTGCCGCACTCGCAAACTCCACATCGCCCACCAGCTTGGTCTTGCCGTCCCGCTCGATCCGGTTGATGCCGACGTCGATCACCGTCGCCCCCGGTTTCACAAAATCCCCCGTGATCATCTCAGGACGCCCAACCGCCGCCACAAGAATATCCGCCCGTCGGCAAACAGCGGCCAAATCCTTGGTGCGCGAATGCGCAATCGTCACCGTGCAGCTATCGCCCAGCAGCAACTGCGCCATCGGCTTGCCCACAATGTTGCTGCGTCCCACAACTACCGCATTCATCCCCGACAGCGATCCATGATGATCGCGCAGCATCATCAGGCATCCCAGCGGCGTGCAGGGCACCATCGACTTCTGCCCGGTCCCCAAAAGGCCCACGTTGGAGATGTGAAAGCCATCCACGTCCTTTGCCGGGTCGATGGTGTTGATGATCAATTCAGAGTTCAGATGAGCCGGCAGCGGCAACTGCACAAGAATGCCGTGAACTTTCGGATCGACATTCAACCCCCGGACGAGCGCCAGAAGATCCCCCTCTGAGGTGTCCGCAGACAGCCGATGTTCGAATGATGCCATGCCGACCTCGATGGTCGAGGCATGCTTGTTGCGCACATAGACCTGCGACGCAGGATCCTCGCCGACCAGCACCACCGCAAGACCCGGCTGGATCCCATGCTCCTCCACCAGCCGCGCCACATGCGCCTGAACCTGCCCGCGAACGTTTGCCGCGAATGCCTTGCCGTCGATGATGGTGGTCATGGGGTCGTTATTCCTTTGGCTCTTCTCGCAATGAATCCGGCCCCAGCATCGATTCCTCGCGCGCAATGGACCAGTCGATCAGCCGCCGCCACAGCTTTTCCACCAGATCGGGTGGCAGGCCGTTGGCCTCGGCATGGGCCCGCACATTGGCGACCACTTCCTCGACGCGCGGGGTGATCCGCGCGGGCAAGTGCAGCCCCGATTTCACCACCACCGCCCGGTCGATATAGGCCGCGCGCTGGCCAAACAGGCGCACCAGCTCCTCGTCCACGCGGTCAATCTCGGCCCTGATATCGGCCATGGTGGTGCAGTCCTTCGGGGCGTTCATGGGCAGGCTCCATTGTCCGCCCCGGTTTTAGGCATCAACCGGGGCCATGACAATGCGACGGATCAGAACAGCCCCTCGACATGGCCCAGATCGTTCAGCCGGATCACCTCGGCTGAGGGCACCTTGGGCAGGCCGGGCATCGTCATGATTTCCCCGCAGATTGCGACGATGAAGCCCGCCCCGGCAGACAGCCGCACCTCGCGCACCGGCACCGAATGGCCCGTAGGCGCGCCGCGCACCGATGGATCGGTGGTGAACGAATACTGCGTCTTGGCGATGCAGATCGGCAGATGGCCGTATCCCGCCGCCTCCCAGGTCTTCAGCTGGTCGCGGATCGACTTGTCGGCAATCACGTCATCGGCGTGGTAGATGCGCTTGGCGATGGTTTCGATCTTCTGGAACAGCGGCATCTCGTCGGGATAAAGCGGCGCGAAATTCGACGGCCCCTCGGCCAGTTGCACAACCTTGTGCGCCAGTTCTTCGATCCCCGCCGAGCCTTGCGCCCAGTGCTTGCAGAGGATCGCCTCGGCACCCTGTTCGGCGACATAGGCCTTCACGGCGGCAATCTCGGCATCGGTGTCGGAGTAGAAATGGTTGATCGCCACGACCACCGGCACCCCAAAGCCCTTCACGTTGCCGATGTGGCGGCCAAGGTTCGGGCAGCCCTTTTTCACTGCGGCGACGTTCTCCGCGCCCAAATCAGCCTTCGCCACCCCGCCGTTCATCTTCATCGCGCGCACGGTGGCCACGATGACAGCGGCTGCAGGCTTCAGGCCGGCCTTGCGGCACTTGATGTCAAAGAACTTCTCCGCCCCAAGGTCCGCCCCGAAGCCGGCTTCGGTCACTACATATTCACCCAGCTTCAGCGCCGTCTTGGTCGCGATCACGCTGTTACAGCCATGCGCGATGTTGGCGAACGGCCCGCCATGCACGAAGGCCGGGTTGTTCTCAAGCGTCTGCACCAGGTTCGGCTGCATCGCATCCTTCAAAAGCACGGTCATCGCGCCATCGGCCTTGAGGTCACGCGCATAGATCGGCTTTTTCTCACGTGTGTAGGCCACGACGATGTCGCCAAGGCGCTTTTCCAGATCGGCGAGGTCATTGGACAGGCACAGGATCGCCATGACTTCGGACGCCACGGTAATGTCAAAGCCGGTCTGGCGCGGGAAGCCATTCGACACGCCGCCCAAGGACACCACGATGTCGCGCAGTGCGCGGTCGTTCATGTCCATCACGCGACGCCAGACGATCCGGCGTTCGTCGATGTCCAGCGAATTGCCCCAGTAGATATGGTTGTCGATCATGGCGCTGAGCAGGTTGTGCGCGCTAGTGATCGCGTGGAAATCCCCGGTGAAATGCAGGTTCATCTCTTCCATCGGCACGACTTGCGAATAGCCGCCACCCGCAGCCCCGCCTTTCATGCCGAAGTTCGGCCCAAGCGAGGCCTCGCGGATACACACCACCGCCTTCTTGCCGATGCGGTTCAGACCGTCGCCCAGACCCACGGTCGTGGTCGTTTTGCCCTCGCCTGCTGGGGTCGGGTTGATCGCTGTCACGAGGATCAGCTTGCCGTCCTTCTTGCCGCCCAGCGACTTGATGAACTCCTGCCCGATCTTGGCCTTGTCATGGCCGTAGGGCAGCAGATGCTCCGACGGGATACCAAGCTTGGCCCCGA
>JANPBI010000283.1:0-28305 GCA_031430315.1 Rhodobacterales bacterium | reverse complement strand
CCGCACCCTCGGCGTCGTCGTCGCCTGCTTGTGAAGATGGATCAACATGCCCGTACCCCGCTTCGAATGTCCCTCAGGATCGACTTTGCCATGAAAAATGCCGAGCGCCGAGGGTCTATGTGATCATCCGGGATGGAACAGTTAGCGTGAAACCGCCGAAAATACATCTGGATGGCCGGTTGCCCCTTCGGGGTTCCCACAGCCACACCCCGCCGGGTCAGCGATCATGTGCTTCCCAGGATGCAATCTCGGCCAGCATCGCTGGCTCCGGGGCGGGAAGGTCGCCGGTCTCAACCGCGCGCAGCACCTGATTGCGCAGGACCGCCTGGTGTGTCGGGCGCACCCGGCCTCCGATGGTCAGCTTGCTTTTCTTGATGAACGGCACCCCGAGTTCCAGGAACGCAGCCAAGGGGAAACTGGAATAGGCACCGTGCCGATGCATGGTGGTGACCACGTGTGCCAATGCGCGCGCTCGCCAGCCATGACCAGCGAGGTCGGCCGCCAAGAGTTGATCACGATCTACCGCAAGATCTTGGTCAGTATAGACACCATAGGCTAGCACCTTGGCCAGGTAAGCATCATCCCTGGCTTTGATGGCCTCGATCATGGCGTCGATCGAGATGACACCCCGGACCGTCAGGCCACTTTCCTTCAAGAAGGTGGAGAAACGACGTTCTCCCCTGTGGATCGCGTTGTGTTTTATGCTCGACACCCGAAAGCCACGCCAGAAGACTGTGAAGGCCCGGCTTTCCAGGGCAGACCGATTGGCAAGATAGAAGTAACTTTCGACAAAGGCGGGCCGGTGGCCCGACTTCATCCGACGGCGTTGCGATGGATGGCTGACCGCCCCTGCCAGATCGACGGGCATTGCCTCCATCCGGTCGATCAGGGTTTCGTCGGGCCAGACCGGAAACCAGATGCTGTCGTTCAGGATCAAAAGGCGGTCCGGGACAATTCCACGATCCGCCAGCCAAAGTATACCATCGCGATACCCGCCGAAATCATAACCGAAATTGGGTCGGACAATGATTTTCCACGTAACTTCGGCAAGTCTTTCGCGATCTTCGGTCGAGATTGGCGCATTTGACACCACCAAAGAGGCATAGCCTTTTGACATCAGGTGTCGGCAGGTCACCAGCAAGGTTTGGCTGATTCCCGACGGCTGAAAGACCAGCAAGAGCGCGATCTTTCTGCCCAGCGGGATCCGTCCATTCGACACATCAAGGATCGCATCCCGGCTCTGGTCGTGACGGCGTTGAAGCATCGGTTCATAGGCCTTGGCCAGAACCGCCAACCCAACTTGTTTGACGCGGTCAAGTTCCCGAAAGACTTTCCAAAGTGGAGGTAAGGTCATCGATCACCTCACACCTTCGCCCTTTCGCCGTTTCTTGCGGTCACGGTTCCAATCTCGTAAGTTTTCATAGCGCGCATTTCCGATCATTGCATGCAGCATGTCCCCAAGCTTCTTGCCAAGCCGTCGTTTTGCCGCGACCTTTTCGCTCATCGCCCGACCTCGTGCCAACAAGTCGGCGGGCGCATTACCGGCGGTCGAGGATGTCTTTAGCATCGCCCAGCTTGGATGTCCGGCATAGTTCACTGTCTCCACCTCTGTCGTCGCGCAGAGGTCAAAGCCGGTCTGGTCAGCAAATGCGTCAACGGCCTCGACAACAAGAGGCCAATCGGAATGATAGTCATCACCTGCGATCAAACCACCGATCCGGACCTTGCGCGCCCAATTCCAGATGGTCTCGCCGCCTTCCTGGCCGGTATGGGCGTAGCCGTCGATGTAGATGAAATCGAGACTTTCGTCCGGGAACAGATCATAGGCTTCGGCAAAGCTCATCCGAAGCAGTTTATAGGGCGCAAAAAGCCCGACATGACGCAAGGCATCCTTGTACTGTTCGACGTCGTGGGTGTCGGCGTACATATCCACGCCAAAGAATGTATCAAAGCGGCCAGATATGACCATCCGGCGCGAAAACTCTCCCGCCGCGACGCCCAGCTCCACGCCAGCCAGACCCGTTCGGTCACCAAGGAGTCGCAGGATATCGTGACGGTGCCAGCCTTCGAGCTTTCGAGCCTTCATCCCAGATCCCCCCATGACAACTGAGTGTTCCTGGTGACTGCACGCGTGAGCCTGCGTCCGACCACCTTATCGAAATCAAACCCCGCAATCTCGCCCGACCCTGGCCTGCGCGCCCAGATATCGGCCTCGGTGATCACATGCCCCTCGGCCAGGTCGCGGTCGGCCACGACGCTTGCGCGGGCAAAACGGTAGACCGGCTCTTCGGCGGCGGTGCGCTGTTTGGGGTTGTGGAGGGCGGTGTGAATCTCGCGGCTCCGGTCGATCAGGAACCGCAGTTCCGCCGGATCCATCGAATTGATGATGTCCGGCCCCTTGCGATAGCGCGTGTCAGTATAGTGACGCTCCAGGATGCAGGCCCCCAATGCCACGCTTGCCAGCGCCATTTCCGGGCCGATGGAATGGTCCGAAAACCCCACGACAGCGCGCGGAAATGCCGTCTTGAGATCTGTCACCCCCTGCAGGCTGACGATTTCAGGCGGGCTGGGATAAAGGTTTGTACATTCCAACAGTGCGTAGTCGATCCCCGCCCCGTCCAGGATCGCAACCGACCGGCGGACTGTCTCGATGGTCTGCATCCCCGTCGACAGGATCACCGGTTTGCCCTTTTTCGCGATGTGGCGGATCAAGGGCAGGTTGTCAGCCTCGCCGCTGCCGATCTTGTAGGCAGGCACATCCAAGGATTCGAGGAAATCTGCGGCCGCGCGGCTGAAGGGCGTGGAAATCCAGATCATCCCCAGCGATTCCGTGTACCTTTTCAGCTCTGTTTCCGCCTCAAGGCTCAGCGCGCACCGCTCCATCACATGCCAGATCGACACATCCGCATTTGGCGGAAAGATCGACTTTGCCTCGTCCGTCATCTCGTCTTCGATGATGTGGGTCTGGTGCTTTATCATCTCGCAGCCGGCGCCTGCGGCCAGCCGCACCATGTCCTTGGCCACCTCCAGATCGCCGCCGTGATTAATGCCGATTTCGGCGATGACCAATGGCGGATGGGCGGGGCCGATCTCGCGATGGGCGATTTTCATTGGGGTCGTCCTCTGCAGGGTTGTGGCGATTGAATGCCCACGCGTCTTCGTCCTGGCAAGGGGCAATCCTTGAAACCGGGGCAACCTGCCGGTTTGAAACATGGGCAAATCGTGACGCCTTCGGAAAAATCATTCCAGAACGGTCACACCGTCCCGTTCGGAAAAGCAGAGGATAGCTAGCATAGGCATTTCGCCAGATGACCGGATGGGCGGCGCGCCCTTTGTCAGGCAGAACGGATGTTCTGTTGCCACTGGCGATCTGAAACAAGGCTGCTAGTCTGGAAGCATGCATCGTGAAAGTGTTGAAGATGAACATCCCCATGCCCCTGCCCGCCGAAAGCCCCCCAAGGACAATGGCAGAATTCCGCGAACGCCTTGGTGCCGTTTCTGACGGATTGCCGCGGCGCCTGCAGGCTTGCGCCACCCATGTCGCGGCCAATATGGACCGCATTGCCGTCTCGACCGTGGCCGAATTGGCCGCCAAGGCGGGTGTCGCCCCGTCGGCGTTCATGCGGTTTTGCCAGATCCTGGGGTTTTCGGGTTTTTCCGAGATGCAGCGGCTGTTTCGCGACAGCTATGCCCCGCCATGGCCGGACTACGCGACCCGTCTGGAAAACCTGAAAAGTGCGGGATCCGGAAGTCCTGGCGCGCTGGTTGCGGAATTTGTCGAAGCAGGACACCTTTCCCTTGAATCCTTGGCAAAATCGCTGGATGAGGCAGCGCTTTCCGCTGCCGTCGGGATTTTGACTGCGGCAGATACGATCCATGTCATTGGGGCACGCCGTGCCTTTCCAGTCGCGGCCTATCTGGCCTATGTCTTTGAGAAAATGTCGGTCCCCAGCATCTTGCATGACGGGGTCGGACGTTTGGACCACCGCGGGGCCTTGCGCCGGGGGGATGCGCTGTTGGCAATCAGTTTTGCGCCCTACGCGCCGGAAACGCTGACGCTGGCCGAGGCGGCAAAGGATGCAGGTCTGCCGATTGTGGCCATCACCGATCACACAACGTCGCCGCTAGCGCGCACCGCCAGCGCGGTTCTGTTTGTGCCTGAGGTGGATTTCGGGGCGTTCCGGTCGCTTTCGGCAACCTGGGCGTTGTCGCTTGCGCTTGCCGTGGCAGTCGGGTCACACGACGACAACGGACTGAGGTGACCCAGCTGAGGTTGCGACAAAAGAACACTCTTCCCTCGCCCAAAGAAATGGAATAAATATTCCATAGTGGTCCCATATAACCGATGATGAGGATCCTGAACGCCCAGTTTGGATGCCTGCCATGAAGCCTCTCGACGTCATCACCATCGGCCGCTCTTCGGTGGACCTGTACGGCAGTCAGGTCGGTGGTCGGCTGGAGGATATGGGCTCGTTCCAGAAATACATTGGCGGCAGCCCGACCAACATGGCGGCGGGAATGGCACGGCTGGGCCTCAAATCGGCGCTGATCACGCGGGTCGGCGATGAACACATGGGTCGTTTCATCCGCGAAGAGTTGCAGCGCGAAGGCGTCGACGTGCGGGGCGTAGCGACCGATCCGGACCGACTGACCGCGCTGGTGATCCTGGGGATTCGTGACGACAAGCAGTTTCCGCTGATCTTTTACCGCGAAAACTGCGCCGACATGGCGCTGGACGCATCCGACATTGACCCCGCCTTCATCGCCGAGGCGCGCGCGGTCGTCGCCACCGGCACCCATCTCAGCCATCCGCGCACCGAGGCGGCGGTGCTGAAGGCGCTGACCCTTGCCCGCCAACATGGTGCACGGACGGCGCTTGATATCGACTACCGCCCCAACCTATGGGGACTGGCAGGGCATGGCGAAGGCGAAAGCCGGTTCATCGAATCTGCCGCCGTCACGGCCAAGCTGCAGGCAACCTTGCATTTGTTCGACCTGATCGTCGGCACGGAGGAGGAGTTCCACATCGCGGGCGGCACCACTGACACGATCGCGGCCCTGCGCGCGGTGCGTGCGGTGTCCAGGGCGACGCTGGTGTGCAAGCGCGGGCCGATGGGCGCAACAGCCTTTGCTGCTAACATCCCCGACAGCCTGGACGAAGGCCAGACCGGACCCGGTTTCCCCATCGAGGTCTTCAACGTGCTGGGCGCAGGCGACGGCTTCATGTCGGGCCTTGTGAAGGGCTGGATGGATGACGAAACGTGGCCTACCGCCCTTACATATGCCAACGCTTGCGGGGCTTTTGCCGTCAGCCGCCACGGCTGTACCCCGGCATATCCCAGCTGGGAGGAACTTCAGTTTTTCCTGAAACGCGGCGTTCAGACCCCTGCCCTGCGCAAGGACGCCGGTCTCGAACAGATCCACTGGTCCACCAACCGCCGCAAGGATTGGCCCGAGGTGCGCGCCTTTGCCTATGATCACCGCAGCCAGCTTGAGGATATCCCGGGCGCCACCCCGGACAAGATCGGGCGATTCAAGGAGCTGTGCCTTGATGCCACGCTGGCCGTGTCGCAGGGCAAACCGGGCTACGGTCTTTTGTGCGACAACCGTCTGGGCCGCGCGGCCCTGCAACGTGCCGCCGGTCAGGGCCTGTGGATCGGGCGGCCCGTCGAATGGCCGGGCTCGCGCCCCTTGTCCTTGGAGCCCGAACTCGGCCCCGATTTTGGTGGCCTGTCGGAATGGCCACTGGAACACGTGGTCAAGGTCCTGTGCTTTTGCCATCCCGAAGACGAGGTGGCCCTGCGCGATGCACAAGAAGCAACAATCACGCGGCTTTTCCACGCGTGCCGGCGCAACAGGCTGGAAATGCTGCTGGAAGTCATCCCATCCAAGGTCGGCCCCGTTCACACTGCGACCACGGCACAGCTGATCACAAGGTTCTATGACATCGGCATCTACCCCGACTGGTGGAAGCTGGAGCCGATGCAGACCACCGAAGCCTGGGCGCAGACCTGCGAGGCGATCACCTCGCGGGATCCGCATGTGCAGGGCATCGTGATCCTGGGCCTTGGCCAGTCCGAGGCGGAGCTGGCCGCATCCTTCCGCCTGGCCGCCTCCTTCCCGCTGGTCAAGGGGTTCGCCGTGGGGCGGACCATCCACGCCAATGTCGGCCGGGACTGGATGGCAGGAACGCTTGACGATGCCACGGCTGTCGCCACGATGGCCGAAAGTTACCGCCGCCTCTGCGGCATCTGGGACGACGCACGCCGCGCAAAGGGAGCCTCGACATGACCACCATCCGCCTTACCGCCGCCCAAGCCATGGTCCGCTGGCTGTCCGTCCAAATGGCCGAGGATGGCAAACCTTTCATCACCGGCTGCTGGGGCATTTTCGGCCATGGCAACGTGGTAGGATTGGGCGAGGCGTTGCACGGCATCAAGGATGTCCTGCCGACCTATCGCGGCCAGAACGAACAGACCATGGCCCATGCCGCGATTGCCTACTCCAAGCAATTGGGGCGCGCCCATGCCATGATGGTCACGTCGTCCATCGGGCCCGGCGCGCTGAACATGGTGACCGCCGCCGGGGTGGCGCATGTGAACCGCATTCCGGTCCTGTTCGTGCCGGGCGACGCCTTTGCCAACCGCGCGCCCGATCCGGTCCTGCAGCAGGTCGAGGATTTTGGCGACGGCACAACTTGCGTGAATGATGCGTTCAAACCCGTCAGCCGCTACTTCGACCGGATCATGCGGCCCGAGCATTTGCTGACCGCCTTGCCCCGCGCGTTGCGGGTGATGACGGACCCCGCCGATTGCGGGCCGGTGACGCTGTCCCTCTGCCAGGACGTGCAGGCCGAAGCCTTTGACTGGCCCGAGACGTTCTTTGCGCCGAAAGTCTGGCGACTGCGCCGGGTGCAGCCCGATCCGGTGGAACTGGACCGTGTGGCGGCCATCATCAAGGGCGCAAAGAGCCCTGTGATCGTGGCCGGTGGGGGTGTGCATTACGCCTTTGCGACCGACGCGCTGCGCGACTTTGCCACGGCGCACAGCATTCCAGTCGTGGAAACCCAGGCGGGCAAATCCGCCCTGCCCTGGGACCATCCGATGAATTTCGGCCCCATCGGCGTGACTGGCGCGGCCTCGGCCAACACCGTCTGCGCGAATGCCGATGTCGTGATCGGTGTCGGTACCCGGTTCCAGGATTTCACCACCGGGTCTTGGTCGTTGTTCGCTTATCCTGGCCGCAAGCTTATCAGCCTGAACGTCGCCGCCTATGACGCGATGAAGCATGGCGCGGAACCGCTTTGCGCCGATGCGCTGGTCGGTCTGGCGGCACTCGGCAAGGCATTGGGTGCCAAGACCTTTGCAGCACCCGCACCTTCGCTCAAATCCGACTGGTTCGCCGCGGTCGATCCCTTGACCGCCCTGCCCAAAGACGGCAACGCCTTGCCAACTGACATGCAAGTCGTCGGTGCCGTCCAGCGCGCCGCTGGTCCTGATACGGTCGTGATGTGTGCCGCCGGCACGATGCCCGGCGAACTGCACAAGCTGTGGAAGGCAACGCGCCCTATGTCTTACCACATGGAGTACGGATTTTCCTGCATGGGATACGAAATTGCGGGGGCCTTGGGCATCAAAATGGCCCAGCCTGACCGTGATGTTGTCTGCATGCTGGGCGATGGCAGCTATATGATGGCCAATTCCGAACTTGCGACTGCCTGCATGATGGGCATCAAGATCACCGTGGTGATCACCGACAACCGGGGCTTTGGTTGCATCAACCGCCTGCAGCGCCATACTGGCGGGGCGGAGTTCAACAACCTGTTGAAGGACGCTTGGCAAGTGCAACCCATGGCGATAGATTTCCGTGCCCATGCGGAATCGATGGGAGCCGTCGCAGTCAAGGTTTCGTCGGTTGGCGACCTGGAGGCGGCTTTGGCCAAGGGCAAGTCAGTTCCGGGGCCCTATGTCGTGGTGATCGACACCGACCCCTATCCCTCGACGCCGCATGGCGGGACCTGGTGGGAAGTGGGCGTGCCCGAGGTGTCGGTGCGCCCGGATGTGCAGAAGGCGCGGGCTGAATTTGAAAAGAAGCGCAAGCAGCAGATCCTCGCCAACTGACCCAAACAGTCAGCAGAAAGCTGGACCATGGCAGACCTTTTGCGACGACCGACGACCACGCGCGGCAAGGTCTACGACATCACCGCCGATAATGCTGGCTGGGGTTATGTCGGCTTTGGCCTTTACCGGCTGGATCCCGGCGATGTGGCCGCGGAGCCGACAAGCGATCGTGAGGTCATCCTTGTGCTGGTCGAAGGCCATGCCCACCTGACCGCCGCCGGACAGGACTGGGGCGTGATGGGCGACCGGATGGACGTGTTCGACCGGACGGCACCCCACTGCCTTTATGTGCCACCAGGGGCCGACTGGTCCGCCACCGCGACGACCGCCTGCACGCTGGCCGTCTGTACTGCGCCCGGAAAAGGCAATTACGCCGCGCAACGCCTTGGCCCCGAAGAGATTTCCCTGACTCCGCGCGGCACCGGTGCGAACACGCGCTATATCAACAACATCGCGATGGAGGGTCGCGACGTGGCCGACAGCCTCTTGGTGACCGAAGTTTTCACCCCGGCAGGCAACTGGTCCAGCTATCCCAGCCACCGCCATGACGAGGACGACTTTCCCCGCATGACTTATCTTGAGGAAAGCTATTATCACCGCCTGAACCCCGCCCAGGGTTTCGCCGTTCAGAGGGTCTATACTGAGGACGGATCGCTGGACGAGACGATGACAGTCAAGAACCACGACGTGACGCTGGTGCCCAAAGGCCATCACCCCTGTGCAGCGCCTTACGGTTATGACCTCTATTATCTCAACGTCATGGCGGGTCCGCGCCGGGTGTGGCGGTTCCAGAATGACCCAGATCACGACTGGATTTACCGGCGCGACAATCCCGGGGCGTGACCTGGGACAAAGGCGCCTCAGCTTTTCCCGTCAGTTTCTTGCTTTGACCTGCCGCCCAGACGGCTTTTTGCGCCCGCCCTTGTCATCTGCAAGTTTTAGCCCTATATCTTTCATGTGAAATCACATGACGGGCCTGATAATGCTGTCCCTCTCCACGACCAACCTAAAGAATTCCGCCGCGCCCGCGCTTGACCGTGGCGCAGTCCTCACCAAGGCGATGCTGCGCGCGGCGGATATCCTTGGATTGAACGCCCGCTTGCTTGCGCGCGTGATTGGCGTTTCCGAACCGACCGTGTCGCGGATGAAGCGGGGCGACGCCCTGCTTGAGGCAGGCACGAAGCCTTACGAACTTGCTGCCCTTGTCGTCCGCCTTTACCGCTCGCTGGATGCAGTCACTGGCGGCGATAATGCTGTGGCGCGGTCTTGGATGACCGGTCCCAACACCGCGCTGCAGGGCGTTCCGTCCACGCTGATCACCTCTGTCACGGGGCTTGTTGATGTCGTCAGCTATCTGGACGCGAACCGCGCTATCGTCTGAGGCGCGGCCTTACAGTGGCAAGGTCTGGCGCCTGGTCGAGGCGCAGCATCGCGTCTCCACCCTGCGGCTGGTCGACAGTCTTGCAGAACAGGCATTGCTGGAAGCGGTGCTGGAAGAGACCAAGCCCCCGATGCCTGCGGAATGCGGCGGGCTCGACTACCTCTTTTTCACACCATTCCGCTATCGCCCATATCCGCACGGGTCGCGCTTTCGCCGTGCGGGACGGACGCCCGGCGTCTGGTACGGGTCCGAGCGGGTCGAGACGGCTCTGGCGGAAATGGTGTTTTACCGGTTCTTGTTTTTTGCCAACAGCCCGAACACTCCGTTTCCTGAACAGGCCGCCGAATACACAGGGTTTTCCGCCCGGATCGACGCCGCGTCGCTGGACCTGACCGCCCCGCCCCTGGACCGCGACGCGGCGCAATGGACCCACCTGACCGACTACGCCGCCTGCCAGGCTCTGGCCGAGGGCGCACGGGCGGCGGACGTAGGGATCCTTCGCTACTTGTCCGTGCGCGACCCCCGACGTGGCGCGAACCTTGCGGTCCTGACCTGCCGCGCCTTCGCGAAGCCCGCTCCCATCAACCGCCAGACATGGCGCATAAGGATCGGGCGGTTCGGGGCACAGGCCTTGCGCGAACATCCCGACCTGCGGCTGGAGTTTTCGCCCGCCAGTTTTGACGCCGACCCCCGATTGGCCGCAATGACCTGGGACCGCCCAGCCCGCAGAACCTGAGATTGCATCAAGGCGGTCGCACAATGTGACTTTGCGTCAATCCCGCCAATGTGACGCAGCGAAGACACTGCAGCCGCACTAAACACTTGCGCGATGGGGATCATCAGGCTTTCATGCATAAAAGCCTGTGGGGGAACATGGCGGAAAACAACGGCGGCGGCACCGAAGCGATCCGCGTCGAGGCTCTGAAAAAATCCTTTGGCACCCATGAGGTGTTGAAAGGCGTCTCCTTGACCGCGCACGAAGGCGATGTGGTGGCGATCATCGGTGGGTCCGGATCGGGCAAATCCACCATGCTGCGCTGCATAAACTTTCTGGAAACGCCGACATCGGGCCAGATCTACATCGCGGGCGAACAAGTGGCGATGCGAGGCGACGGCATGCCGTCGGACCGTCGCCAACTAGAACGACTGCGCCGGTCGCTTGGGATGGTCTTCCAAAGTTTCAACCTCTGGACACACAAGACGATCCTCGAAAACCTGATCGAAGTGCCGGTCCATGTGATGAAATGCCCCAAGGACGAGGCTGTCGCGCGTGCCCGAAAACTGCTCGCCCGCGTCGGTCTTGCTGAAAAAGAAGGCGCTTATCCGGCCTTTATGTCCGGCGGCCAGCAGCAGCGCGCCGCCATTGCCCGCGCGCTTTGCATGGAACCGAAAGCCATGCTCTTTGATGAGCCTACATCGGCGCTTGACCCCGAACTGGTTGGCGAGGTGCTGCAAGTGATCCGGGGGCTAGCCGACGAGGGCCGGACCATGGTGCTTGTCACCCACGAGATGAAGTTTGCCCGCGAAGTCGCCAGCCACGTCATCTACCTTCACAACGGCGTCATCGAAGAAGAAGGCCCACCAGAAGCGCTGTTCGGCGCTCCCAAATCTGAGCGACTGAAACAGTTTCTGAAATCCGTGAGTTGAACACGCATTTTAACGTGACCTGAGAGGATCAAAAATGAAAAAACTAGTTCTGACTACACTCGCTGCCCTCGCCTTTGGCGGCATGGCCGTTGCCGAACCGCTGAAAATCGGCATCGCGGCAGAACCCTACCCGCCATTTGCCTCGCCCGATGCCGCAGGCAACTGGGTTGGCTGGGAAGTTGACTTGATCAACGCCGTCTGCGCCGCGGGCGAGATGGAATGCGTGATCACCCCCGTCGCCTGGGAAGGCATCATCCCGTCGCTGACCGGTGGGCAGATCGACGCCATCATGGCTTCGATGTCGATCACCGCCGAGCGGATGAAGACCATCGACTTTTCCGACAAGTACTACAACACGCCCACCGTCATCGTGACCGCCAAAGGTTCGGGTCTGACCCCGGATGGCGCCGGCATGGCCGGGAAGATCATCGGCGTGCAGGTGTCGACCGTGCATGAGGCCTATGCACAAAAGCATTTCGCAGATGCCGCCGAAATCAAGACCTACCAGACCACGGATGAAGGCTTTCAGGATCTGGCAGCAGGCCGTATCGATGCCAGCCAGGCCGACAGCATCGCCATCGACGCGTTCTTGTTGTCGGACGCGGGCAAGGCCTGCTGCGAATCCATCGGTGCGGTTGCCGATGACAAGGAGGTGCTGGGTCTGGGCGTCGGCGTCGGCCTTCGCCAGGGCGAGGACGAGCTGAAAGCCAAGTTCAACGCGGCCATCGCCAAAGTGATTGCCGACGGCACTTATGACACGATCTCCAAACCTTACTTCGCCTCGTCGATCTACGGCGACTGACGATCTTGAACGGGGCTTTCCCCCTTGCAGCGTCAGCAGCCGAGCTTTTAGCCTGGTCGCCCCCCGGTTGGGGGGCAACGCTGGTTGTGGGCTTAGGTAACACGATCCTGATCGCGCTGGGGGCTTATGCCCTGGGGCTGGCCATCGGCATCCTCGGGGCTTTTGGCAAACTTTATGGCGGTCCGATCACCAAGGACCTGCTTGGTATCTACACCACGCTGGTGCGCGCGGTGCCCGAACTTGTGCTGCTGCTTTTGATCTACTTTGCCGGCAAACAGGCCATCAATGCCATCCTTGTCGGGTCGGGCTTTGAAGCGATCGAGTTTTCCGGGGTCGCCGCCGGCATCATGGTGCTGGGCGTGGTGCAGGGGGCCTATTCGACCGAGGTCTTGCGCGGGGCAATCCTTTCGGTTCCTGCAGGCCAGATCGAGGCGGGGCGCGCCATGGGCATGTCGCCTGTCGGCATCGCACGGCGCATCACCCTGCCCTTGGCTATGTCCTCGGCAGTCCCCGGCCTTGCCAACCTGTGGCTGAACGTCACCAAGGATACCGCCCTTCTGGCCGTCATCGGATTTATCGAGCTGACCAAGGCCACCTCGCTGGCGGCCGCCACGACAAAAGCCTTCCTGCCGTTCTACCTTGCGGCGGGCGTGCTCTACCTGATGCTGTCGCTTGTTTCTGGCGTAATCTTTGGGCGCATCGAGAAATGGGCCCGCAAGGGTCAGCGCAATCTGCAAGGCGGGTCGATGTGAAGGCCTATCTGAAACCGCACCGGATCTTGCTGATCGCCATCGGGCTGGGGCTGGTTCTGTGGTGCGCGCTCGCGCTCAACTGGTCGTGGCTGACGGAACCGAAGTACCTGAACCTGTTGCCCATCGCCATCTGGCGGACGATCTGGCTGACGGTGGTGTCGATGTGCCTTGGCATGCTGCTGGCGATCCCACTCGGATTGGCACAAGCGGTAGGCCCCTGGTATCTGGCGGTCCCAGCCAAGACCTATTGTTCCATCATCCGGGGCACACCGATCCTGTTGCAGCTGTGGCTTTTGTACTACGGTATCGGCTCGCTGTTCCCGCAGTTCCCCTGGATCCGGGAAAGCTGGATGTGGCCGATCCTGCGGCAGGCGTGGCCCTATGGTCTTTTGGCCCTGACCCTGTCCGTTGCGGCCTATGAGGGCGAGGTGATGCGCGGTGCGTTCAAGGGCGTCGCCGGTGGCCAGCTAGAGGCGGCCCGCGCCATGGGGATGCCCCGCTTTACCATCTTTCGCCGCATCTGGCTGCCCCAGGCGCTGCACCGCGCCCTGCCCACCATCGGGGGCGAGACAGTCCTGCAGATGAAGACCACCCCACTGGTCGCCACCATCACTGTCGTCGACATCTATTCGCTGGCCAAGCGCGTGACGCAGGACACCTTTATCGTCTATGAACCCCTTTTGCTTTTGGCGCTGGTCTACATGATCCTGGCCGGGTTGATCGTGCTGTTCTTTCGTTGGCTGGAGGGCCGGTTACCGTCCCGGACGGCTTAAGGGCTGCAAACAGCGTGTTCCCGGCTATTGGTGGGGTTCACATGGGTGTGGCTGGGACTTGGATGACTGTGCCTGCCAGTATTTTAGGGATCTTTTGCGAGAACGAGCGCCTTGAGAAAGTTGGTTCTGATCGCCCTGCGACTGTGGTGGCCCCTGCGCTCGGCCTTGCGCTTTCCGGTCCGGGTGATCTGGGACTGGCCGGGCTGTCGGACTATTGCGACACATTTCTTGCGCGCACATTGTTGGCTGGACTTCGTCATCCTGAATGGGCGGTTTCCGAACAGGCCCGACGGTCGTTTCAACGACTTCCTTTACAGGCTCAAGACCGGGGACGAGATCCTGACCCCTTTGCGCCGCCAGATTTCCGACAAGGCCGAAGTAAAATCTTACATCGCCAACCGGCTTGGGGCCAAGGCCGTGCTGCCTACGCTAGCCGTGCTGACCACTGCGCAGGAGGTCAGCGCGTATCTGCCGCCGCAGTATCCCGTTGCCGTCAAGCCAACGCATTCCTCGGGTCGGATGCGCCGCATCACGTCAGACGCGGATTGGCGTGCTGCAACACCGACGATCTGCAACTGGCTAGCGCATGATTTCTTTCGTCGGTCGCTGGAACGCAACTATGACGGGTTGCCAAAACGCGTGATCGTGGAGCCTTGGCTGGAGGAACGATTCCGGATCGAAGGGTCGATCCATTGCCGAAATGGCGCGCCCAAAGTGGTTTCGATCATTGAGCGCTACAGCAAGGAACGCCAATCCTACACGCCAGACAGGACCCCACTTGGCATCAGTCTCGGCTTTCCGTTGCGGGCCTTTCATCTGACGGAATGGGACTTTTTCGATCCTGTTCTGCACGCCGCCACACAGTTGTCTGCCGGGCTCAGCTATATCCGCGTTGATTTCTACACGGACGGAAGCGAGGTGATTTTTGGCGAATTGACGAACCTTCCGGCTGGTGGTCGCGGGCAGTTTTTTCCCGAAGGCGGCGAAAAGATTTTCTCGACTGCCTTTTTCGCAGATGGGTCGCAGAAATGACGCCCCGTACCGCCATCGTCATCAAATGGGGGGATGCTTTTCGCGCAGATGAGGTGAACCGGCTGGCCGCTGCCCTACGCCGAAATGTCACAGGCAGCCTACGGTTCCTGTGCTTGACCGATTGCGCGGCCGGTCTTGGACCTGGCGTCGAAAGTATCCCCCTGGTCCCAGAACCTTTTCACGACAGCATGTTGCGCGCCCAGTCCCAAAGTCGCAAACGCAACGGGGCCTTGCGCAAGATCAGCTTGTTTCGGCCGGGGCTGGTGCCTGACTTGCAAGGTCCCCTGCTGGCGCTTGACCTAGACGTCCTTGTCACAGGCCCCATGGATGCGCTTTGGGATCATGCGCCGGGTCAGATCGTGATGGCGCCCCCGTTCAGCAAAAGGCGCGCGGTGCCGCATTGGGGCGAAGGATCGGTCATCCGGTTCGATCCAGTCAGGCACGGGTTTCTCTATGACGTCATTGCGCGCGATCCTGAGGCCGCGGTCGCGTTCTGTCGGGGGTCTGAGCAATCCTACACATCGGGTCTTGCCCACGCGAAAGGGCAGCTTGCGCATTTTCCCAAGGAATGGGTGCTCAGCTTTAAACGGGACTGCCGCCCGATGCGCCCTTTCAACCTTTGGGTGCCTCCCAGTTTGCCGCCTGGTGCACGGGTGGTGTGCTTTCACGGTCGTCCCAAACTGGATGAGGCACTTGCAGGCTATCGCGGGTCCTTTTTGCGGCGAACACGTCCGGCCGCTTGGATCGCCGACCATATTGCGCCGCCACCGGATCCGCATGCCGGACCTGATCGGGTTGGCGCGGGGAAGGACGGGATCACGAAGCTGCCAGAGATGCAGGTTCCAGAGTGACTTGTGACCCGGCCTGTCCTAACATTTGCAGATTGACCCGCCAGCCGGCATTGCATGAGGATTACCGGATGTCCCATTATTTGCATCGCATCAGATTTTCGCGGCATCGCGACATCTTGGGATTTTTGGTCTTTATCCTTTTCTTGGATCTTTGGTCGCCGCGTGCCTCCGCGACGGCAGCCCCCCTGGACGCCCGCGTCATCCAGTCTGGCCACAGCCTGACCGATCCGATCCCCGAACTGCTGGAGCGGCTGATCGTGGCGGCAGGCGGACAACCGATCAGGGTCGCGCGCTCCACCATTCCAGGCAGCCCGATGCAATACCGGTGGGACAACCGTGTCGGCTATGATCAGCCGGAGGCGCGCTATGACATGGATCGGTACGACGTCCTGGTGATCACCGAACGTGTCCCGCTGATCAATGCCATCCCCTATCATGACACGATGGGCGAGGCCGCGAAGTGGACGAAGCTTGCCTGGACCGAAGGCAATGGCGGCAAAGGGGCAGAAACCATCCTTTATGCCTCTTGGGTCAGCATCGACACGGGACCGAAGTTCGCGGCGGAACCCGGCGACGTCGACAAGCAGATGCCATGGCCAGACCGGTTGATCAAGGAATACGGCGACTGGCGCAGCATCCAGGACCATATGAACGCCAACCTGCCCTCGGGGGCACCCAAGGTCCGGATGATCCCGGGGCCCCTGTTGATGCGGGCGATCCACGACGATATCCTGCGCGGCAAGGTGCCGGGGGTCGACCAGGTCAAGGACCTTTTTGATGATGACATCCACACATCCGACCTTGGGTCTTATGCGGTGGCGCTTTTGCATTTCGCCGTCATCTACGAACGCGACCCGCGGGACCTGCCCCGCATCAAGGGTGGGCCCCGCAACGCCAAGCTGGATGCCTATCTGCGGGCTTTGGTCTGGAGCATCGTGACCACCCATCCGGAAACCGGCGTCTCGGGATAGGCAGGGCCGATGTGTCAACCATTCCAGACCCGGGCAACGCCAATCGCTTGGGCCGGTAAATGACGTCGTTGGCGTCAGCGCCGTCGGTGCCGGGCGAGCCCCGGTTGATCGGGGACGGGATCACGTGTGTTCTTGCACCCAACGCGTCGCCAATGACGGGCACTGGAACCAATACCTACATTCTGGGAACCGGGGCCGGTATCGCGATCATCGATCCAGGCCCCGCGATTCCCGCGCATCTACGGGCCATTTTGACGAGTGTCGGCCAAAGGCGGGTCAGCCATATCTTCGTCACCCACCCCCATGCCGATCATTCCGCCTTGGCGGGGGAGCTGGCTCGCATCACTGGGGCCCCAATGCTTGGCTATGGCCCGGCAGGTTCGGGTCGTTCGCCCTTGATGCGGCAGCTTGCCGCCATGGCCGACCTTGGCGGCAGTGAAGGCAGCGACGACGGGTTTGCACCCGACATCCTCTTGACGGAGGGCACTGTAATCCAGGGGGATCGCTGGATTCTGACCGCACATCATTGTCCGGGCCATATGGCTGAGCATGTGTGCCTGGCCTATGGCGATCTGCTGTTCTCCGGCGACCAAGTGATGGGCTGGTCCACATCGCTGATCTCGCCCCCGGATGGCGACATGGGGGACTACATGGCCTCGCTGGACAAACTGGCGCGGCACCCCTGGACGCGCTTATTGCCCGGCCATGGTGCCCCGATTGACGCCCCTGCCCAGCGTCTGGCCGAACTGACATCGCACAGGCGCGCACGTGAGACCGCGATCCTTTCGGCCTTGTCGGGTGGCCCTCTGACCTTGGCCGACCTGACGGCTCGAACCTACGCCGACACACCCATCCACCTGCACCCCGCGGCCGCCCGCAACGCCTTTGCCCATCTCATTGATCTGGCTGTCAAAGGCAAGGTTAATGCTTCGCCGGACCTTGCCCCAGGCGCAACCTTCAGCTTGCGCTGAAGACGCAGCTTTTGCCACCCGATTGCCCCTTTACGCCCCCGGGGACGCTTGCTATACGGCCTGCGGTGTTCCGGCGTAGCTCAGCGGTAGAGCAGTTGACTGTTAATCAATTGGTCGTAGGTTCGATCCCTACCGCCGGAGCCAATCTTTCCCTTACCGGCCATCTCCGCGCAATCTGAATCGCTGGATCTTTCCTGTCTGGGTCTTAGGCAAGGCGTCGACAAAAACCACTCGCCGAGGGTATTTGTAGGGCGCGATCACCGATTTTACATGATCCTGCAACGCTTTGATCAGTGCTTCATGCGCTTGCTGACCCGCAATCAATACCACATGCGCTTCCACGATCTGGCCACGCTCTTCATCTGCGGCGCCGATGACGGCGCATTCCAGCACGGCGGCATGCGATAACAGTGCCGCTTCCACTTCCGGACCCGCGATGTTGTAGCCCGAACTGATGATCATGTCGTCGGACCGCGCCGCAAAGTGGAACCGCCCATCGTCGTCCTGCCAAAAGCTGTCGCCGGTCAGGTTCCAGCCGTTCTGCACATATTTGCGCTGCCGGTCGTCCGCGAGGTAGCGGCACCCTGTTGGTCCGCGCACCGCCAGCCGCCCGACCTCGCCGCGCGGAACCTCTGCCCCGGCCGCGTCCACGATCCGCGCCTGATACCCAGTCACAGGTCGCCCTGTACTGCCCGGGCTGTGGTCGGTGAAGCGGTTTGTCAGAAAGATATGCAGCATCTCGGTTGCGCCGATCCCGTCCAGCATCGGCTTGCCGGTCTTCGCGATCCACTCGTCATAGACCGGCCCGGGTAACGTCTCGCCAGCACTCACCGCCGCACGCAAGGACGACAGGTCGGCACCCTCATCCATCGCCTTCAACATGACCCGGTAAGCCGTTGGCGCAGTGAAACAAATCGTTGCGCGATATTCCTGGATCAGGCCAATCATGTTGGGCGGACTTGCTTGTTCCAGCAGTGCTGCCGCCGCCCCGAACCGCAAAGGAAAAATCGCCAATCCACCAAGCCCAAAGGTAAAGGCCAGGGGCGGCGAGCCGACAAACACATCTTCTGGCGTGACGCCAAGCACTTCAGCCGCATAACCGTCGGCGATGATCAAAAGATCGCGGTGAAAATGCATCGTGGCCTTGGGTTCGCCGGTGGTGCCAGAGGTAAACCCCAGCAAAGCCACGTCGTCCCGTCCGACCGGCGGAGCCTGAAACCGCACCGATTTGCGCAGGGCCACCCGGTCAAGTTCGGCATCATGGTTGGCCGTCCCGTCAAAGCCTACAACCGTTTTCAGGAAAGGCGACCCCTTGGCCGCTGTTACCAGATCCTCCATCAGACGCGTGTCGCACAGAGCATGGCTGATCTCGGCTTTGTCGATGATCCTGGACAATTCCCCGGCCCGCAACATCGGCATTGTGTTCACGACGACCGCCCCAGCCTTTGTCGCCCCCAACCAGGCCGCTACCATCGCGGGGTTATTGGCCGATCGGATCAGCACACGATTTCCGGGCTTTACGCCGTAATCCTCGACCAGCGCATGGGCGATGCGGTTGGTCCAGTCGGCCAGTTCCTTGTAGGTCCTTAGCCGCCCATTGCCGATCAGCGCCGTATGGTCCCCGAACCCACGCGCCACCATCGCGTCGGTCAATTCGACCGCCGAATTCATCATATCGGGATAGGGAAAGGCTGCGATGTAAATTTCGGGCCATTGATCGGCAAACGGCAGGTTGTCGCGGGTGAATGTGTCTACATGGCCAGATGGTCCGAGTTGCATCACGCCTCCTCTGGCACGACGGCCGTTGCCTCGATTTCAACCTTCGCGCGGTCCTCGACCAGTGCGACCACCTGCACCAGGGCCATGGCAGGGTAATGGCGACCGAGGACTGCTTTATAAACACGCCCCAACGCCTTGAGGTTGGCCAGATATTCCGTCTTGGACGTGACATACCAGGTCAGCCGCACCAGATGCTCGGGCCGCGCGCCAGCCTCAGCCAGCACGGCCACGATGTTGCGCAGGGTCTGCTCCACTTGGCCGACGAAATCATCCGTTTCAAACTCGCAATCGGCATTCCAGCCAACCAGTCCGCCGGTAAAGATCAGCCGCCCACGAGCGGCCACCCCGTTGGAATAGCCAATTGCCGGTTTCCATCCCTTGGGGTGCAGGACGTCATGCATGCTCGGCCTCCATATGCGCCGAAATCCGTACCCGGATCGCATCCGGCCAGGGCTTTGGCTTTCCGCCCGGCCCTACCCACACCAGCACCAGTTGCACCGAGACCCGCCTTGCGCTGTCGCACCAGGCTTCCACGGCAAACCCGACCGACGACCGACCCAGGCTGGTCACCCAAAGTCGCCAATCCAGGACCTCACCAAGACGCGACGGCGCATGGAAATCCGTCGTGATCCGCGCAGTCGGCACACCTTCTTTAGCCTGCATCATCTTGGCAAACGAATGCAGCACGACCTCGCGGAAAAAATTTTCCACGACCGAGTTTGTCATCTCGAAGTAGCGCGGATAGAACACGATCCCCGCCGGATCGCAGTGATTGAACTCGATGGGGACCGTGCGGGAATAAATCATTCATTCGCCTCGGGCGGCAGGAAGTCCACGTCGTGCGCCGCCGAAGCCGCGATCACAGCGGGCACATCCGTCATGTTATGCAACACCTCGAACAACGCCTCCAGCCTGCCCGCCGGCGATACCCAGAACAGCGCGCGCACCGGCTTGTCGGACTTGTTGAAATAGCCATGCGGCACCCCACGTGGCATCCGGACCAGATCGCCAGCCTTTGCCGTCTGCCACGCCCCGTCAAGTTTCAACTCCAGCTGACCCTCCTGTACCAGGATGAATTCGTCCTGGTGCGGGTGAACATGCACCGGCACGAACTGCCCGGCTTCCGAATTTGTCTCAAAGACAAAGCTTGTCTCGCAGCTGGCCTTCGGGAAATACCGCTGCCCCAGAATGTTCAACTCGCGCCCGTGATAGGCCACGCCATTGCGTGTAATGCCGCCATCCAGTTTCATTGCTTGCCTCCCCTGTCAGCCGCCCAGCACCGCGCGGGCGATCACCATTCTCTGCACGTCCGACGCACCCTCGTAGATGCGCAACGCCCGGATTTCGCGGTAAAGCCGCTCCACCACCGACCCCACGCGCACTCCCTCGCCACCATGCAACTGCACCGCCATGTCGATCACCTCCTGCGCGGCTTCGGTTGCGTAAAGCTTGGCCATCGCCGCCTCGCGCGACACCCGGGCCGCGCCCTGATCCTTGGTCCAAGCGGCGCGGTAGACCAGCAGGGCGGCGGCGTCGATCTTCAGCGCCATATCGGCCAGATGCCCCTGCACCATCTGCATCTCGGCCAGCGCCTGCCCCTGAATGCGTCGGGCTTTCACACGCGCCAAGGCCTCGTCGAGCGCGCGGCGCGCAAAGCCCAAGGCCGCCGCCCCGACGGTGGACCGAAACACGTCCAGAACCGACATCGCGATCTTGAACCCCTCGCCCGCTGCCCCGATCAGCGCTCCCTCCGGCAGATGCGCATCGCTCAGCGACAACCGCGCAAGGGGATGGGGTGCCATCACCTCCAGCCGTTCCTCCACCCGCAAGCCCGCCACATCCGCGGGCATCAGAAAGGCCGACAATCCCTTCGCGCCGGGAGCCTCACCCGTCCGCGCAAAGACCACATAGACATCCGCGATCCCACCATTGGAGATCCAGGTCTTCTCGCCGTTGAGCACCCAGCCGCCCTGCGCACGCTCGGCCGTGGTGCTGGTCGCCGCCACATCCGACCCCGAGGCCGGTTCCGTCAGCGCAAAGCCTGAAATGGCAGTCCCTGTCCGCGTCCGGTCCAGCCAAGCCCGCTGCTCGGGCGTTCCGAACAACGACACCGCCCCCATCCCCAAACCCTGCATCGCAAAGGCGAAATCCGCCAAGCCGTCATGTCGCGCCAGCGTCTCGCGGATCAGACACAAGGTGCGCACGTCCAGCGGTCCGCCAGAGTGCTGCAACCAGCCGCCCGCGCCCAGATCCGCCACCAACCCCCGACAGGCCGCATCCACATCGGCGTGATCTACCTGCAGATGCCCGGCACACCACGCCTCAAGCCCTTCGACCAGGGTACGGTGCCGGTCCTCGAAGAACGGCCATCTTAGAAAACTCGCATCCGACATCGGTTCTTCTCTTTACAAATATCCCGGGGTCCGGAGCAGCGCCCCCGGCGCTCAATCCCCTCGGAACACCGGCTTTTCCTTCGCCTCGAACGCCCGGTACGCGCGCTCGAAGTCCTTGGTCTGCATGCAGATCGCCTGCGCCTGCGCTTCTGCCTCGATGGCGGCCAGCAGCCCCATGTCCCATTCCTGCACCAGTTGCGTCTTGGTCACCGAATGCGCGAACACCGGTCCCGCCGCCAATCCCTGCGCCATTGCCAGCGCCTCGGCCTCCAGCACCTCCGCCCCGTGCAGCGCATTCCAGAAGCCCCAAGCGTGGCCTTCCGCCGCCGTCATCACCCGCCCGGTATACAGCAACTCCGCCGCCCGCCCCTGCCCGATGATCCGTGGCAGCATGGCACAAGCCCCCATGTCGCAGCCCGCCAGCCCCACGCGGGTGAAAAGGAAGGCGCATCTCGCCTCCGGCGTCGCGAGCCGCATATCCGCCGCCATCGCCAGGATCGCTCCTGCACCGACTGCGACCCCATCCACCGCCGCGATCACCGGCTTGCCGCAGGTCAGCATTGCCTTGACCAAGTCCCCGGTCAGCCGGGTAAAGGCCAGCAGCTCAGCCATGGGCAGGCCGATCAATGGCCCTATGATCTCATGCACATCCCCGCCGGATGAAAAATTTCCGCCGTTTGAGGCAAACACAACCACATCAACATCCGAAGCCTCTGCCAGGGCGCGAAAGCAGTCGCGCAATTCGCCATAGGACTCGAACGTGAGGGGGTTCTTGCGTTCAGGCCGGTTCAGCCGGATCACCGCAACGCGGCCCTGCATCTCCCACAGAAAATGCGCCGGCTGCAGTCCCGCCATCAGGATGCCATTCATTTCCCCGCCCCCATGCGTTTCAGGATGTCGGTGATCGTCTCCACATCGGCGTCGGGCAGGTCGGCAAAGATCTTTGCCACCTCGGCTTCGTGCCCGGCGGCCAGCGTCTCGAATGCGGCCAAACCCGTCGCGGTCAAGGCCACATAGACGGTGCGGCGATCGGCTTCGGACGGCGTGCGCAGGACCAGACCGTCCGCCTCCAGGCGATCCACTACGGTCGTCGCGTTGCCGTTCGACACCAGCAGCATCCGCGACAACTCACTCATCGTCACCCCGCCCTGCCGTCGCCACAACGCCGCCATCACGTCGAACCGGGGCAAGGTCGTGCCATGCTTGACCCGCAGATGTTCGCGCAGATGGCTTTCAGCCATGCGGGTCACGCCCAACAGCCTGATCCACATCTTGAGCCGCCGCTTGGAAAGCTCGCTCACGCTTCCCCTCCAGATATGGCAATCGCCTGCCCGTTGATCCCTTCGGACCCCGGCCCGCACAGCCATAGCGCCGCGGCCGTGACCTCGGCGGGCTGGATCAGGCGGCCTTGCGGGCTCATCGCCTCCAGCGCGCTGCGTGCTTCAGCCAGGCTGCGCCCGGTCTTGGCCGCGATGACGTCCACCGACCGATCCGTCATCGGCGTGTCCAGAAACCCCGGGCAGAGGGCATTCGCCGTCACCGGCCCCTTGGCCACCTCCAGCGCCAGGGACCGCGTCAGGCCGATCACCCCATGCTTGGCCGCCGCATAGGGCGCGATCTTGGCATAGCCCTTCAGCCCGGCGGTCGAGGCGACGGATATCAGCCGCCCCCAGCCCGACATCTGCCGCAGGCCGACCTGGAGGGTCAGGAAAACACCCGTCAGGTTGACCGCGATCATCGCATTCCACTGCTCCAGCGTGGTCTTCAGAAACGGCGCTGAATCTGCCGCCCCCGCATTGGCAATGACGATGTCGCATGGTCCCGCCGCCGCGAACATCGCCGCTACCGACCCCGCATCCGTCACATCCGCCACGACCACCTCAGCCCCGGTCGCCTGCGCTACCGTCTCCAGCGCGTCTCGCCTGCGCCCCGCGATCACCACCTCGGCCCCGGCCGCCGCAAATCCGCGCGCAAGGTCGGCCCCGGCGCCGGAGCCGCCGCCGGTGATCAGGACGCGGTGCCCTTCAAGCACGGATCACCTCGGTCGCCTTGACCACCAGCCGCCGCGCCTGATCGCGTCCCGCAAGATAAGGCAGCGGCCAGTCGGTGCCTGTATCTCCCGCCTGCACCGCCGCATGCAGCGTCCAATAGGGATCGGCCAGATGCGGCCGCGCCAGGCACACAAGATCGGCCCGTCCCGCCAGCAAAATCTGGTTCACCTGATCGGCTTCGGTGATATTGCCCACCGCCATCGTCGCCAGCCCCGCCTCGTTGCGGATGCGGTCGCTGAAGGGGGTCTGGAACATCCGGCCATAAACCGGCTTCGCCTCGGTCGAGGTCTGCCCTGCACTGACGTCGATGATATCGGCCCCAGCCCCTGCAAAGGCGCGCGCGATCTCCACCGCCTCGGACCCCGTCACCCCATCCGCGCCCAGCCAGTCGTTCGCGGAAATCCTGACCGACATTGGTCTTTCCCCCGGCCATTCCGCCCGCATCGCGGCGAAAATCTCCAGGGGATAGCGCATCCGGTTTTCCAGACTGCCCCCGTATTCATCGGCCCTATGGTTTGACACCGGGCTGATAAAGCTGGAGATCAGATATCCGTGGGCCGCATGCAGCTCGATCATGTCGAACCCACATTTCGCTGCCATTTCGGTCGCCTTGACGAACTGCAGAAGGACCTTGTCCATGTCGTTGCGGTCCATCTCTTTCGGCACTTGGTTGGCCGGCGACCATGGCACCGCCGACGCGCTCATCACCGGCCAGTTGCCGTGGGGCAAGGGCGCGTTGTCCTCTTCCCAGCCGACCCGCGTCGATCCTTTGCGGCCCGAATGCCCGATCTGGCAACAGATCTTCGCATCCGTCTCGGCATGGACGAAATCGACCAGCCGCTTCCACGCAACCTCGTGCTTGGGTGCGTAAAGCCCCGAACAGCCCGGCGTGATGCGGCCATGCGCGGACACGCACGTCATTTCGGTATAGACCAGCCCCGCCCCGCCCTTGGCGCGTTCGGCATAATGCACGAAATGCCAGTCGGTCGGGCAGCCATCCACCGCCTTGTATTGCGCCATCGGGCTGACGACGACACGGTTCTGCAGCCGCATGCCCCGCAGTGTGAAGGGCGCGAACATCGGGCGACGCCCCTCGTTTCCGCCCGCCTGCCGCTGAAACCAGGCCTCAGCCTCGGCCAGCCATTCCGGGTCACGCAAGCGCAGGTTTTCGTGCCCGATCCGCTGGCTGCGGGTCAACAGCGAATAGGCGAATTGCACAGGCGGCATGTCCAGATACCGCTCTACCTCTTCGAACCATTCCAAGGAATTGCGCGCCGCAGATTGCAGCCGCAGCACCTCGACCCGGCGTTCGTCCTGATACCGCTCGAACGCCGCCTCCATCGTCGGCTCCGAATGCAGGTAGTCGGCCAGCGCAATCGCCGATTCCAGCGCCAGTTTCGTCCCCGACCCGACCGAGAAATGCGCCGTCGCCGCCGCGTCACCCATCAGAACCACGTTGCGGTGATACCAGCGCTGGCAGATCACGCGCGGAAACTGCATCCAGACCGCCGAGCCGCGCAGGTGGGCCGCGTTCGACATCAGGTCATGCCCGCCCAGATGCGCCGCAAAAATCCGGCGGCAGGTCTCGACGGTTTCTTCCTTGGTCATCGCGGGGAATCCCAAGGCCTCCCACGTCTCGGGCAGGCATTCGACGATGAAGGTCGCCGTCTGGTCGTCAAATTGGTAGACATGCGCCCAGACCCAGCCATGCGCGGTCTTTTCAAAGATGAAGGTGAACGCGTCGTCGAACTTGGCATGGGTGCCCAGCCAGACAAACTTGCAGCGGCGCGTGTCGATGTCGGGCTGGAACACATCCGCATATTCGCGCCGCACCGTGGAATTCAACCCGTCGGTCGCCACGACAAGATCGTATTCGGTGCGGTATTCCTCGGCCGTCCTGAACTCCGTCTCGAACCGCAGGTCGACCCCCAGGTCCCGCGCGCGCGCCTGCAGCAGGATCAACAGCGCCTTGCGGCCGATCCCGGCAAAGCCGTGCCCGCCCGACACGGTCCTTGCGCCATTATGGACAACGGCAATGTCATCCCAATAGGCGAACTGTCCCCTTATCGCCGCCTCGGACACCGGATCATTCGCAGCCATCCGTCCCAGGCTGTCATCGGACAGGACCACGCCCCACCCAAAGGTATCGTTGGCCCGGTTCCGCTCCAGCACCGTCACCTGATGCGCGGGGTCGCGCAGTTTCATCGAGATGGCAAAGTACAGGCCGGCAGGGCCGCCCCCGAGACACAAGATGTTCATGGCACTCTCCAGCAGTTGGCCCAGCCTGACAGTCTGACAAAACAATTTCAAGCTTAAAATTATCCTTGAATTTTCCCTCATACCGCGCAAGATGCGCGCATGGATATCCTGTTGGTTGATCATTTTGCAGGCTGGACCCGGCTGACACTCAACCGGCCAGAGGCGACAAATGCCCTGAATACCGAACTTCTCGGTGCGATTGCGGCCACTTTGGATTGGCTGGCGGAAAACCGGTCGTGCCATGCCGCGATGATCTGCGGCGCGGGCGGAAACTTTGCCGCCGGGGCGGACATCGCCGAGATCGAGGTCAAGACCAGCGCCGAGGGCTTTACCGATCCGCGCAAAACACATTGGTCGTCGATCCGCGCCTTTCCCAAGCCGATCATCGCGGCAGTCGACGGATTTGCCTTGGGCGGAGGGCTTGAACTTGCGCTGATGGCGGACCTGCTTGTTGTCGGCGGCACCGCGCGGATGGGCCTGCCTGAAAGCAACCTCGGCCTGATCCCCGGGGCGGGCGGCGGCCAGCGGCTGATGGCGCGGGTCGGCCCTGCCCGTGCCGCGCGCATGGTTCTGATGGGAGAGATCATCGACGCCGCCCTGGCCGAGGCCTGGGGGCTTTGCGCCTACCGCGTGCCGGGGTCGGCGGTCGAAGAGGCCGAGGTTCTGACGGCCCGGCTGGCTGCCCGTGCGCCCCTGGCGCTGGTCGCGGCCAAACGGGCGCTGGTCAATGGATCCGAGGCGCGGCTTGCCTTCAAAGACGAACGCACTGGCTTCGAGACGCTTTTGGACAGCGCCGACAAGCGTGAGGGCATCCGCGCCTTTCGCGAACGCCGCAAGCCTGAGTTCAAGGGGTCATGACCACCATCGCGGTCGTTGGGCTTGGGGCGATGGGTCTGGGGATCGCGCAGGTCTATGCCGCGGCGGGCATGACCGTGGTGGCAACCGATGCCAATCCGACCATGCGCAGTCTTGCAGGGGACCGGCTAGCCGAAGCACTTGCGCCAAGGGTCGCTGCAGGCAAGCTGACACCCGAGGCCCGTGATGACACCCTGGGCCGGATTGCCATCCTGCCCGATGCGGCATCGCTGGCCGCCGCCGATCTGGTCATCGAGGCGATCATCGAGGACGCCTCTGCCAAGACAGCCCTTTTTGCCCAACTGGAGGGTATCGTAGCCGCCTCGGCAATCCTCGCCACGAATACGTCTTCGTTGTCGGTGGCGCGGCTGGCCAAAGGGCTGCGTCATCCCGAACGGGTGCTGGGTCTGCATTTCTTTAATCCCGCCCCGGCGATGCGGCTGGTTGAACTGGTCGCCCATGACGGGACCTCAGGCGTTGCGCTGGACCGGGCGCGGGTGCTGACCGTCGCGGCGGGCAAGACGGTTATCCCTTGCCCCGATCGTCCCGGCTTCATCGTCAATCGCTGTGCGCGCCCGTTTTATGGCGAGGCTCTGGCTATGCTGGAAGAAGGGCGCGCAGCTGCCGAAATCGACGGCGCGATGCTGGCGGCGGGTTACCGTCTTGGACCCTTTGCTCTGATCGACCTGATCGGGGCAGATGTGAACCTTGCAGCAACCCAGGGCCTGTATGACGCCTTGGGCCACCATCCCCGCTACTTTCCGTTTACCATGCTGAAGCGCCGTGTCGCCAGCGGGCATCTTGGACGAAAATCGGGCCTGGGATTTCTTTATCCTGATGATGCCGCCCCCGCCCCTGACGATGCCGACGACATCGCCTTGAGGATCGAGGCGACCCTGGTGAACGAGGCGGCCTGGGTTCTGCACGAACAGAACCTGCCGCGCAAGGATATCGACACGGCGTTGCGGCTGGGTCTGAACTTTCCGCGCGGACCATTTGAAATCCTTGACGTTTATGGCAAGGACGACATCAGGGGGACGCTGGCGAACCTGGCCCGAAACGCCCCCGCGCATCTGGCAGGCCGCTACGACCCCGCACCGGCGATTGCCGATTGAGGGATCGTTAACCGGGTCTCAGCTGGCAGGCATCCGCGCCTCGACCATTCCCGCATACCAGCTTGCCCCATAGGGGATCGCGTTGTCGTCGAACGTGTAGGCCGGATGATGGACATTGGCCGTGTCGCCATTGCCCAGGAAGATATAGGCCCCGGGCCGTTCGTTCAGCATGAAACTGAAGTCTTCGGCCCCCATGCAGGGGGGATAGTTTGCATCGATCTTGCCTGATACGGCGCGCGCGACTTCGGCCGCGAATGCGGTGTTTTCAGGTGTGTTCACGGTTGCTGGATAGTTGCGGATATACGTGACCTTGGCCTCTGCTCCGAAGGTTCGGGCCGTCCCCTCGACAATTTCGGCAATCCGACGTTCGGCCATGTCCTGCACCTTGGGGTCCATGGTGCGCACCGTTCCCGACATCCGCACTTGCTGGGGGATGACATTTCGCGCCGAACTGTCGGTTTCCACCGTGCAGACCGACACGACCAGACAGGCCAGCGGATCCGCGTTGCGCGACACGATGGTCTGCAACGCGACGATGATATGGGCGGCGACC